>DASVWA010000491.1:0-8361 GCA_036389855.1 Pseudonocardiaceae bacterium
TTCGGAGCAACCGTGGGAACAGCACTGATAACCGTAATCACACTGAGCGCCACGGGCTAGGCACGCTACAGGGGTTAGTGGCGGACGGCGGATTATCACCTTGTCCGTGATGGTGTCAGCAAATGTGCCAACTCGCTCTAAGAGCATGGTCATGACAACTCCTTTTATCCAACGAATTAATTCCTATTTTGATTTTAATCCTCCTTAGTCCTTCACGCCATAACTCGGAACGAAGGGAGTCAACAACAGCACCCAAACGGGCAGTACATACACGTTCAGGCGAGCCCTATTCGGATGAACAACTACGAATACGAATCGGACATTTCACGTAGATTGCAGCCACCGAGTACCTACCCAGGCCGCCGACCGCGCCCGAATCATCGCCCACCGCGGACGCAACATCGGCGTGGTCGCCACGGTCCGCAAACTGCTACCTACGTCTACTACGGCCAGGAGTCTTCCACTCAGACTGGCGCTTGGACCGGTGGGAGGTCGTGTGGGCAGGCCGGGGTTCCCGCGGCGCGGGCTTGGCGGTAGGCGAGATAGGGGCCTGCTATTTCCGTGCGGGGGACGTTGCCGAGGGCGAGGACGGTATCACCGGCGGCGAGGACTTGGCTGCGCATCCGGGTGAGATCTATGGCGTCTGGGCCGAATGCGGGTGCCCAGAGGGTCCAAGGGCCGGAAATCATGGCCATCGTAGGGATGAGGTGGCTGTGCAGGTGGGTGCCTAGGCCACCGAAGGAGCATTGTGGTGGTACTCGGGCGGGGTTGGGGGGATCAATTCCCGGCAGCACGGCCACGCGGTCCAAAGCACGCGCGGTGATCGCTGAAGTTGCGGCGGCGGCCAGGCGAGGGCTGCCCGCGAACCAGCCGAAGAACTCGCTTTTGCCAGACGGTTTCAGCTCCCGCCCGGGACCGTTTGCTCTTGGTACTGGCAGGTACTCGCGGGTGCCGAGGTGTTCGAGGGCGAAGGCGAAGGCGACTGTGCCCGAGTCGTATTCGGCATCCAATTCGCGCGCGTAGAACTCGGTGCCTTCGGTGGGACGGTTCAGATGCCCGGTGGCAAACACGAACTCGACCGTGCGTGGGCGGCAATCGAGGGGCAGGCCGGAGAAATACGATGCCAGGGCCAGCAGGGCGGCGTTCCCATTCTCCTGCACCCAGGTGTTGCCGTCCGTGTTCGTGTCCAAAACGATCCGCTCGGAACTCTGGCCCGGCAAAGTGGCGATCAAAGACCGAGTCCGAGCCGGGGAACTCCACGCCAGGACACTGACACGCGCCTGTGCACCCACCAGTTGCTTGAGCTGTTGGGCTTCGTCGACGCCAACGAACACCCCCGGCACCCGATAGTGGGTACCAGTGTGCGGGTCGTAGTAGCCCTGCGCCTGGGGATGCGGGAAGTCGAAGGCGATGATGAGTCCAGCGGCACCAGCTAGGCCCGCGTCAATCAGGTCCTGGTTGAGCACGGCCTCAGCGGTGTAGCCCCGGTCGACGGCTGGAAAGTCCCGCAGCACAATCTTTCCCCGCGCACTAGCCGTGATCGGCTCGGACGGGAGATGAACCAACTCGCCGTCGACCCCGACAGTCGGCTTCGTGTACGGGATCACGCCAGCGACCCGGATCCGTTGATCCGCAACGGTAAGCAGACCGGAGGTCGACAGACCGTGGGTGAGTGGTTGCCAGCGTTGGATGTTGAAAGTCTGGGAACGGGTCTTGATCCCAGGCATCCGCCGGACGCTTCCTTCGAGCCAGTCGATCATAAGCCGATGCGCGAGGGATCCCGTGGTGCGTAACCCGAAGCCCGCGATGGTCGCGTTCAGGCGTCGCAGGTCCGCTTCAGTGGCGAAGGTGCGATCATCGACCACGGTGGGGCAGGCGGGCGCCGCTTGGGCGACGGCAGGGCACAGGGACATCAGCAGGATGGCCGCTAGAGCACAGACAGGTGCGCGCACAATGACCGTATCTTGCCAATAGGAGCGGTCACGATCAACACCCCACTTTATCCCCATGTTGGACTACAAAGTGGCGGGAACGACCGGTACTGGCGAGTGCTCGTAGCCTGCTAACGCCGCAGCTACCAGCGTATGAGGTCGGCCACGGGAGACGAACTTCTCGGCACACACCGCATGCACCCGCACCACCAGATCGGTGAGTTGCCTATCGCTTAGCCCTGTCATAGCCTCATACCGCAACAGCTCTCGCCGATCCTTGCTCGATTTCCGGAAGACATCGAACAAGACGGCAAGAGCTGTTGCACCTCAAGCGCGACACGCGATTATCGACAGATCGAAACCCGAAAGTCACAAACCGAGGTAACCCAGCCTCAGCAGGCGAAGCCGCTGCTAATCGGGCTGTGAATAAGCTTCCGTGAACTCGAAGTCGGCCACCGAGGAATGGGGCGTGCCGAGGGGATATCCGACGTATTTCAGGTAGATGTCGGCATGCAGTCTCGCGGCCGAGTCGCCGCTCCCCCGCAGGGAGGATAAGCCAGTGGTAGCTGTCCCAGGAGAGCTCGGAGCCACGAGTCTGCCCACCGGGGTACAGGCGGCGCCCGTGGGCGTCGGTCGGTCCGGCGTACAGCATGCGTGCGGCGTCTACCTGAGCCGGCGTCAAGCAGCTCGGCTGATCGGTTCCGGTCGGGCACTGCAGGGCCACAGGGTCAAACCGGCAGTCGCGGGGATCGTCGATCTGGTCGTCGACCAGTCCATCCATCCCGTCACAGGTCGCCACGACGGCGTTGTGCAGCCCGCCACAGTCGGGAAACGGCGCCGCAGAGATCACGCCACAGAAGCCACCGCACCCGTACTGCAGATAGCGCCCCGTAAACGTGGCCGTGGGCAGCCGCAGCTGAAACTGCACGGCGGGCTCAACGCAGTGAACGCCGAAAGGACCTTGCTGCGCAGAAAGAACCCCCGTGCCGTCAAGCTTGCTGCCCCCGTCTTAGCCGGTTCCACACAGGTCAGCGAGCGTGTGGTCGGTCGACACCGAGGATCCCCCTGTCAGCCTCAGAAGGGCCAGAATACTGGTCCAAATCAGCAGCCGTGCGGTCAACACTCGCGCCGGTGTCCGATCAGTGTCCAGCGAATGGCACCGCATTCACCGGCGCTTTCTCTCCACACCTCCACAGGCGATCATCGTCAGCGAGCCGTCAGCGCAAGCGGCGCGACGAGTCCGCACAGGTCGATCTACCCCCGACGTAGCCGCAGCTCACCGGCACAAACGACACTCCCAGATACACGGACGCACAGCCACCCAGCGTTCACGCAGAAGTGCTCGACGGCGGTCTCCGTCCCTTACGTGCCCCGGGACCGTCCTGCGTCACCTCGCCGACGTCAAGGGCACCTGATGGCGTCGCTGCAGCGATCTGGTGGTCGGATTGCTGAAGGGCGGCCGTTACGAGCGATGATCCATGAGGCCATGTTGCGCCCCCCGATTCCATTCAGCAGCGATAGCCAGTGCCCGGACCGCAGCAGCATCTACCTCTGGCATGCCTGGCTCGGCCATAGCTAGCGTCAGCAAGACCTGGGCCCGAAGATAAGGCCTAAACCTGGACAATTTGCAGGTAGTAGCGGGCGTTACTTATGACTACGGACAGGAAGGTATTCGCCGTATTCCCTCCCATAGAGGCGGGCATCGCGTTGCCGAGAGCGTGGGGTTCAGGTTGGTAGTGCGCCGATTTCCGCTGGCGCGGTGCCGAACCTGAGTTTTAGCAGGCGTTGTGAGCTTCGGTCGGCCGCGTGTTCGAGGTAGCGACGCCCGAGGCGGGTGCGGGCGATCAATCCTGATTCGATCAAGTTTCGCCCGATGATGGGGGGGACGGCCCAGACAGGTGTGATGGGCAAGTTCAGGTCGTGCAGGCCTTGCTTGCCTAGGAAGTAGCGCAACATACTCAGTGTGCGCAGCCGCGCGTAATGGCCGCGAACAGTGTTCAGGTGCCCGTAGCTCAGGGTGAGTTGTCCATCGACAAGCGCCGCGGCCAGGGCGGCGCCAGCTGGTGTGGCGTCTGCTTGGGCGAGCAGCACGTGGTAGTTGAAGACGTTCTGCTCGCGCTCGGTGTCGAATAGCCAGTCCTCGTCGATTCCCATCAGCCAGCCTACGAACTTCCACAGGTGCATGACCGCCAGCGACTCGGCTTTGGTCACGATGCGCCCGAGCGCGCGCACCCCGAACAAGACCGTGCTGCTAAACAGCCCCAGTGTTCCGGCCTGGTCAGTCTGGTTGATCGGCAGGCCGTACTTCGGGATGTCCCAGCGACCGTTGGTTTCGAACACATGATTAACCAAGGCGTGCATGACCCGCACGTGGACGGTGAGCTTGAAACCCTCGCCATCTCGGCGCATCCCCGCCGGTGCGCTGACCGCGTCGACCCATTTATGGGTCTCCCCGAGCCGACGCATGGCGCTCGAGCCGGCTAGGCCACCGGTTCGCACCAGCAGGTCGGCCGGTCCGGCGAACCGGTATCCACCGATCAGCGCCAGTTGCACCAGCACGTCGTCGCGGCTGCGCCCGAACCGCCGAAACGCCCGGGCCCCTCGCTCGAGGACATCGAAGTCCACCCAGTCGGGCACGTCATCGACCACCGCGAAAAATTCGCGCAGCGCCTGGGGCGCGTCCGACACGGCCTCGATCCCGTCAGCGAGGGCAACTTTGAACTGCGCCATGGCGACCCGCTCGGGGTCGTCCTTGGGCCGGCGCATCGCCGTGACCAGCTGGGCGCCTAGCTCGTCGCGGGCAAACATCCGCCGCCCCAACCGGTCGAGCAACCGCTCATCCACCGTGGTGACCCCCGCGACGATGCGCACCCAGCGGCCCAACTGCTCATTGCGCTCGCGCGCACTGTGAAACCGGTGGGGATAAAGCAAGGTTCCAGCATCGTCGCTCACAGCCGATGTGACCATACCCTCATGCTGACACGAACATGCACTCGCGTCCTTGCGCCATCGGCTGAGAGCCAGGCCAGACCGGCCCAATAGGCTTCCAAGCTAGAGATCAAAGATGCTCCGGCAGGCCTGGCTCCGTGATGGTCCCAGATTGGGCATGATGAGCCACCACCTGCACGGGTATCCCGTCGCATCGGCGCCGGAGGATAGCCGACCAGGGGCAGGGGTCCATGTCGTTCAGCCGCCGGATACGGGAGAAAGAGCCCACCCTATGATAATCTCCGCGCTTTGCCTATCCGAACAACCACCAACCTTCGGCCAGCACGTACCGTCGAGAAGTATCTGCGCCGGCCAGACGAACTGTTCGGTCATGATTGGCACTATCCGGTAGTGAGTTCTGGTAACCACTAGGCCGCAGATTCGAGTCGTGCGGGGCGCTCCGCTGGAGCTCAGCGGCTGGCGGCATACGTCACCGATTGCGCCTTTCCTCAGCGAGCCTGTGCAGCCATCCGGGTGTGATTAATCTACCGCAGTCGTGATCGAACAATCTTCCGACGCATCTACCGGACCCACCACTGGTCCAAAAAAGACCCTCGACCGCCCCAACACCCCAACCGCTTGAGTGAAAAGATGACATAGTATGGATCAGCAAGCGCTTCGGCGACGGTTTGCGACGCTGACCACCGCCCATCTGGCGGATGCATGCATTCGCGCTCAAATCCCAGTGCGCTGTGCACCTGCCCTTTTGGTGTGATCCACCGTGCCCGTGATCTTGTCCGGTGAAGCCGTGATCTTGTCTCTGAAGTCATCTGCACCCGCAATGTCGAGCGACTCATTCGGGCGTGGCCGGGTGCGTTGTCAGTTGACTTGCTTAGCCTGGCTACTGCGCACCGTGGAGCTGTCTATTTTCCACACACCGTCCTCGGCGAGCAGTCCGTAACTGGTCTGCTCCTCGATGACCCGGCCGTCTTTGAAGACGTACTCCACTGTTGCGTCCACGGCGCCGCCCTGCTGCGCAGAGACGTCGGAGACCGTGACCCGTTGCACGAGGTTCCAGAAGTCCTGGTACCCAGCGAAGCCCCCGGCATGGTTCTGCTGATAGTCCGCGGTAAGCCGTTCCCACGCTGCCGTCAGGTCGTCAGGCATTAAGGCGTAATAGTCGGTAATCGCTTGCAGCTGCTCAGGCGTGCTCTGTGTGCTGCCTGGAGCTGTCGGGCCGGTTGGGATGGCTGCCTGCGTGGTGGTGCGCGGACCTGCTTGAGTTGGCTGCGTTTGGATGCCTTGCGTTGCGCTGTTCGGTGCTGCAGGGGTGGGAAGGGGTTGAAGGCTTTGCACAGGATCGTCGGAGGTGCTCGGCGGTCGGGGGACGTTACCGCCGGTGGCGGCGTTACGGCTGGTGGCATTGCCGCCGTTGATGTTGCCATCGCTCATGAGCGCGGTGACCAGGACACCGGCTGCAAGGGCGACCGCTAACATGCCGGCCAGGAGTCTGCGGCGGCCCCCTGACGATCCGTCGCGATCATCCTCAGTCGGCGGCTGACCGGCTGCGGCGTCCACCTTCTTGGAAGGCGCCGGGGCGGTCGTCCTCGCCGGTGGTGCCGACCGGGTGAAGGCCTGCTGCGTCGTTAGGACCGTTGGGTCATCTGGGGTTAGCACCAGCGTGGCGGCAGGCGGGCTACCTTGGGGCATCGCCAGGTCGGCCGCGAGAGCGGCGAGCGAATCGGCCGCCTGTTGCATGGTGGGGCGCTGCTCGGGGTTTCGATGCAGCAGGCGCAACAGCAAAGGGGTGAGCGGACCGGACCGACTGGGCGGGATGATCTCGCCCGAAGCCACGCGGTGGAGCAGGGCGATAGCGTTGTTGTCGAGCCCGAACGGTGGCGTACCCTCCAGCGCGGTGTAAAGCGTGGAACCCAAGGAGAACACGTCCGACGGGAAGTCGGCACTGCCGCCCCGGGCCACTTCCGGCGCCAGGTAGGCCGGTGTCCCGGCCAGGATACCGGTAGCAGTCACAGTGACGTCACCAACGGCGTGGGAGATACCGAAGTCGGTGATCTTGACCGTGCCGTCGTCGGCGAGGAGCACGTTGCCTGGCTTGATGTCTCGGTGCACGATGCCGGCCGCGTGCGCAGCGGCCAGCGCGGAGGCGATCTGTTTGCCGATCCTGGCGACTTTGTCGGGCAGCAACACACCCTGTCTGGAAAGCACCGTCGCCAAGCTGTTGGACGGCATGTACTCCATGATCAGGTACGGTTGGCCCTCGTGCTCAGCCACGTCATAGACTGCGATCGCGTGTGGGTGGTGCAACCGGGCGGTGATCCGTCCCTCCCGCAGCGCCCGACGATTCGCCTCGTCCGCCTCGATGTGCCCCATCCCCGACGGCAGTAACAGCTGCTTGATCGCAACGGTGCGGTGTAGGCGCTCGTCCTGCGCCTGCCACACCACACCCATTGCCCCACTGCCCAGGCGCGAGATCAGACGGTAGCGTCCCGCGATCAGCTCGCCCTCGTCGGTCACAGCCACCTCCGGGGTGCTGATGCGGGCGACCGCGGCGCCTCGCCCATCGGCGAGGCGCCGTCTCCGTCGCCGGCGCAAGGTCAGATGCAGCCCTACGGTGGTGCCCGCCAGCATCGGCCAAGGGTTTCCACCGCACCACTCCTACTGCTGTCCCCCGCGGACCACTGTGTGCCCGGATTGTCGACTTCCCAAAAACCGCGACTCATTGAGGTGGCTGTGGCAGCGGGCTGCCGAGCCGCTACCGGTCACTCCGGCCGTGGGTCGATATCTATCTCAACATTGCGCTGCAGCGCTCGGGAAATTGGGGCAGGACAGTGCAGCGGTGTCGACGACGCGGTGAACTCGCCGATGTCGATGCTCGGCACCATGGCCGCTTCATCAGCGGCTCCATGTAGCGGTGCACGTGGCACTGCCCAGCGCGCAGGGTCAGTGACCGGTTCATGATCGAGCCCATCGGGAACTTGTCTACGAACCCGCCGTAGACGCCGATCACCGACACCACGCCGCCGTTGGCGCAAGCCATGATCGCTTCGCGCAGCGCGTGCGGCCGATCACTTTCGACACCCATAGCCTGCTTGGCCGGGTCGTAGGCCTGCAGCGGGCGCACATCGATGTGGGAGTTCCATGCCGACGGCGTCGATGCAGGCGTCGGGCCTGCGCCCGGAGGTGAGGTCGTTGAGTATCTCCAGAACCGGAGCCTCCTCGTTGTTGATCGGTGGCGCCGGCCTTCTCCTAGCAGCCAGCGTGCCGGCACCCCCACGGGCCGCACCGCCGGTGGGCGGATTCGTTGAGTGCCACCCCCCACGATCACAGTGTGGGTGGGGGCGGCACGGGGCCAGGCGGGGTCGGCATTGGGCCGGGCGGTGTCGGTCCAGGGGGAGTCGGCGGGCCGGGCGGCTCCGGCCCGGGTGGCGACGGAACCGGGCCAGGGCCTGGCGGGGGAACCGGTAGCGGATCGGGGTCGGGC
>DASVWA010000492.1:0-2342 GCA_036389855.1 Pseudonocardiaceae bacterium
CTACCGTGAGGATCCACCGCTTCCGGGTCAACGTGGACGCAGACGACGGCACCCGCGGGGTCGACGGGATCTGGACGAGGCCGCAGACCTGGTGACGATCTACAACCCCGTCCGCTACCGCCGGTGGCCTCGGGGCCTGACCACCCGACCACCGTAGAGTTGAGAGTCGAGTACCGAGCTGCCGCAGCAAACCAATCAAGATCCTGAAGATTAGAGTGGCGTGCCTGCTAGGGTTAGCGCGAAAGCCGCTGTTTGAGCGCTTGAATACGTTTGACCGATTCGTAGATCCGGGCCTCGCTGATAGTGCCGTCCTCGACCAGCGCTGCAATGATGGTGATCGCTTTAGGGGCGATGTCGGGTTCGTAGGTACGAGGATTGTTGTTGGCGAACGTGATTATGTCGACGCCTGCGACGATGGCCTGACGCAGCGCCGTTTCCAGGCTGTAGTGTTCAGCGATAGCGCCCATCTGCATATCGTCGGTCACGACCACGCCGGCGAGTAGCTATTCAGCTGGTGTGAGTGCTGGGGGTAGCCAGGCGCCGGTGGTGAAGAGTTGGCGCAGGGCGTCGAGTTTGTTGAGTCCCCATTTGGTGGCGGTGTCTAGGTAGGACTGGACGAGGGCGAAGTCGGTGAGGCCTTGCAGGGTGCGCCAGGCGCCGCCGGAGGTGCGCTGCTGGATCTTGACGGGGCGACATGATCTTTCTGCTTCGTTGTTGGTGAAGGGTACTGAGAGATCTGTCGCGAACCGCAGGATCATGTCCTCGTATCGTCGGAACCGGTTGATGAGGGTTCGTGCCTTGTCGGCGAGTGTGGTGTGTTGGCCCTGGTTGTCGGTGTCGCCTCGGGCCAGGGCGCCCCGGTAGTGGTTGCGGATCTGGTGAAGCGTCGCCTCGTCGAGGCGGTCGGCTTGGCGTTCGCGGGCCTGGTGTGCGGCTCGGTTGGCGTCGAGCAGCGTGGTAGCCATCGCGGTGGCCCACAGCTGGCCGTCGGGGTCGGCGTCGGAGATTGACCGCAGGTCCCGCAGGAGATGGGCTCCGCACCAAGCATGGACGGCCTTGAGGTGCTCGTAGCCGGCGTAGCCGTCTCGCACTAGCACCCCGGTGAATTCTGCAAGGACACCGCCGGCGTCGATGGTGGCTGCGGAGCGGTCGCCGACGTGCATGAGGGTGAGGTAGTCGGTGCAGGCCACGTGCACATACGACAAGGCACCGGCGGCGCGGCCGGGTGTCTCGTCGGCGTGCAGCAGCGGGGCGCTGGCCAGCAGTGTCTGCAGGTGGCCGAGGAACTTTTTCTCCAACCGCCGCGCCGCGCGACCGCGGATCCCGGCGAGGAACCCGGTGGAGACATCGATCGCAGTCAATGTCTCCAACAGGTCGCGGGCGCGGCCGACCGGCAGGTAGTGCGCGCAGGTCAGCAACGCGGCGCGGGCCACGGCTTCGGGGCCGATGCGCACCGGCGAGCCCACCGCGGCCACGGTGTCGGCGTGCTCGACCGGCACCGCCTGGTCATCCCAGCCCGGGGTGGTCACCGCCCCGCAACACCGGCACATCTTCGAGATCCGCTGGTACTCGGTCACCTTCGGCGGCGGCGCCGGCTGCACATCGACAACCTGGCGCCGCTGACGCCCGCACTCCTTGGCCCCTTCCAGCGAGGCATCACAGCGCCGACAGCGCTGCGGCTGGATCTTCAGCGTGTCGTCGGCATCATCGACGAGGCTGCGCGACAACGACGACGCACCCGGCTGCTTGCCGGGCTTGCGCCCCGACCTGCTGCGCGACGAGCGCTTCTTCGCCGGCTTCTTCGACCACGGCGCATCCGATGACGGCGGCCGAGACGAATTCGACGAATCGCAAGCCAACCGCCGCTCCAGCTCCGCCACCCGCTCGGTCAACAGCGCCAGCATGCGCTGCAGCTCCTCGTGCTCGGCGCGCAATACGGCGTTCTCGGTCCGCAACCCAGCATTCTGCGCACGCAACACGGCATTCTCCGCAGCGAGCTGCCCATCCAGCGCGAGGTCGGGCACGACGACACCCTCGCCCCACCCCAGCAGAAGATCAACTCGACACGCCGGAGATCACGACACACCAGCCCCGCCAGCCATAACCGCACCAGCTGAATAGCTACGTCGGATCGGCTCATAGTGATCTTCACCGAACTCGCGCGTGCCATCTGATCGAGGCAGCACAGCGGAAATTCGTCGGCTTTTCGCCTGTGCAACAGAGCCGTCGCGCGCGTGGCCCGCCGATCTAGCTACCATGACCCACCGCTGAGGGACGGAGAAGCTCGGATCGCTATGCACTGTCGCACGAAGGTCGCTCTCAGCCTCGCGATCGCCCTGGTC
>DASVWA010000493.1:0-3979 GCA_036389855.1 Pseudonocardiaceae bacterium
GCTCGACGACGCCGAGCGAGGCTACATCGTGGAGGCGATCTGCCGGTGGATCGCGGGGCAGTACGCCCCCCACCGCCCGCCGCCGTGACCGGATCGGGGCGCCACCGCGGCCACGCCTCCGGCGCCGGATCCGGCCTTCATGGCGTTGGAGTGCGTGACGGAACCAGCTGCCACGGCGTCCCCGGTAGGACCGCAGGTACAAGGCCTCCCCGTAGTTTCCAGCGAAAAAACAACGTTCTCGGGGCGGTGTGCTGATGCACTGGGTCAGGAGTCGGTGGTGAGCAGCGCGAGGGCGCGCTCGCGGTCTTCGTCGTTGGGCTGGGTGTAGATCTTCAGCGTGCCCAGGTCGGAGTGTCCGAGCAGGTCCGCGACGAGCACTGGATCGGCGCCCCCGCGTAGGAGTTGGGTTGCGAAGGTGTGTCGCAGGACGTGGGGCCCGAATCCGTCGCTGCCGTCGTGGGCGAGGCCGACTTGTTCTCCGAGCGCGGTGATGATGGTCCGTGCGGAGCGGTCGGACAAACGTCCGCCTCGACGGTTGAGCAGCAACGCTGGCGACGCGTCGGAGGCCGGCCAGGTGGGGCGGTCATCCAGCCACCTGGTGAGGGCGGCGCGCAGCTCGGGGCGGGTCAGTGGGAGCTCGCGCAGCTTGCCGCCATCGCGGCCTTTCCCCCGTACGCGCAGTGTGCCTTTGCGGGCGGAGAGCGCGAGGTCATCGAGGTCGAGACCCACGACCTCCCCCACGCGCAGACCGGCATAGAAGGGCAACAGCGCCACCACGGTGTCCCTCGCGGAGCCGCAGTGCTCGACCGCGCGCAGGTAGCGCACGACTTCCCGCGCGGTAAGAGCCTTGGGGGCCCGTTGGGGTAGTGCTTCGCGTCGGGCGGTAGCCGGGCCGAGCCCGCGTCGGGTGTAGAAGTCGTCGATCGCGGCGAGGGTGTTGTTGATGGTGGCCGGGCGCAGCCGGGCGATGGTCTTGGCCCAGGCACGCCAGTCGCGCACCGCCCCGTCCCGCGCCGAGGTCTCCTCGAGCGGATCCCCGAGGTCGGCGTCGGCGGTGGCCAGCCAGACCAGATAGCCCCGGACCCGGGAGACGTACTTGGCGCGAGTGGCGGCGGCCAGCGGGGCCCCGCGCAGCGCGCGCTGGTAGCCAGCGAGGGCGGCCGCGAACTCAAGCGGCAACAGCGATGCTGCCCGTCCGTCGTTCCGGTCGGTGTTTCCGGAAGCTGGTTCGACCAGCTGGAGCCGGGTATCGGGTGTGTTTCCGAAGTCATGGTCGTAGTTTAGTTCCGGGAATGACGGTTCCCGGAACTGTGTGTGGGCCGGATGGCGTAGCCGATCCTTCAACGGGACATGATCGAGGGCTCGTGCCCGCTGCGCGTGGGCCAGGGCACTTCGCTCAGGTGTCCACTCAGCCGGTTGTCGACGCACCGACTCACATGCGAGGGCGAGCAGAATGCGACGTGCTGCTGCGGCAAGACGATGGACAAGATCGAGTGATCCGACGATCAATTGGCTGGTACTGGCTCGGTGTGGTCGTTGAGAGCCTTCTCGACGTCGGCGGCGACCAGATAGTGGTTGTTGAGCGCGATGGCGGCGGCGGACCCGGCGGCCGCGGCGTTGATCAGCTGGGCGGTGTGGTCCACGACGTTGCCGGGCGCCCACACGCCGTCGATGCTGGTGCGACCGGTGCGATCGGTGGCGACCCAGCCCTCGTCATTGAGTTCGCAGCCCAGGGCGGTCAGCAGCTCGTCGGACGGTACGAAGCGTGGGCCGACGAACAGCGCCGTGCGTCTGACCATCGGACCCTCGGCGAGCTCGACACCGCGGACGCCGGTCTCGTCGGACACGATTCGCGTCACTTCGCCATCGACGATCCGCACGCCGCGAGCGACCAACTGCTCCCGCTCGTGGGCCTCCAGGTCGATCCGGTGAGGAAAGAACACCACGTCGTCGGACCACTGCCGGATCAGCTGCGCCTGGCGCAGGCTGAACGGACGGTCCTCCCCTCCGATCACTCCCAGCGCGCTGTCCCGTACCTCGTAGCCGTGGCAGTACGGGCAAAAATGCACATCCTGGCCCCACCGCGGGCGCAGGCCCGGGATCTCGGGGAGCTCATCACGAAGCCCCGTGGCTACCACCACCGCGCGTGCGCCCAGTCGCCCGCCCTCGGCCAGGCGCACGGCGAACCGCGCCCCGTCGAGGCGGTCGATGCCGACCGCTCGGCCCGCCAGTAGCTCCCCGCCGTAGCCGACGACCTCTCGCCTGGCCGTGGACAGCAGCTCGGCCGGGTCCATACCGTCGCGGGACAAGAAGCCGTGCAGGTGCGCCGACGGGGCGTTGCGCGGTTCGCCGGCATCGACGACCACCACCCGCCGTCGGGACCGACCCAACATCATCGCCGCGGACAAGCCAGCCACCCCGCCACCGACTACCACCACGTCGTACTCCGCCATAACTCACCCTCCCGCACGCTCACCCGACGAAACCTCTAGAGGAAAGTTCTAGCACAGATACCGAGGATTCTTCTACCCCGGGTAGGATCGACCGCTATGACCAGGACCCCCACTGCCAGCACGGGCCATCGGGCCAGGCCCGGCTCGCGCCGCGAGGACATCGCGGCCGCGGCGATCGAGCTGTTCCTCGACCGGGGTGTCGCGGCGACCCGGGTGGAAGACATCCTGGCCGCGGCCGGCGTGAGCGTGGGCAGCTTCTACCACCACTTCCGCGACAAGCTCAGCCTGGCCGCCACGGTCTATCTGGAACACCTGCAGCGCTTCCAGCGCGACCTGCTCGTCGAGCTTGACCGCCATGCGCGCACTGAGGACGCCGTCCGCGGGCTGGTGCTTGCCTACCTACGGTGGGCCGGGGCCGATCCGCGCGCTATGCGCTACCTGGCGCAGTGCCGCGAGCCCCACGTCGCCGAGATCTCCGAGGGCGAAGAAGCCCGGCTCAAGCAGCACTTTTACGGACGGCTCACCGGCTGGCTCGGCGAACGCGCCGCGGCTGGGGAGCTACGAGCGCTGCCGCACGAGCACAGCTGTGCGCTCTGGCTCGGACCCGCCGAGCAGCTCGTCCGGGCCTCCATCGACCCGTCCGGGCATTTCGCCAAACCAGGCGCCGATGCCCTCAGCGCACACCTCGCCCGAGCCGAACGAGTCCTCGCCGACGCCGCCTGGGAAGCCCTTCGACGCCCCGCCCCGGGCGACGATGCCGATCAAGCGCGGTAGTAGCGGCGAGTTCGCCTGATGACAAGGAAGCGACTGAAATGGCGCTGGTGAGCAGCCAGACAGACGTCGTCGACGATCTCGGTTGCGGTCCGGGGTTGGGCGAAGGGGTTTTCGTGCGAGCAGTCGGGTCATGGGGTCGCCTCGCGGGTCATCGGGTGCCGATGGGCAGTAGGAGCAGTACGCGGAGCTTGCTTTCGATGGTTCGGGCGCGTGTGAGGGATTCGTCGAGCTTCGGGCCGAGGTCGCGCGCGTTGGCGTTCGCGCGGTCGAGGGTTGCGGCGATGTGGTCGACCGGTGGCTGTGCTTGGCCGGCGGCGGTGTTGGTGTCGCGGGTCGCGGTGACGACGGAGTCCAGGGGTGGGTCGGCGCTGTCGAGCACGCTTGCGAGTGTGGCGAGCTGGTCGCCGAGGGTGCCCAGGGTGGTGCGGGCTTTGACCAGCGAGTTGGCTGTCTGCACGACGTGGGGCAGGCTGTCGCGCAGGGCGTCGTTCGCGGCTGGTAGCTCGAGCCCGGCGGCCAGCGCTGTGTCGGTGGTGTGGTCGAGGATTTGGGCCTGTTCGACTCCGGCCTGGAAGCTTGCGGCGCTGAGCGCCTGATCGCTGGTCAGGATCAGGATGCCGACAACCGAGGCGATGGTCGCGGCCAGCGCGACCGCCCACGCTAACCGCACGGTCTCACCGCGAAATTCGCCGTGGCCGCGCGCTTCGACGGGGCGACGTTCACCGGATATGTGGAGTTCGCCGGAGCGGATT
>DASVWA010000494.1:0-16016 GCA_036389855.1 Pseudonocardiaceae bacterium
GGTATACGGGAACGCCAGGTCAGTAGGCGTGCGCTCGCCAAGAGCAGGTGCCTCGACACCGGCACGTACGTTACAGTGGCACTGTCACGACAGCTTTACTGTCACATCGGGAAGGACAGCTCGTGGCCGACGAGCTCACCATCGCGGAGCTGGCGGTGCGCACCGGCATCAGCGTGCGCACGATCCGCTTCTACGCCGGGATGGGTCTGATCCCGCCGCCGGCGGTGCGCGGTCGGCTGGGTCTTTATGACGAGCGGCACGTGGCCCGCCTTGAGCTGGTCCGTGACCTGCAGGGCTTGGGTTTCACGCTGGCGGCGATCGAGGGCTACCTCGCGCGGATTCCACCGGACCGATCCCCCGAGGACCTTGCCTTGCACCGCGCGCTGCTCGCCCCGTGGTTGCCCGAGCAGCCCGAGACGGTCACTCGCGCGGATCTCGACGCCAAGGCTGGGCGCATCCTGGATGACGAGGAGCTGGCCCGGCTGGTCACGCTGGGGGTACTGCGGCGCGATGGCGCCGACGCTTGGACACTCAGCAGCACCGACATGCTGAGCTACGGGCTGAGCCTGCTCGATGCTGAGATGGACTTCGATGTCCAGCTGGCGGCCAAGCAGATCATCGAACGGCACACCAACGCGCTGGCCACCGAATTGGTGACGCTGTTCCACGACACCGTGTTGCGCGAGTACCGCGATCGCGGTCGGCCACCCGAGCTGCGCCAGCGGTTACTGGCCCTGCTGGAGCGGCTCAAGCCGATCACCGTCGACGGGGTTGTGACCAATTTCCAGCTCGCGATCAACCGCGCGATCCGTGAGTCTGTTCCCGCCGAGGCGACAACTGCTGTCCCGAAAATTCGGAGCGAGTCATGACTGAAGCATTTCTCTACGAGGCGCTGCGCACCCCGCGGGGCAAGGGTAAGCCCAACGGGGCGCTGCACGGCGTCAAGCCGATCTCCCTGATCACCGGATTGATCGACGAGCTGCGCCACCGGTACCCGACGCTGGATCCGGCGCGGATCGACGACATCGTGCTCGGCGTGGTCACCCCCATCGGCGATCAGGGTGGCGACATCCCGCGCGCCGCGGCGCTGGCCGCTGGGCTGCCTGACACCGTCGCCGGGCTGCAGATCAACCGGTTCTGCGCCTCGGGTCTGGAAGCGGTCAACCTCGGCGCGATGAAGGTCCGCTCCGGCTGGGAGGACCTGGTGCTCACCGGCGGCGTCGAGTCAATGTCCCGGGTGCCGATGGGCTCCGATGGTGGTGCCATCGCGATGGACCCGGAAACCGCCTACGACATCGGCTTCGTCCCGCAAGGCATCAGCGCCGACCTGATCGCCACCATCGAGGGCTTTACCCGCGACGACGTCGACTCCTATGCCCTGGAATCCCAGCACCGCGCCGCCAAAGCGTGGAGCAACGGCTACTTCGCCCGGTCGGTGGTCCCGGTCCGGGACCGCACTGGCACAGTCGTGCTGGACCGCGACGAGCACTTGCGCCCGGACGCGACCCTGGAGGGACTCGGCGCGCTCAAGCCCTCCTTCGCCGACCTCGGTGAGCAGGCCGGGTTCGATGCCGTCGCACTGCAGCGCTACCACTGGCTGGAACGCATCGACCACGTTCACCACGCCGGCAACTCCTCGGGCATCGTGGACGGCGCGGCGCTGGTGCTGGTCGGTTCCGAGCAGGTCGGCCGGGATCTCGGGTTGACCCCGCGGGCCCGGATCGTGGCCGGTGCGGTCACCGGCGAGGAGCCGACGATCATGCTCACCGGGCCGGCCCCGGCGACCCGCAAGGCGCTGGCCAAGGCGGGTATGACCATGGACCAGATCGATCTGGTCGAGCTCAACGAGGCCTTCGCCGCAGTGGTGCTGCGCTTCATGCGCGAGCTGGAAGTGCCGCACGACAAGCTCAACGTCAACGGTGGCGCGATCGCCATGGGTCACCCGCTGGGCGCCACCGGCGCGATGATCCTGGGCACCCTGATCGACGAGCTGGAGCGCCGTGACCTGCGTTATGGCCTGGCCACGCTGTGCGTCGGCGGTGGCATGGGCATCGCCACCATCATCGAGCGGTTGTAAGGGGTAGCAATGATCCGTTGGGACACCGACGCCGACGGCGCAGACGGCATTGTCACGCTGACCCTGGACGATCCGGGCAAGTCCGCGAACACGATGAACGAGCGCTACGTCGCGTCGATGGGCGACACTCTGGACCGTCTGCAAGCCGAGCGCGATTCGATCACGGGGGTCATCCTCACCTCGGCGAAGAAGACCTTCGTCGCCGGCGCTGACCTCAACGCGCTGCGCGCCATCACGCCCGACAACGCCCGGGAGTTCGGCGCCCACCTGGCGTTGATCAAAAGCCAGCTCCGGCGGCTGGAGACGCTGGGCAAGCCGGTAGTGGCCGCGATCAACGGCAGCGCGCTGGGCGGTGGCCTGGAGCTCGCGCTGGCCTGCCACCATCGGATCGCGCTGGACGCTCCAGGCTCGAAGATCGGCTTCCCGGAGGTGACCCTGGGGTTGCTGCCGGGCCTTGGCGGGGTGGTCCGCACGGTACGGATGCTGGGCCTGGCCAATGCGCTGACCCAGCTGTTGTTGCAGGGCCAGCAGGTGCGCCCGGCGCGGGCCAAGGAGATCGGCATCGTCGACGAGGTAGCGGCCAGCCCGGCGGAGATGCTCGCCAAGGCGAGGCAGTGGATCGCGGCGAACCCGCAGGCGCAGCAACCATGGGAGGCCAAGGGCTACAAGATTCCCGGTGGAACTCCCGCCACCCCGGCATTGGCCCAGCTGCTGCCCGCATTCCCGGCCACGTTGCGCAAGCAGCTCAAGGGTGCACCGATGCCGGCGCCGCACCACATCTTGTGTGCCGCCGTCGAGAGCACGCAGGTCGACGTGGACACGGCGCTGCAGATCGAGGGCCGCTACTTCATGGACCTCGTCACCGGCCAGGTCGCCAAGAACATGATCAAGGCGTTCTTCTTCGACCTGCAGCACATCAACAAGGGCGGCAGCCGGCCCGATGGATACCCCCAGCGCACCTTCAGCAAGGTCGGTGTGCTCGGCGCGGGAATGATGGGCGCCGGCATCGCCTACTCCTGCGCTCGCGCGGGCATGGACGTGGTGCTCAAGGACACCGACCTGGCAACGGCGAGCCGGGGCAAGAGCTATTCCGCCAGGTTGCTGGACAAGGCCGTGTCCCTGGGTAGATCCACCCCAGACCAGCGCGCGGAGATGCTGGCCCGAATCATCCCCACCGCCGATGTGGAGGACCTCAAGGGCTGCGATCTGGTGATTGAGGCGGTGTTCGAGGACCCAGCGGTGAAGAAGAAGGTCTTCATTGACATCGTCGACGTGGTCGATCCCGATGCCCTGCTGTGCTCGAACACCTCGACGCTGCCGATCACCGACCTCGCGGCGGCAGCCGACCGCCCGGCCGACTTCCTCGGTCTGCACTTCTTCTCGCCGGTGGACAAGATGCCGCTGGTGGAGATCGTCCGCGGGCAGCAGACGTCCGACGGGGCGCTGGCCGCCGCGATCGACGTCGTGCAGCAGATCCGCAAGACCCCGATCGTGGTCAACGACAGCCGTGGCTTTTTCACCAGCCGGGTGATCGGCACCTTCATCAACGAGGGTGTGGCCATGCTCGCCGAGGGAGCGGCCCCGGCGTCCATCGAGCAGGCCAGCGCCCAGGCCGGCTACCCGGCGCCGGTGTTGCAGCTGGTGGACGAGCTGACTTTGACACTGATGCGCAAGATCCGGGAGCAGACCAGGCGTGGCGTCGAGGCGGCCGGCGGCACCTGGACCCCGCATCCGGCCGACGCGATCGTTGACCGGATGGTGCTGGACTTCGAACGTCCGGGGCGTTCAGGCGGTGCGGGTTTCTACGAGTACGCCGACGGCCGGCGCACCCGGCTGTGGCCCGGCCTGGCCGAGCACTTCGGCCCGTCCCGTCCGGACGCGATTCCTTTTGAGGACATGAAGGAGCGGTTGCTGTTCGTCGAGGCGCTGGAGACCGTGAAATGTTTCGACGAGGGCGTCATCACCTCGGTGCCCGACGCCAACATCGGCTCCATCATGGGTATCGGGTTCCCGCCGTGGACCGGCGGCGTGGTGCAGTTCATGACCGGCTACCCCGGTGGCCTACCCGGCTTCGTCGCCCGAGCCAACCAACTGGCCGACCGTTACGGCCCCCGCTTCGCCCCACCCGCCTCCCTGCCCACCAACCCCCCCTTCGCCTAATCCCCCTCTCCCAGCGGGATATGGATGCTTGTCGTTGCTGAGGCACGCCTCGCGACAATGGCAAGCATCCATGTGTCACGTCGAGGTTCGGGATAGCGTGGCGGCGTGAATCCCAGCCCGGCTCCTCGTGCGGCGAGCCGTGATGCCGAGGCTGCGGTGCCTTACCCGTTGCGGGTGGCGGCGGCGGTGTCCTGGCGCGTGCTGGTGGTGCTGGGGTTGACCGTGGTGGTGGGTTACGTAGTGGTCGCCCTTCGGGTGGTGGTGATCCCGGTAGCGGTGGCGTTGTTGCTGACCGCGCTGCTGGGGCCGGTGGTGGACTGGTTCACCAGGCATCGGGTGCCCAGGGGCCTTGCCACCGGGGTAGTGGTGATCGCTGGGTTGTCGGCGATCTGTGGGCTGCTGGGATTCGTGATCCAGGCCTTCGTGACGGGGTTGCCCGAACTACAGGTTCAGGTCACCGGTGGTCTTCAGCAGATCCGGATGTGGTTGCAGAATCCGCCCTTTGGCCTGCCCCCGGTCGACGTGCAGAACCTGCTGGATTCAGCGAGCCGGTCGGTGGTTGCCAACCGGGATGCGATCACTTCAGGTGCGTTGTCCACCGCGTACACCCTGGGGCAGTACCTGGCCGGTGCCGCGCTGGCGTTGTTCACGTTGATCTATTTCTTGCACAGCGGCAGGTCGATGTGGCGCTTTGCGTTGCAGGGGGTGCCGCGCTGGGCCCAGGGCCGGTTCGATGTCGCCGGGCAGCGTGGGTTCGCGTCGCTGGTGGGATTCATCCGGGCTACCGTGCTGGTTGCGGTGGTGGACGCGGTGGGGATCGGGATCGGGTTGGTGGCAGTGGGTGCCCCGCTGGTGGTGCCGCTGGCTGCGCTGACGTTTCTGGCGGCGTTCATCCCGGTGATCGGTGCGGTGGTGTCCGGGGTGGTCGCGGTGCTGGTGGTATTGGTGGCCAACGGTGTGGTGCCGGCGCTGATCGTGCTCGGAGTGGTGGTCGCAGTGCAGCAGTTGGAGGGCAACGTGTTGCAGCCACTGCTGATGGGTCGCGCTGTCCAGCTCAACGGGGTGGCGGTCGTGCTGGCTGTGGCGGTGGGCTCGGTGCTGGCCGGTATCGCTGGGGCGCTGCTGGCAGTGCCGCTGCTGGCCATGCTGAACTCGGGGGCCCGGGCGCTGGTCAGCAAGGACGTCAACGGGGTCCAGGGCTCCGCCCTGCCGGCCGATGCCCCGGCGGACCCGCTCATCGCGCGGCCCGCTGGTAAGCCGGACACACCACGGCATACCGACCGCGGTGGGGACCGCCGGTGAAGCCCACGGACCTTGCTCAGGCTCGGAACCGCACGATCCCCGACGTGCTGCCCGAGCCCGGCGACCCCCCGCTACGGGTGCTGTTCTGCGGGATCAACCCCGGCTTGGTCTCCGCCGCCACCGGCCATCATTTCGCCCGGCCGGGCAACCGGTTCTGGCCGGCGCTGCACGGCGCCGGGTTCACTCCCCGGCGGTTGCGGCCCGACGAGCAGTACCTGTTGCCGACCCTCGGGCTGGGCATCACCAACATCGCGTCCCGGGCCACCGCCCGGGCCGACGAACTCAGCACAGCGGAACTGGTGGCAGGTGGCGAGCGACTCCGGGACCTCGTGCGCGACCTGCGTCCGGCGGCCCTGGGTGTCGTCGGCATCACCGCCTACCGGGTGGCCTTCTCCGCACCGCGCGCCATGGTCGGGCCGCAGCCTGCCGTCCTGGGACCCACCCTGGTATGGGCGTTGCCCAACCCCAGCGGCCTGAACGCGCACTGGTCGTTGCCGGCGATGGTGGCCGAGTTCACCCGGTTCAGGGATGAGCTGTCTGATCCGTTCAAGACATCCGACCGCCAGCGACCATAGGGTCGCTGGCCATGGGCATTGACGCGCGACTGGATGTGATCGGACTGGTGGTGGCCGACATGGCCGCCTCGCTGGCGTTTTACCGGCGGCTGGGGCTGGATATCCCGGCCGACGCCGACGGGGCGCCGCACGTGGAGCTCGCGTTGCCGGGCGGGCTGCGGCTGACTTGGGACACCGAGGACACCATCCGGTCGTTCCTCCCGGACTGGAAGGCGGGCAACGGTGCTAGCCGCACCAGCCTGGCGTTTCGGCTGCCTGATCCGGCTGCGGTGGACGCTGCCTACGCCGAGCTCACTGCGGCCGGCTACCACGGCGAGCGCCCACCATGGGACGCCTTCTGGGGCCAGCGCTACGCCGTGGTGCACGACCCAGACGGCCTCCCTGTCGACCTATTCACCCCTCTCCCCGGCGTGTCTGGCTGATCTGCACGGTGCGTCGGGCTGGCGTGCACGCTGGCTCGCGATCAGCTGACTCAGCGGGACCCCGGCGAGGGCACGCACCTCCCGGGTCAGATGCGCCTGATCGGCGTAACCGACATGGGCTGCCGTGGCCGCAAAGGACGCTCCCTGCCCCGCGACCCGCAGCGCCACGCGGAACCGGAGGATGCGCCGCAGCACCGAGGGGCCGTAGCCGAACGCGTCTCGGCACCGCCGGTGCAGCGTGCGCTCGGTCCAGCCCAGCGCGTCCGCCGTTGCCGCCACACTGGACCCGGTCTGCAGCCGGCGGAGCACCGCACTCAGCGCGAGATCGGGCTCGGTGGCCCGAGAGGCGACCGCAGCCGCGAGCGCGACGGCCGGATTGTGCATCTCGGCGATCCGCTGCGAGACCGTCGTGCCCGGCCAGAGGTCCTCCAGCCGCAGCCGCTGGTCCCGCAGCGCCCACGCGGGCACCCCGAGTACGCCGGGGGCGGCGCCGGGGCGAAACCGTAGCCCGGTCACTACCTGCCGGGGACCCATGGTGGCCAGAAACGCTCGGCTATCCGGACCGGCGACGTGCACCGCGCCGTCCATCCAGATCAGGTCCATGCAGCCGTCGGGCAATACTCGTAACTCTCGGGCCGTGGTTGTCTCGTTGCGCCACATGCAGGCCACTACGCCGGCCAGCCCGGCCGGAGCGGGTTGCTCCCGGTAGCTACTCAGCATCCCCAGCAGTGTCCCGTGCAGCGCCGCGGCTGTGCTACCCGCTGGGATCCGACCGTGCGGGGATAGGACACAAGGGCCAGTGTGGATAGCTCGATGCACCCTGGCATGATCCGCGGCCATGCCGGCCGCCACCGACATCATGACCCCGCTGTGGCGGGGAGTGGTGGTATTACGGATCGTCACGGCCGCGTTCGCCATCGCGGCGATCATCGTGCATCACGACGGCTACGCCTGGCCGAACCTGGGCTGGGCGGTACTGGCCAGCATCGCGATCTGGACCATCTTTACTTGCCTGGCCTACAGCTATGACGTCACCTGCCGGCTGTCTGTCATCGGGCTCGATCTGCTGGTGACCCTGGCGTTGATGGGCTCTTCGGTGCTGGTGCTGTCCCCCGAGCAGCTCGCCGAGGTGACCCAGCGGACCCCGCTGCTGACCACGGTGTGGGCGTGCGGACCGGTGGTCGCTGCCGCGGTGCGCGCCGGCTGGGTCGCGGGGGCGCTGTTCGGTGCTGCCGTGTCGATCGCCGATATCTGGGTGCGCGGATTCTTCAGCACCGACCTCGCCCGCGACACAATCCTGCTGGTCGGTACCGGTTTTGTGCTCGGGTTGGTCGCCATGGCAGCTCGCCGGGCGACCGAGCAGCTGCGCAGCGCGTCCCGCGCCGAGGCGGCCACCGCCGAACGCGAGCGGTTGGCGCGGTCCGTCCACGACAGCGTCGTGCAGGTGCTGGCTCGGGTGCGCGCCCAGGGCGGCCACCTCGACGGGGAAGCCGGTGAACTGGCCCGGTTGGCTGGAGAGCAGGAGATTGCGCTGCGCTGCCTGTTCCACGCCGCGCCGCCCGACGCCGCCGGCGAGCGCGACCTCGCAGCCGCGCTGCAACAACTGGCCAGCCCCCGCGTCGAGGTCTCGGTGCCCGCGATCGCGGTGCCGCTGCCGGCTTGCGACGTCGAGGAGCTGGTCGCCGTCGTTCGTGAGGCGCTGGCGAACACCGCCCGGCACGGCGGTCCGAAGGCGAAGTCGTGGGTGCTGGCGGAGGATCTCGGCGAGGAAGTAGCGGTCACCGTCCGTGACGACGGTCCGGGTGTCCTGGACGGTCAGCTCGCTGACGCTGAGGCGGACGGCCGGATGGGAGTGTCGCGCTCAATCCGCGGTCGGGTGGCCGATCTGGGTGGCACCTTGACCTTGGAGACCGGTCCGGGTCAGGGCACTGAATGGGAGGTACGGCTACGCCGCGCCCGGCTGGGCGTGCTGCAGTGAGGGCCCGGGTCATGGTCGTGGACGACCATCCGATGTGGCGGGCCGGCGTGGCACGAGATCTCGGCGAGCGGGGCTTTGACGTGGTTGCTACCGCGGCGGACGGCGCGGCTGCGCTGCGCATTGTCCCGGCCGCGAGTCCGGACGTCGTCTTGATGGATCTGCATTTCAGCACTGGTGGACCGACGGGAGCTGAGACCACCCGGCGCATCATCGACACCTGGCCCGACATCCGGGTGCTGGTGCTGTCCGCCTCCGGTGAGCACGCTGATGTTCTGGCCGCGGTGCAGGCAGGTGCCTCCGGGTACCTGGTGAAGTCCGCGTCGGTGGAGGAGCTGGTCGACGCCGTGTGCCGGACCGCTGGGGGAGACGTGGTGTTCACCGCCGGCCTCGCCGGCTTGGTGCTGGGCGAGTACCGGCGGATGGCGCTGGACTCTCGAACGGACTTGCCGCGGCTCACCGACCGTGAGACCGACGTGCTGCGGCAGGTGGCCAAGGGGCGCACCGCCCGCCAGATTGCCGCCCACCTGGGAATCAGCCACCGCACCGTGGAGAACCACGTGCAGTCCACCTTGGGCAAACTGCAGTTGCACAACCGGGTCGAGCTGGCCCGCTACGCGATCGAGCACGGCCTCGGCGACCAGTAGGTGGCTCTCCAAGTACCCCCAACTCCCGTGTTGATCATCTTAGACAGATACCAACCCGGCGGTAATCTGCTCAGCTAGCTGGCGTCGTGCAGCGCGAACGTTGGTAGCTGTTACGGGCGGTCCCAACGGGGGTTGGCGGTCCTTGAAGAGCACCGACCGGCGCACCAGTACGAGGTGGCGGCTGGGCCGCTCGGGTTGCCGTGTCCGTTTCGACTCAGTGGGGACCGTACCGCTCGGCGACTTTAACGCCAACGCAGTAGCTTGAAGCGCTTTACGCGACGACCCATATGCTGCTTAGCTGCTTGCCGAACAGGGTATCCAATAGTCGCGCGCGTACGGGTGCAGATCTGCCTGACCGCGGGTACGTCGGCGTCCGATGGCGGGGTGGCTCAGATGGCGACTCAATCAGATGGCACGAACGATCGCGCTGAGCTGCTGAAACCGGATGCCACTGCTCGACGTGGATATCATGGGGATCGAGAGTATAACATGCCCGCCCCGCTTTTACTAGAAACTCATTTTCAGGGCAATGCGTTGGTGGTGCGACCGGTGGGAGATCTGACTCCTGAATCTCACGCGCGGTTGCGGGACGGTCTGCTAAAGTACGCGGCCGAGGAACCGCAGGAGATTGTGGTCGATCTAGCCAATATGCGAGTGGCGATCGCGTCACTGCTGACGATTTTTCCCACCGTGCGCAACCGCATCAACGACTGGCCCGGGGTACCAATGGTGCTGGCAGGAGCGCGGCAACCGCTACGTACTCTGCTCGACACCAGCGCCGTACCGCGGTTGGTGCCGACCTACCCCAGCATCCGCGAAGCGCTCCAGGCCCTAGAGGCGGCACCCCGCCGTCGTCGGCGGCAGGTGCAGCTGCCCTGTGACCCAGCCAGTGCACAGTCGGTCAGGCGACTGGTCAAGCAGACCCTTCATGAGTGGAAGGTGCCTGGAACGGTCATCGACGCCGCGGTCGTGGTGGCCTCGGAGCTGACTGACAACATGGTCTACCACGCGCGTTCGGACGGCTGGTTGCGCCTGGAGCTGCGCGGCAACATGTTCACCGTCGCGGTGGCCGACGCAGACTCGCGGCCACCGCAGCTGCGCGTGCCCGGCCAACGCGCCGCCGGCGGCCGGGGCCTCGTACTCGTCGACAAGTTGAGCCGGACATGGGGAACCGCACCTCAATCCAGCGGCGGCAAGGTGGTGTGGGCGCTGTTGACCGTCCCACCCGGTAGGCGGCCGAACCGGTAAGTCCCGGGCCCGTCCGGTAGCCACGGGCGAGGTGTCAGGATTGCCTGACAAGGGGTTCTCCCCCGGTGTCAGGAGTCGTATCGTCCAAGGTGGAGCCCATCTCCGGCCCGTATGGGGCCGTATATAGGGACCGCCGACCGGGTATCAGGGGGGGCTGGGTGGTGCCCGGTCGGCGGCCAATACCTCGGATGACCTCGGGCTGGCACCCACCGATCGCACGCCGACCACCACCGTCGAACCGCAAGAACGTCCCGGTACGCTGGCGCACCCGGCGCAACCGGGAGTACTCGCAGAGACGGTGGTTTCAACGTGGAGTTCGAGCTTGAGCGGGATGCGTTCGCCGAGGCGGTCGCGTGGACGGCGCGGGGCTTGCCGGCCCGGCCCGTCGTCCCGGTCACCGCGGGCGTGGTGCTCGAGGTAACCGATGGTGCGATGATCGTCTCTGGATTTGACTTCGAGGTCCTCAACCGCATCGAGGTGCCCGTCACCGACAAGGCTGCTGGACGAGTGCTGGTGTCCGGCCGGTTGCTCGCCGAGATCGCCCGCGCGCTGCCGCCCAAGGACGTGCGGGTGGCCGTAGAGGGGAACCGGCTGGCGGTGCGTTGCGGCTCAGCCCGGTTCAACCTGCCGCTGCTGCACGTCGAGGACTACCCCGCGGTGCCGGAACTGCCCGCCACCTCGGGCAAGGTGCGCGGTGACGTCTTTGCCACCGCGGTCTCCCAGGTCACCGCGGCGGCCAGCCGGGACGAGACATTGCCCATGCTCACCGGAGTGCGCATGGAGATCGGTCCGGACGCGCTCACCTTCGCCGCGACCGACCGCTACCGCCTCGCCGAACGTCGCATCCCATGGACACCGTCGCCGAGCGGCCCGACTCTCGACCCTGCAAGCGCGGTCATCGTTCCGGCCAAGACGCTCGCTGATGCCGCCAAGTCCCTCGGCTCGGCCGGCGAGGTGCTGCTGTCGATGGGCAACGCCGCCGACGCCGGTTTCCTCGGTTTCTCCGCGGGTGGACGCCAGACGCTGACCCGGCTGCTGGATGGAGAATTCGTCAAGTTCGCTTCGCTGTGGCCCACTGAGGTCACCACCACCGTGGAGGTGGAGGTCAGCTCCTTCGTGGCGGCGCTCAAGCGGGTGTCGCTGGTCGCGCAGCGCTTCGCACCGGTCCGCCTGGCCTTCGCCGAGGGCAGCGTGCAGCTGTCCGCGGAGGCCGACGACGAATCCAGTGCCGAAGAGGAGCTTGAAGTCGGTATCACCGGTGAACCACTGACCATCGGTTTCAACGCTGGGTACCTGCTCGACGGGCTCAGCGGGGTCACCACTGCGCGAGCGACGCTGTCGTTCACCACGCCGTCGCGCCCCACCGTGATCTCCTCGTTGACCGGCCTCGATGCTGATGGACCGGACAACGGGGACGGCTCCTACCGCTATCTCGTCATGTCGATGCGGCTGCGCGGCTAGCCGCGTCAAGTACCGCGCAGCCGGACAGCGTCCGTGGCACTGGCAACCGCGCTACCCGCGCGGTACTGAACAGCTTCACCCCGAGGACCGCTGCGGCGAGCATCGTCGCCGCTATCGGCGACTCGGTGACCAGCCATACCAGCACCACTGCGCCGGTGTTCGTGGCCTTGGCCGGTATTGACCAGTTCAGCCGATATACCGTGGCGTCGACCAAACCGAAGTAGTTCGGGGACAGCAGCGACCACCGGGTGAAGGCCAGCGTGAGGTAGGCGTCGAGTACCACGAACTGGATCAAGAACACCGCGGCAGGTGCTACCGCAGCCGGATGGGCGATCACGTAGCTGACCACCACCAGGCAGACGCCCAACCGGTCGGCGAGCACGTCGAATATTGCCCCGGTGCGGGTCTCCCGTTGGGTCAGCCTAGCCACGACCCCATCGGCGATATCCCCGATCCAATAGCAGAGCAGGGCAGCGAGCAGCCAGCCGTCGCTGCCGGTGGTCACCGCGACGGCCCAAGCAGCCACCGTCGCGACCGTGCGTACCGCCGTCACCAGATTGGCTCCGGTGCCCCAGCGCTCCCCGAACGCAGCAGTGCAGCCGTGATGCTCGCAAGCGCCCGCACCGAGGTCAGCGCTCAATGGGTGCGCCGTCGGAACGGCCAGGACCGCCAGGACCGCCAGGCGGTGTCGGTATCGGGTACTGGCTGCCGGTTCGACTCGGACCGGGTTCGCCAGCCAGCGAACTGGACAATCGCCTCACCGGGTTCCAGTACCGGAATGCCCAGCGTCGCCGCGGTGCGCACAGCGGGGTGGTTTGCGGGCACTGAGGGATCGGCGATAACGACGGCGACCGCCGGCGTGAGCCGGCTGCGAGTCACCGCCCCGTGCGCCTCCATCAACCGCCGCAGTGCTCCCAGATCGGCCGAACTGCCGACGTAGAGCACATGCAACGGGTCCTGGGTGGCCGCGTGACGACCCAACCGCGTCTCCACTCTCCCCGACTATGCGCCCCAGCGTAGGCCTGACGGCCGAACATAGGGACGCGACACGCTGAGTCCACCCAGCTAAAAGGCCGGAGTACTCGAATAGTCACTTACCGTCAGAGCATGGCGGGATATGGCCCGGAATCTATGTCACCGGTTAGGGCTGACTCGGCTCAGATCCGCTCCGCTCGGTCACTGCCTGACCGGTGCGCCGGGTAACCCGGGAGCGTAGCGTGGCGTGCGCTTCCGCTGCATCGACCCGGGTCGGTGCGCCGCCGGCCAGAACCTGCTCCCCGGCTACCCACACATCCCGCACCGCTCGGGCTCCGGCACCCCAGACCAGGTTGGCCAGCAACTGACTGTCCGGGACGTCCAGCCCGGCGGCGAACGCGGGGTCATCGGCTCCCAGGTGCACCAGATCGGCCCACCCGCCCGGGCGCAACGTGCCCAGGTCGTCGCGCCCGATCGCGTTCGCGCCGCCCCGGGTGGCCAGCAGCAGCGCCTGTGCGGCGGTCAGTGCAGCGGCATCCCCGCTGGTCAACCGGGCCAGCCGGGCGGCCAGCTTCGCGTCGTCCCAGAGATCGAGGCCGTCGTTGGACGCGGGGCCATCGGTGCCCAGCCCGACTGCGATCCCGGCGGCGCGCAGGTCCAGCAGCCGGGCGATGCCCGACGCGAGCTTGCTGTTGGAGCCGGGGCAGTGCGCGACCCCGGCGCGGTGCCGGGCCAGGACCGCGATGTCGGTGTCGGACAGCTGCACGGCGTGTGCCGCCAGCACCCGAGCGTGCCGGCCGGAATCATCGCTGCCCAGCACCCCGAGATGTTCCAGCAGCAGCGGCACCGAGCCGTACTGGTCGCGGATCGCGGTGTCCTCGCCGAGGGTCTCGGCAACGTGGATGTGCAGCAGCGCACCGCGCTCCCGGGCGGCTGCCCCGGCGGCCACCAGCGCCTCGGGCGGCAACGTGTAAGCGGCGTGCGGGCCATATCCCAGCTCGATGCGTTCACCGGGACCGAAGCGGACCCCGTCGGTGTCGATCCAGCGGCTGATGGCGTCGAGCATCTGCTCCCAAGTGCCGAGCCGCTCCCAACCTGGGGCGGCGATGATGCCTGGGGTTATCACCACGCGGCTCCCGGCGGCCAGCACCGCGTCCGCTACTGCGTGGTTGTAGAAATACATCTCCACGCTGGTCGTGATGCCACCGCCGAGCATTTCCAACGCGCCGACCAGCATTCCGGCTCGCACATCGTCGGCGTCGACCAGGGCCTCGGCCGGCCAGATCACCTCGGTGAGCCAGCGGATCAGCGGCAGGTCTCCACCCAGCCCGCGCAGGGCGGTCATCGCGGTGTGCGCATGGGTATTGACCAGCCCGGGCATCAGGATGCCGGTGAGCCCCAGCACCGGCCCGGGCGCTGCCGGCGCCTCGGTCGACGACCCGACGTAGGAGATCCGACCGGTGCTGTCGACGTCCACCACGGCGTCGCGGAGCACGGTGCACAGCTCGTCACACGGCAGGACTACCGGCGCAACCAGCCGCATCATGGGGTGGGTTCCACCGGGGTGTACCGCAGCAGGGCCGACAGCGGCCGCAACGGGGGCAGCCAGGCGCCCTCGGGGGGCAACGTCTCCAGAGTGATCCTGGGCAGCGGCTGCAGGAACAGCTCCGGGATGTCCTCCAGGTCCTCGAAGTCCAGCACCTCGGAGTTGACGGCGAACGACGCATGCTCCCGGAAGCCGAGCACGGTGACCTGGACGCCGTCGGCCACCAGGTCCTCCAGCGGCTCCCGGAAGGCGCGACTGTCCCCGGAGGCCACCAGCAGCTGGCGCAGCACACCCTGCTGGTGGCGGGATTGGATATGCGCCAGCATGTCATCGTCGATGTCCGATTCATCGATCTTGGGTTTGGCGAACACCGCGAAACCGGTGTTGCGCAGCGCCTCCACCCAGGGCCGCACGAAGTCCGTGCTGCTCGGTGCGACGTTGGTGAAGACCGTCGCCTCGGCTTCCGTCTCGGATCCGGCACGGGCGATCAGCCAGCGACCCAGTGCGTCGAACCTCGGCCGTGACGCGGAGCTGGGGCGTCCGCCGAGGATCGAGCCGAGGCTCATGTCGATGTTGGGCGCGTCCCAGACGAGCAGCGTGGTCGGGGCCATCGGGAGCTGGGCCGGGTTCATGGTCACCGATGCTAGACGCGGGCGAAAAGCAGATCGCGCACGGCGCGGCCCTCGTCCCGGGCGCGCTGCTCGAACTTGGTCACCGGCCGCCACGCCGGTCGGGGCGCGAAGCCGTGGCCAGGGGCGGTGTTGCGCAGCCCTGGCTCGGCTGCGCATGCCGCGAGCATCTCCTCGGCGTAGGGCTCCCAGTCGGTGGCCAGGTGCAGCGTGCCCGTTGACTCCAGCCGGG
Source organism: Pseudonocardiaceae bacterium (assembly GCA_036389855.1). Lineage (GTDB taxonomy): Bacteria > Actinomycetota > Actinomycetes > Mycobacteriales > Pseudonocardiaceae. The sequence goes on from DASVWA010000494.1 coordinate 15,250, forward strand.
AGGTCACCAGGGCGATGAACTCGGACTGGACCAACCGGCGCTTGTGGTGCCGCCGCTTGGGCCACGGGTCCGGGAAGTAGGCCCGGACGGCGTGCAGGGCGCCGGGCGCAACGTGCTCGGTGAGCAACGTCAGCGCGTCACCCCGGAGCAGACGCAGGTTGCTGATCTGAGCCTGCTCGATGCGTAGCAGCAGCTGCGCCAAGCCGGGCTGGTACACCTCGACGGCCAGATGATCGACGTCAGGCGCGGCGACGGCCATCGCCGCGGTCGACTCACCCATTCCGGAGCCGATCTCGAGCACGACTGGCGCGGCGCGCCCGAACCACCCGGCGGTGTCCAGCGGTCCGTCGGGCAGGTCCGCGACGGCTGCGCCCCACCGGCCCCAGCTCCGGTCCCAGGCCCGCTGCTGCCCGATGGTCATCCGGCTGCGTTGTGGATAGTGAGACTGGTGTGGGTAGTGGGACTGCGGATAGTGCGGCGCCGAAGTCTGTTGCACGCCACCAGCCTCGCGCATCGGGTGCTGGCCCAGATGAGAAGGTGGCCCAGATGAGAAGGTGGCCCAGATGAGAAGGGGGCACGGTGAACACACTCCAGGAGTGGATCGGTGCGGTGTGCCGGGAACTGGGCATCACTGATGCCGTGCAACCGGCCGCCATGCAGTCGCGGGTGCTGGACATGGCGCGCGACGTCGCTCACGATGTCGCTCGACCCGCTGCTCCGCTGACTGCCTACCTCGTGGGCCTCGCAGCCGGACTCACCGGCGACCC
>DASVWA010000495.1:0-34699 GCA_036389855.1 Pseudonocardiaceae bacterium
CCTACCTGTCCTATGACCGGCTGCGGCCCAGCGCGTGGGCTGGGTCCACGGTGTCCTGGGGCTACGACAATCGGGAGGTAGCGCTGCGCGCCGTCTCCCCGTTCCGGGGACGCGAAGAGGAGAGTACGAACGCCGAGCTCAAGGCCTGTGACGCCAGCAGCAACCCCTATCTCGCCTTGGGTGGACTCATCTTGGCCGGGCTGGACGGCCTGATCCATGGCCTGGACTTACCCGAGCCGGCGAGGCGGGACCCGGCGCTGCTGACCCCGGAACAGATCCTTCACTGCGGGATCACCGCGCTGCCAGCCACCCAGGCGGTCGCACTCACCCGGCTGGAGGCCGACAAGGTACTCGCCGGTGGCATGGGCGACCTGCTTACCCGGTGCATTCTCGCCACCCGCCGCGCTGAGTTCGAACGATGCGTACAGATGGGCGATGAGGCAGTACGTAGAGCGACCTTCGCCGTCTTCTAACGAACTCCCCGGTGCACCGGTAAACGTCAGCATCAAATGTACTATTCGAGCAGTGCTGACATATGAGACCCGCGAAGTGGCACTGGCTCGGCTGGGTAGGGCGCTGGCCGATCCCACTCGATGCCGGATCTTGCTGGCATTGCTGGATGGCGCGAGCTACCCGGGCCAGCTGGCGGCACAGCTCGGACTGAGCCGCTCGAATGTGTCCAACCACCTGTCCTGCTTGCGCGGATGCGGTCTGGTGATCGCCACCTACCAGGGCCGGCAGGTGCACTACGCCCTGGCCGATGCTCACTTGGCCACCGCCCTGCGTGAGCTGGTCAAGGTCGTGCTGGCACCGAGCAGCAGCTCCGCGCTGGCCGTTGACCAGGCCCGGGCATGCATCGATGACCAGGCTGCCGAGGCGAGTGCCAGGTGACTGCTGGGCTGGATGTCGGCCGGCGTGCGGTGCTGTCCCGCCGGGTCCGGCTGCTGGTCGCTGCCACAATCAGCTACAACGTGATTGAGGCCGTCGTCGCGATCTCCGCCGGTGCGGTCGCCTCCTCCACTGCGCTGATCGGCTTCGGTCTGGACTCGGTGATCGAGGTTGCTTCGGCCAGCGCGGTGGCTTGGCAGTTCTGCGGACTGCACCCTGAGGCTCGGGAACGTACCGCCCTGAAGATCATTTCGCTGTCCTTTTTTGCGCTGGCCGGATATGTCACGGTGGAGGCCGTGCGCTCTCTCACCGGCGCGCAGGAGGCCCAGCACTCCACGGTAGGCATCGTGTTGGCTGCGTTGTCGTTAGTGATCATGCCGTTGCTGTCGTACGCCCAGCGTCGCGCTGGCCGGGAACTCCGGTCCACCAGTGCGGTGGTCGATTCCCGGCAGACCCTGCTGTGTGCCTACCTGTCCGGGGCCCTGCTGGCTGGGCTACTTCTCAACAGCCTGTTCGGCTGGTCGTGGGCGGATCCGATCGTCGCTTTGTTCATTGCCGGCGCGGCTGTCAGGGAAGGTCAGCAGGCCTGGTGGGGCAAGCACTCCTGCGGGGCCGTCAATGGATGCTGATTCGCTGCGCGCGGTTGTCGAGGGCCTGAGTTTGGTGGACCACCACGTGCACGGTGCCGCGACGGATAACGTCGACGGTGCCGGGTTTGAGGCCGGCCTCACCGAGTCCCCCTGGCCATCACCTGCGGGAAGTACGCATCTGGATTCGCAGCTGGGTTTCGCGGTCCGCCGCTGGTGCGCTCCGGTCCTCGACCTGGCCCCGCATGCGGACGCCGACACCTACCTTGCCCGCCGCCAAGAGCTCGGTACACACGAGGTGACCCGCCGGCTTCTCGCCGCTAGTGGCGTCGAGTGGTTCCTGGTCGAGACCGGCTACCGTGCCGAGACCACCCTGGGGCCCCTCGAGATGGCGGCCACCTGCGGCGCGACCGCAGCGGAGATCGTTCGCCTCGAGGCGGTCGCCGAACAGGTGGCGGCTAGTGGTGTGGACGCCGCCGGGTACGCCGACCGGCTCGCCTCGACCCTGGACGAGCGGGCACGGCACGCCGTGGGGCTCAAATCCGTCATCGCCTATCGGTACGGCCTTGACTTCGATCCCACGCCACCCAGCGCCGACGAGGTACGCCGTGCTGCCGGACAGTGGCTGCGACGGCAGACCGGTGAGCTGCGTCTGGCCGATCCGGTTCTGCTGCGCCACCTGCTGTGGACAGGCCTCGAACACGGGCTACCACTGCAGTTTCATGTCGGGTACGGGGACCCTGACCTGACTTTGCATCGCTGCGACCCCTCGCTCATGACCGAATTCCTGCGCCGGGTGCAGGACCACCACATTCCGGTGATGCTGTTGCATTGCTATCCGTATCACCGCACGGCGGGCTATCTGGCTCACGTGTTTCCGCACGTGTACTTCGACGTCGGATTGGCGGTGAATTACACCGGGGCGCGTTCCCGCGCCGTCATCGCAGAGTCGCTGGAAGTGGCCCCCTTCGGCAAGGTGTTGTTCTCCTCGGATGCGTGGGGTCCCGCTGAGCTGCATTACCTCGGAGCCGTGCTGTGGCGCCGCGCCATGGTCAGTGTCCTCGGCGAGTGGGTGGAGTCGGGGGAGTGGTCGGGTGCCGACGCCGAGCGTGTTGCGCAGATGGTGGGTGCGGGCAATGCGAAACGCGTTTACCGGCTGCAGGAGTTGCCGCGCGCGTGATCGTCGCCATGGCCGGCCTACCCGGAGCGGGCAAGAGCACCTTGGCGGGTGCTCTCGCGACCCGGCTTCATGCGGCCGTGCTGGACAAGGACCGCATCCGCGCTGGGCTGTTCCCTCCATCACATGTGTACTACACCGACGACCAGAACGACTTCTGCGTCGATGTCATGTACCGCACCGCTGAGTGGCTACTGCGCCGCGACCATCCTCCGGTCGTGATCCTCGATGGCTGCACCTATACCCGCGCCGGCCAGATCGCCAGCCTGCGTCGAATGGCGTCGCGCCTGGGCGAGCCGTTGCGGGTCATCGAGTGCACCTGCGACGACCAGCTGGCGTTGGCGCGCATCGCGGATGACGGCAATCACCTTGCCGACAACCGCGACGCAGCGCTGTACCGCAAGTTGCAAGCGGCGGCACAGGCAATCACCGGCCCGAAGCTGGTCGTCGACACCGGCCGTCCTCTCAGGGCTTGCGTCGCCGACTGCGTGGCCTACGTTGGCTGCTCGTGAGTGCGTAACAGTCGCAGCCAACGAGGTGCCATCAGCGCCATTGGGGACGGGACGGTTCGCCGGCGTGCCTGGCCGTCCCATTCCGCAAACGGTGCCGACTGCCACCACCAGCCGGCGCCGCTGGGAATGCCGTGCACCGTGGCGCGGGCTGCGGCTCACTCACCCGCCGAATTTTCGCACTGTTATCGTGATCCGCCCGCACCTGAGTCCGTAAGGTTTTGTTATGCCGCGCACGCGTTCGATCCGGATCGGCACCCGCTCCAGCCCGATGGCCTTGCACCAAGCCGGGCAGGTTGCCGCCGCGCTCGAGGCTCAGGACCCCGCGGTCAGTGCAGAACTCGTCAAGATCACCACCTCCGGGGACCAGTGGATGGGTGACCTGGCCGCGCTCGGCGGCAAGGGCGCCTTCGTCCGCGAGATCGATCGCGCCCTGCTCGATGGTGGGGTTGACCTCGCGGTGCACTGCCTCAAAGACATCCCCGGCGACGTGCCCAACCCCGAAGGCCTCGTTTTCGCGGCGTACCTGGCGCGGGAGGACATCCGCGACTCGGTGATCTCGCGCACCGGCGCGCATCTGGCGCAGCTACCCGAAGGTTCAGTCGTCGGTACCAGCTCCGTGCGCCGCGCCGCGCAGCTGCGGCTGCACCATCCGCATCTGCAGGTCAAGCCGCTGCGCGGCAATGTCAATACCCGACTCATGCGGCTGGACGCGGGCCATTTCGACGCGATCATCGCTGCGGTATCAGGTTTGCACCGCGTGGAGCAGGCAGACCGGATCACCGAGATCCTGGCGTTGGAGACGATGTGCCCGGCGATCGGCGCCGGCATCATCGTGCTGCAGTGCCGCGCCAGCGACGACCAGATGCGGACGTTGGCCGCCCGGCTGGGCGACGATGAGACCACCCGGCACGCCATTGCCGAGCGCGCCATGCTGCATGCCCTCCAGGGTCACTGCAACTCACCGATCGCTGGCTATGCCACCACGGAACGCAGCGGCAAGTTGACCTTGCGCGGCAAGGTGTTCAACCTTGACGGAAGCCAGTGGCTCGACTCCCACCAGTGGGGCGTGCCGGAGGATCCTGCCGCGTTGGGGTACTTCGTCGGCGCCGACCTGCTGCGCCAGGGCGCCCGCGCCCTCATCGACTCCATCGCCCACTGATCTGGGCCGATTGTTCAGCCGGCGCGCACGGTCCGTGCGGCTAACGCTCGGCTCAGGCCTGGCAGCGCGACCGCCAGCCGACGGTGGCGTGGTACTGCGACCCGCCGGGACAGAATGTGGTACCCGGCCGCCTCGATCTCGTCCAGAATGCCGCCGTAGAGCATGAATGCGGTAGCCACACAGGCCCGCGACACCGGGGCGAGCATCGGGATCCCTGGTGCCGCGCGGCGGTAGATCGCCCGGGTATGGGCCACCAGGTGAGCCAGTGCGCGGCGCACCCGGGGGTCGGACCGTCCGGTGCTGCGACACCATGCCAGCAACGTGCGGTCCACCCCGAACGCAGCCAGCTCGTCAGCGGGTAGGTAGATCCGCCCACGGTCGAGATCCTCCCCGACGTCGCGGAGGAAGTTGGTGATCTGGAAGGCGACGCCCAGCGCGGCGGCGTGCGGTTCGGCCCGCTCCTGGGCGACCACGGTGCCCAGTACCGGCAGCACCTGCAGCCCGATCACCGCCGCCGAGCCGTGCACATAGCGGCCCAGCTCGTCGAAGGTCTGGTAACCGGCTACGCCGCCCTGTTCCACCGGCCGATCCATCCGCATCGAGGCCATGAAATCCATGAAGTGCTGCGGATGGATCCGGTAACGAATGGCGGTGTGCACCGGCGCGGCCAGCACCGGGTGGTCGGAGCTGCCTCGCGCCAGCCCTTCGCGCAGTTGGATGGCGAAGGTGTCCAGCTCCGCAAGGCGCTGCGGCCAGGGCCGGGTGTCGGCCAGGTCGTCGACGATCTCGTCGGCGTATCGGGCCAGCCCGTACAGGGCATGGATAGCCGGCCGGGCCGCAAGTGGTAACAGCCGGGTCGCTAGGAAGTAGGTGCGGCCGTGCACTGCGTTGAGCTGCCGGCAGCGGGTGTACGAGGCCCGCAGCGCGGGGTCGGTGATGCCTGCCGCGTCAAGCTCCCGGTTCATGCGCTTTCTGTAGCCTCCGTGCGCTGCGTGCGGACACGCAGCCGCAGCGGATCGGGGCGCAGCAGTGCGGTGCCCGCTAGCAGCGCAATCACCAGCATCCCGATGTGGTAGGGCACGGAGTCGAACGCGCTCTCTCCGGTGGGGTAGGTGGCCAACACCAGCCAGGTCGATCCAACAACGGCCCACGCCAGCGGATTGCGCCGCCAGGGCAGTGCTGCGGCGAGGACCAGCGCCCAGGTGAAGTACCAGGGCAGCGTGGCGGGCGCCAGCAGCGCTGACCACAGCAGCGCGATCGCCGCCCGCCGGACGGCCTCGGGACCTCCGTCCCTGGCCAACCACCACTGCCGGACGAGGATGCCCAGAAACACTACGGAGCCCAGGATCCTGAAGGCGAAGATGAACGGGGTGCTGCTGAGGTCATGGAGCGGCATGGTCACGGCCCAGGCGACCTGGCCTGCGGCGGTGGGCAGCGACATCCAGTTGATGATCAGCGACGGTGCGTTCAGGGCGGGGATCCAACCGAGACCGACCCCGGAGAGCGCCGTGACAGCGCTGAACACGGTGACGAACACGGCCAGGCCGGCGGCGCCGGCCCGCAGCAACCGAGCGCCGCGGCTACCGGGGAGGCGGGTCGCCCAGATCCAGACCAGGAACGGCAATGCGACACCGGCCGACGCCTTGACCGCCATCGCCACGGTGACCACCGCGATCCCGGCGATGTGCTTGCGCTGGAGCACCAGCAGCGTGCCCATGGCCAGCAGGCCGATCATCAGCAGGTCGTTGTGCGGTCCGCCGACCAGGTGCACGACGGTCATCGGGTTGGCGACCACCAGCCAGAGGGTGACGGTCTGGTTGCCGCCGAGCTGGTCGGCCAGCCGGGGCAGCGCGAACAGCAGCAGCCCTAGACCGACCAGCAGCACCAGCCGCATGCCGATCACGCCCGCAATGGCGTCCTCATCGGTCAACCAGTTCATGATCTTGGCGATGAAGATGAATAGCGGGCCGTACGGTGCTGGAGTGGTTTGCCATGCATAGTGCACGTTGTCCGCGATCGGTCCCGGCGGCAGCTCCGAAGGGCCCACTTGATAGGGGTCAAGCCCGCGCAACGCTAGCGCCCCCTGCGCCAGGTAGCTGTAGACGTCCCTGGTGAACAGCGGCGGCGACAGCATTATCGGTGCGATCCAGACGGCACCGGCGCCCTGCACGTGCTGGACGGTCACGGTGCCGGCCAGGACGTCGCGACCCAGGCGCACCCACGCCCACACCAGCATCCCGACACCGAGGTAGAGTGCCACGGTGGCCAGGTCGCGACCGTGGCCATAGCGAATCCAGGACAGTGGCCCCGCCGTGATCAGCGGATCGATGACGAGGATTCCGCCGGCCCCGACCGCCATGGTGGTCAGCAGCAGCGAACCGGCCAGACCAAGCAGCACCGTGCCGGACAGCAGCCGGCCAGGGCGCACTCGGTCCAGCAGCAGCAGGGTTTGTTCCTGCTGGGCGGCGTGGGCGGGACCGACGTACGCGTGATCCGGCTCAGCTATCGAACACGGTGGGGTCGACATCATGGCGGCCCGTATGTTTCCACAGCGCGGAGTCACCCAAACCAGTAGTGGCCTGGTCGTGACCCAGTGGTTATCGGACGGCCGTTCACACTGGATGCCCAGCGAAAAAGGCCGGCCTGGATGACAGCCGTTTCAGCCGCTCATGGCGGCACGGCGGCGGGCACCGGCGGTGATCCGGGTGGCGGCGAGCTTGCCGGAGATGATCGCGGTGGGCACGCCCACGCCGGGCGTAGTACCGCATCCGGCAAGCACCACGTTGACCTGCCCGCGGACCAGGTTCGACGGGCGGAACGGCCCGGTCTGGGCGAAGGTGTGTGCTGCGGAGAACGGTGTACCGACGGCCAGTCCCTGGGCCGCCCAGTCGGCGGGGGTCACCAACTGCTCGACCTCGATGGCGTCGCTGAGGTCATCCAATCCCCGATGTTCCAGCGTGCCGACGATTTCATCGCGGTACGCCGATCCGAGGGTGGCCCAATCCAATGGTGCGGTGTGCAGGTTGGGGCAAGGCGCGAGCACGTAAAGCAGCTCGCGTCCGGAAGGTGCGAGTGTTGGGTCGGTGGCGGTGGGTCGGGTGACCAGCAGTGATGGATCGGTCATCAACCGTCCGCGGTAGATGATCTCGTCGAAGGTGCTTTCCCATGCCTGGCCGAAGAGGATCGTGTGGTGCGCCAGTCCCGGCCATCCAGAGCCGGTACCCGGCCGGACTCCGGCATGCAATACCACCGCCGACGGCGACCAGCGCAGTGCCACCGGCCGCCGTGGAGCCCTGCCAAGCAACTTATGGACCACCGGTAGGTCGGGAGTGAGCACCACTGCATCAGCGGCAAACCGCTCACCGTCTGCGGTGCGCACTGCCGTGACGCGATCCCCGGAGTGCTCCAGGGCGGTCACCGTGGTGCCATAGCGGACCTGGGCGCCCGCGTCGACGGCCGCGTCGGCGAGCGCCTGAGGCAACGCTCGCATTCCGCCGCGGGGAAACCAGACCCCGGCCACGGTGTCCATGTAGGCGATCACGGCGTAGGCACCAAGGGCGCGCTGCGGAGGCACCCCGGCGTACAGCGCTTGGAAGGAGAAGATTCGTTGCAGCCGTTCGTCGCTCAGGAACCGGCCGACCTGGGGGCCAAGCCTGCCGAAGCCGCCCAGTGCGGCCAGTGTGGCTAGCTCGCGGACCGCGTCACGGCTGGCCACCAAGTCCAGCGGGGAGTCGAAGTTGCCACCGATGAACCGACCGATCTCGGCCTGGTAAAGCCGGGTGAGCCAGTCCCGCAGGCGTCGATAGCCCTTCGCTTCCTGCGGTCCGGCCACCGCCCTGACCTCGGCTTCCATCGCCGCGGCATCGGTGTGCACGTTGATCACCGAACCGTCGGCGAAGCGGGCCCGGTAGGCGGGGTGCAACGCCACCAGGTCCAACCGTGCGGCGACCGAATCGCCCACCGCAGCCAGTGCCTCGTCAATCAACTCGGGCATGGTCAGCACGGTGGGGCCGGTATCGAGGCGATAGCCTGCCACATCCATCCGGCCGGCCCGACCGCCAGGGTGCGGCTGTGCTTCGAGCAGCGTCACCTGCCGTCCGGCTCCGAGCAGGTGCAGGGCTGCGGAAAGCCCGGCCAGCCCGGCGCCGACGACTATCACGTGGCCGGTGGGCCCGGGCACAGTACGCACCCACGGACCCTAGCGTGGTCGTGAGTGCGTAACAGTGTTGCCGCACTCAATAGCCACTCACGAGGTTCGAGAAGTCGCTTGCGCCGCTAACTCGATCAATCGGGCGCGGGCCGGCTCATCCAGGTCGGTGGACTGCAGGCTAGCCAAAGCGGAGTCGGTGAGCTCAGTGATCCGGCTCTCCACCTCAGCGACTGCGCCGAGCTCGATCAGCAGCTCCCGTACTTGGGTTACGGTGTCGTGCTGCACGTGCGGATTTCCGATCGCGCCGCGCAGCAGCTTGGCAGCCCTGGTGTAGCGCTGTCTGTCGGCGGCGCGCAGACCGTAGGCCAGCAGCAGGGTCCGCTTGCCCTCGCGGAGGTCGTCGCCAGCGGGCTTGCCGGTGACCACGGGGTCGCCGAACATACCGAGCAGGTCGTCGCGGAGCTGAAAGGCGATGCCGATATCGGCGCCGAAACGGCCGTAGGTGTCCACTAGCGCGGGGCACGCTCCGGCGATTGCCGCCCCTAGATGTAGCGGTCGCTCGACGGTATAGGCGGCCGTCTTGTACCGATTGATCTGCAGCGCGGTCTCGGGCGCCTCGTCGCCGCGGGCCTGGGTCAGCACGTCGAGGTACTGCCCGGCGAGCACCTCGGTGCGCATCGCCTGCCAGACGCCAAGCACTCTACCCATCTGATCAGGCCACAGGTCTGACCCACGCAACATGTCATCGGCCCATGCCAATGCGATGTCGCCGAGCAGGATGGCGCTGGCGGCGCCAAACCGTTCCGGCGTGCCCAACCACCCAGCAGCCCGGTGCCGGGCGGCGAAGTCGACGTGCACCGTCGGTGCGCCACGCCGGGTAGTGGAGTCGTCCATCAGATCGTCGTGCACCAGGGCGCAGGCCTGGATGAGTTCCAGGGAGCTCACCGCCCGCAGCACCGCATGCGTCTCTGGGCCGGTCGGGGATCCACCTGCGCCGCGCCAGCCCCACCAGGCGAACGTCGGGCGCAGTCGCTTGCCGCCGCCGAGTACGAAGTCGCTCAGTGAGTCCACCGCGGCGACGAACTGCGAGTCGATTCGCGCCGCGTCATAGCGTTTGGCTTGGAGGAAGGCGGCGAGCTCACGATCCACCTCCGCGCGGAGGTTGTCATCGAGCGGGTGCACCTGCTGATCTCTCACCGGCGCTTCTGGCGACAGAAGCCCGGCTCCGCGGGTGGCGTTCACCTGCGCCATGGAACCTCCTGCGATCGTGGTGACAGCGCTGCGTAGGCCACCCGGCACGCACTGTTCGTACCGACGATAAAGGAACGACTTGTCGACATGTGCCCGGGTTCGGCGCCCGCGCTGTCGCGGTTCAGTCGGCGGCTCTTCAAGTACCCCCAACGCCTGTCGCGATCGCCGTTAACGGCTACCAACCTCGGCTAAACGCGTTAGAGCGGAAGCGTGCGGCTGAGTACGGCGAAGGCGCGGGAATCCCCCGTGAAGTGGTAGTTGCGCAGGAGGTCGGTGAATCCGATCCGGCGGTAAAGCCGCCAGGCCCTGGTGGGTCCTTCGGGAGTGGATAGCAGCGCGCGCGGGGCATCCACCCTGGACAGCAGTTCCGTGAGCAGCGCTTCGCCGATGCCCCGGCCTTGTGCTCGTGGGTGCACATGAAGTTCGGTGAGCTCGAAGTAGTCGGCGAGATTGCGTTGTGCCGCGGCGGGGTCGATCCGCATGAGTCCACGGTGCACCTCGTCGTGCCACCACTGTCCGGGCGCTCCCCGGTAGCCGTAGGCGATACCCACCAGCACGTCGCTCTCAAAGGCCGCCATGCATAGCCAACCCGCCCGCAGCATGTGCTCCAGCCACATCGGGCTCCGGTGTCGTGCCGTGCCAGGTGGATAGTGCATTGCAGTGACGTAGATGCGCAGCGCCTCATCGAGTCTCATGCGCAACTGCTCGGCTGTCAGCTGGGTCAGTTGGGCCGGTTGGCGGGCGCGCATTGCTGTCACCGCCGACCTCCAGCATCGGCCGGCGGGCCTGCTAAGTGAATAGCACCGGCGGGCTGCACGGGCTTATCAGACCACGCCACGGCTCAGCCTGCCCGCTTATGACCAGCCGGACTTGACGGGACCGCACCTCGCGGGGTTACTCTTAAGTCGTGTCGAACACATGTTCGAACAAGAGGCCGGTGGCGGGCGGGGGAAGCGCGTCGCCACCGGCCTCCGCCGGCTTCCCCACGGCGCAGTCGTCCCGATGTCGCACTGACCGCGACCTCGACTGAGGAGACCGACGTGCCCACTGCCGCCCCACTTGCCCCGTCCCTGGTGCCGCTTTCGCGGTGCGACCAGCCTATTCATCATCCACCCACTGTGCGAACCCTCTTCGAGCAAGCGCAGAAGGCATTGCTGGACGCCGAGTACACCGCACATCCGGTGGACCGCTATGCGCAGGCACACCTCGCAGCGCTGCGCGCAGCGGCGGCGGTGCTTGCAGCACGTGCTCGACCGCGCCGCCGCTCCGGGCCGGTCAACGCGTGGGTGCTTCTCGCCAAGGTCGCGCCGGAACTTGCGGAATGGTCAGCCTTCTTTGCCGCTACGTCGTCCACTCGGTCGGCAGCCCAGGCGGGGGTACGTCACCTGGTGACCAGTCGCGATGCCGATGACCTCGTCCGGCAGGCCAGCGAGTTCCTGGCGCTCGCGCAGCACGCGTCTAGGACCTCCCGATGACCGCTCCTCAGCCGTTGATCGATTACGGTCGGATGCTCGATGTTATTGGTATCGAAGGTGAGCTGATGCTCGAAGCGGCCGCCGCCGCGCTGCCGGATGCGGCGCAGGCTGAGGTCCCTGGCTGCCCGGACCTGACACTGAGCGAGACCCTGCGGCATGTGGGCAGCGTGCATCGGGTCACCCGGCTGTGGGCACGAGACGGCCAACGACCCGAGCAGTGGCAGCAGTCGCCCCCGGACGGCGACCTGGTCGGTTTCGTGCGCAGCGGCCTCAGCGAGTTGCTCACTGAGCTGAGCCGGCATGATCCAGCTGACCCGTGCGACACCTGGTGGCCCGCCGACCGTACGCACGGCTTCTGGCGGCGTCGGATGGCCCACGAGACCACCGTGCACCGGGTCGACGTCGAGGCGGCCGCTGGAGGGCCGGTGCATCCCATCAACCCGGAAGTGGCCCTAGACGGCATCGACGAGCTGCTGTTCCTGTGGTTCGGTCACCGCCTCGGCGAGCTGCGCATGTCGTCGCCGCAGAACGGCGCGGTTGCTCTTTCGGCCGCCGACCGACGCTGGCTGGCTGTCTTCGAGCCGGGTCGATCCACCGCGCGGCGGGTGGACGAGGCAGACGCGCGCGCGGCGGACGCGATGGTCAGCGGCAACCCGACAGAGGTTTACCTGTGGTCGTGGGGTCGGCTGCCGGACCAGTCGGTCCGGATCTCAGGCGACCAGGAGGCGGTCGCCCAGCTCTGGACCCTGTTGCGCCCCGCCACTCAATAAAGGGCAACGCCGTCAGCCTGCAACAGCTCAGGCGCGTAGCCGCAATCCTCGGGGCGTGGCGCGGAAACCGGCGTCCCGGAGTAGCTCAGCCAGCGCTGATTGCTGCGCAGCCTCGCCGTCGGCGCGCTGGACGGATAGCGAGCCCAGCCAGCCTCGACGCACCGCGTCGGCGAGGGCCGCGATAGCGATGCGCAGCGTCTCGGTGTCCTCGGTGAACGACAGCAGCGACCGGCCCCCACGCTCGACGTACAGCGCGGCCGAACCCTGTACCAAGACAGCCAGTGCTCCTGCCTTACGTGCAGGTCTGTGCCGCACATTGCCCACGGTGGGCGGCCACGGCAGGGCGGCTCCGTAGGGCTGGGCGGGGTCCGCCGCGGCAAGCACGACGGCCGCGGCATCGTGGTCGTCGCGGCCGGTGACCTGGCTCATCGCCCGCAGCCGGTCGATCGCACCCGGCACGGCGAATTGCGCGGCACCGAGTCCCTCAACGACGTACCCGCGTCGGCACCGGCCGGAATCCTCCATCGCCCGCAGCACCTTGTAGACGGCGGTGAAGCCACCGGTGACTCGTTCGGTATCAAGCGCGCCTCTGGTGAGGACGCCATGCCGCTCAAGGAACACTTCGGCCCGGGCGTGCGCCCGGCGAGTCGGGTCGCGGTCGGGTGGTGGCGCCAGCGACCAGCGGCCCGCGGCTGTCGACGGGCCCGCCCGGGACGGCATCGGTGGCCGACTCGCCCGCATCCGGGCGTACCGGCCCCGAGGTGTGGATGGACGTGGCCGATGCGCAGGCGAGCGGCTGGACACCACAGCCCGCAGCGGAGCGAGCGAATCGTTGGTCAGCAATCCCGCCCATACCAGGTCCCACAGCGCCACAACGAGATCGGCGTCACCGGGCGCCGGCTCCTCCTCGGCGAGCAGATACTGGCCGGCCCGATCGGCGAGCTGCCTGAAGAACAGGGCACCGCCCACGGCCGGAGCACCAACCGAATCCCATCCTAGTGCGCGCAGAAGGCCGCGGTGTGTCGGTGTCAGCTCCAGCTGCTCCTCGAGGTCCGGCAGCACGAGATCCGCTACGTCGGTGGGCGCCAGCGCAATCCACCCGTCGCCGCCCGCCAACGATCCACAGCCCGTCCAGGTCACCTCACCGGAGGTGGTGAGTTCGTCGAGCAGGGCAGGAGAGTAACCCGGGAGCCGGGCCGGAAGCAGCAGCGATTCCAGTGCGCTAGCCGGCACTGGTGCGCCGGCTAGCTGCTCCACTGCAGCCAGCACATCGTCGGGAGTGGGCGCGCTACGCAGCAGGCGCGCCGGGCCCGCGCCCTTCCGCACGGTGTCGCAGGGTGCGATGCCGTGCCAAGCCGGGAGGAACCGCCCCAGCGCGGCCTGCTCAACCGGCTCCACCTCGGCCCGCAACCGGGCCAGCGATGCCCGTCGCAGCCGCCGTAGTACGTCGGCGTGGCAGTATTCCGTGCCTTCGCCACCAACCTCGACTGGCCGCAGTTCGCCACGGACGAGGATGCCGATCCCGGTCATCCGATCCAACACCGCTCCGACCACCGCGATACCAAGTCCGAACCGGTTCCCGGCGGCCGCTGCGGTGAACGGCCCACGAGTGCGGGCGTAGCGCAGGATGAGATCCCCGAGGGGATCGGCAACCGGCTCGGTGAAGGCTTCGGGCACCCCCACCGGCAGGGCCGCGCCCAGCGCGTCACGTACCCGGCCGGCGTCCTCGATAGCGATCCAACGTTGCTCACCGGCAATCCGTACCGCGATCGCTCGACGGGCCGCGCCCAGCTCGGCGAGCCATTCCGGCGCGACCCCGCGCTGCATGGCCTCAGCTTCGGTAAGGTCGCCCAGCACCCGCAGCAGGTCGGCAGCGCCCTCGACGTCTCGGACGTGCCGGTCGGGGCCGACGCGCTGCAGCTGTGCCTCGACCTCGATGAGCGCCTCCGGGTCGAGCAGCTCCCGGATCGCCTCTGAGCCGAGCAACTCAGCCAGCAACGTGGAGTCGAGCGACAGTGCTGCGGCCCGGCGCTCGGCGAGTGGGGCGTCCAGTTCGTACAGGAACATGCCGACATAACCGAACAGCAGGCTGCGGGCGAATGGTGACGGCGACGGAGTGGCCACCTCGACCACCCGCACCCGGCGCGCCCGCACCTCCGACATCAGTTCCCGCAGCCCGGTCAGGTCATAGACGTCTTGCAGGCACTCCCGCATGGCCTCCAGCACCACCGGAAACTGTTCGTACTTCGACGCGACAGTAAGCAGCTGGGCTGAGCGCTGCCGCTGCTGCCACAGCGGCGTGCGGCGCTTGGGATCGCGGCGGGGCAGCAACAGGGAGCGTGCCGCACACTCCCGGAACCGGGAGGCGAACAGTGCCGAACCGCTCAGCTCGGCGACCACCAGCTGTTCCACCTCGTCCGGGTCGAGCAACACGTCTTCGGCGGTGGGCAGCACCTCGGCACCGTCAGCATCCAGCGCGTCCGGCAGCCGCAGCACGATACCGTCATCCGCGCTGGCCATCTGCGCCTCGACGCCTCGCCGTTCTCGTAGCCGGGCTCCGATCGCCAGCGCCCACGGCCCGTTGACCTGCGCGCCAAACGGTGAGTGCACCACCATCCGCCAGTCGCCCAACTCGTCGCGGAAGCGTTCCACTAAGACGGTGCGGTCGTCGGGCACATGCCCAGCGGCCTCGCGCTGCTCGCGTAGATAGGACAGCAGGTTGTCAGTCGCCCAGGCGTCGAGCCCGGCCGCCTCGGCACGGCGGCGAGCCGCGTCCACTCCCGAGCCGCTGAGCTCGCGGACGAACGCACCCAGTGCCCGTCCGAGCTCCAGAGGCCGACTCGGCGCGTCACCCTTCCAAAACGGCATCCGAGCCGGCTCGCCGGGTACCGGCACCGCAATGACCCGGTCGTGGGTGATGTCAACGATCTTCCACGAGGTGGAACCGAGGAGAAAAGTGTCACCCACTCGGGACTCATAGACCATCTCCTCATCGAGCTCACCGACCCGCGAGCCCGCCCCGTCGGCACCGCCGGGGGTCATCACGGTGAACAGTCCCCGGTCGGGGATGGTTCCGCCGGAGGTCACCGCCAGCCGCTGTGCTCCTGGCCGGCTGCGAAGCTCGTCGGTGACCCGGTCCCAGACGATCCGCGGGCGCAGCTCCCCGAACTCCTCCGACGGGTAGCGTCCTGCGAGCATGTCCAGCACAGCGTGCAGCGCCGAGTCGGGTAACGCCGAGTACGGCGCGGCCCGGCGGACCAGCGCGGCGAGATCGCCAACAGTCCACGGATCCAGCGCGACCATGGACACTACCTGCTGGGCGAGGACATCCAATGGATTGCGGGGATAGCGCAGCGCCTCGATCGCTCCGCTGGCCATTCGCTCTGCCACTACCGCGCACGAAACCAAGTCACCACGGAACTTCGGGAACACCACGCCGCGAGACACTGCCCCGACCTGATGCCCGGCGCGACCGATCCGTTGTAGGCCCGAGGCCACCGTCGGGGGCGCTTCGACCTGCACCACCAGGTCCACCGCTCCCATGTCGATGCCCAACTCCAACGACGAGGTAGCGACCACGCACCGCAACCGGCCAGACTTGAGTTCCTCCTCGACCAGGGTTCGCTGCTCGCGCGACATCGAGCCGTGGTGTGCCTTGGCGAGCACCTCCGGAGCGCCGCCGGCCAACCCGGACTGGCCCATCAGCTCGGCGGGCATCCGATCCCGGGGCGCTGCGGGTTCCCCGACGGCCAGTTCGTTGAGCCGGGAAGTGAGCCGCTCGGCCAACCGCCGGGAGTTGGCGAACACAATCGTCGAGCGGTGTGCGCGCACCAAGTCCAGCACCCGCCGTTCTACCGCGGGCCAGATCGACGCGCGCTGTTGTGACCCGTCGCCGTCCTCGACCGGTTCTCCCAGCGCCGACATGTCCGGCACCGGCACCTGTACTGCGACCTCGATCACCTTGGCTGACGCTGGTTGCACCACGTGCACCGGTCGGCCTCCGGCCAGGAAGGCACTGACCTCTTCGACGGGACGCACGGTGGCGGACAGGCCGATGCGCTGGGCGGGCCGCTCCAACAGGGCGTCCAGCCGTTCCAACGACAGTGCGAGATGCGCGCCGCGCTTGGTGGCGGCGACGGCGTGTACCTCGTCAACGATCACGGTATGAACTCCGCGCAGCGACTCCCTCGCTGCCGAGGTCAGCAACAGAAACAGTGACTCCGGGGTGGTGACGAGCACATCAGTCGGGGATCGCGCGAAGGCGCGGCGCTGCTCGGCCGGTGTATCACCGGTGCGCATCCCTACCCGGATGTCGGGCTGCGGCAGGCCCAATCGATGCGTGGCCTGCCGGATGCCAGCCAGCGGAGAACGTAAGTTGCGCTCGACGTCCACCGCCAAGGCTTTCAGTGGAGAGATGTAGAGCACCCGGCAACGCCTCATCGGCTCGTCCGGAGGCACGGCGACGGCCAACCGGTCCAGTGCCCACAGGAATGCGGCGAGCGTCTTGCCCGATCCGGTCGGGGCGACGACCAGCGCGTGTTCGCCGGCGGCTACCGCCCGCCATGCGCCGTCCTGCGCGGGGGTAGGTCCGGCGAACGCCCCCGCGAACCACTCTCGGGTCGCGGCGGAGAACAAGTCGAGCACGTCCACGCCACCATCATGGTCTGACCCCCCGACAATTTGCCGTGTCACCAGCCCGGCGGGGGCGCATGGAGCGGGGCTCAGCGGAGTTGGAGACGTCTCGTCTGCGTGTCCGCCCTACTGAATCGACGCTATCGTCGCAGAGCGGCGCGGGCGTCGAGCAGGATCTTGCGCAGCCGGCCCACATCAGCCATCCGTCGCTCGGCCAGGTGATCGGCGGCGACGGCGGGTGGTACCCCATCCTGCTCGGCCAGCTTGAAGATCTCTCGGGTGGTGTCGAAGATCCGGGCGACTCGGGCTTGGGCTCGCTCGAAGTCGAAGCCCTCGATCTCATCGGCAACCTGAATGACGCCACCGGAGTTCACCACGTAGTCGGGCGCGTAGAGGATGCCCCGTTCCTCGAGCAGCTTCTCGACGCCGGGATGTTCCAGCTGGTTGTTCGCACCTCCGCAGACGATCTTGGCCGACAGCGCGGCGACGGTGGGATCATTCAGCGCCCAGCCGAGCGCGCACGGCGCATACACGTCGAGCGGTTCGCCCACCAGCGCTGCGGTGGTCGGCGCGACAGCGACCTCAGGGTGCGCGGCACGGACCCGCTCGATCGCCTGCTCATTGACATCCGCCACGATCACGTCCGCGCCGTCGGCGAGCATGTGATCGACGAGCAGGCCCCCGACCTTCCCGACCCCGGCGATGCCTACCCGACGTCCGGACAAGGACGGTTCACCCCACATGTGCTCAGCGGCCGCGCGCATGCCCTGGAAAACGCCGAACGCGGTGAGAATCGAGGAATCGCCGGCGCCGCCATGGGCCGACGAGCGGCCGGTGACGAACTCGGACTCCCTGGCGACGACGTCCATGTCCTCGACGTAGGTGCCGACATCGCATGCGGTGACATAGCGCCCACCCAGCGACTGCACGAAGCGCCCGTAGGCACGCAGTAGCACTTCGGTTTTGTCCCGGGAAGGGTCGGCGAGGATCACGGCCTTACCACCGCCGTGGTCCAACCCGGCTAGTGCGTTCTTGTAGGACATCGCGCGGGACAGGTCCAGAACGTCGGCCAGCGCGTCCTGCTCGCTGGGGTAAGGGTGAAACCGAGTGCCGCCGAGCGCTGGCCCCAGCGCGGTGGAATGGATGGCGATGATGGCCCGCAGCCCTGATGGCCGGTCGCGGCAGAACACGACCTGCTCGTGGTCGCCGGATCGGAACACCTCGGTCACGGTGGTGACTCCCTTGCTCGGTGCAGTCGCACTGATCAGCGGCCGCGCTGTTGCCACCACCAACGGATGAGCACCACGAGAGCGGCGAGCAGGCCGAAAAGGATCACCAGTTGTCCAGCGGTGGAGGACAGTCCGGTCGGGTCGCCCTGCGCAAGCACCCCATCACGGTAAACCCGGAGGCGGACACCTAACCTGGCGGAGTGCGGATAACCCACTTCCGGCAGCGGATGGACGAGGAGTTCGGTCCGGTGCGGGCCGCCGCACTAGCCCGTGACCACGTGTTCAGCGAACTCGGCGGCCGTACAGTGGACGAGGCGCTGGAGGCGGGGATCGACACCAAGCAAGTGTGGGCCGTGGTGTGCGCCACATTTGACGTGCCCGAAGAACGGCGCTGAACACCCGCGCCTCCACTCCAGCCTGTCCGTCTCTCGTGCTCAGTGTGTCGCCTCTTAGCGCGCGCCCGGCGCCGTTGGGCGCGGCGACCTAGCGTCCCGGCGTGTCATCCGTGGTGTCGAACAGGTGTTCGCCTAATCTGTTGTCCACAGCCGGACTCCTGTCCACAGGCCCGGCGTGTGTCGCCGCGAAGTGTCGGTCCCATCGCTTAGCGTCGGCGCCGACCCCAGAAGAACCGACCAGCGAGGTGGACCGTCAGATGGCAGCAGCACCGGATCGGGAGAAGGCGTTAGAGATCGCCTTGGCCCAGATCGACAAGCAGTACGGCAAGGGCTCGGTGATGCGCCTTGGTGAGGAGGGCCGCGCGCCCGTCGAGGTGATCCCCACCGGTTCCATCGCGTTGGACGTGGCGCTGGGCATCGGCGGCCTGCCTCGCGGCAGGGTGGTCGAGGTGTACGGCCCGGAGTCCTCCGGCAAGACGACGGTCGCCTTGCACGCAGTGGCCAACGCCCAGCGGGCCGGCGGGATCGCCGCGTTCATCGACGCCGAGCACGCGCTGGATCCCGACTACGCGAAGGCGCTTGGAGTGGACACCGACGCCCTGCTGGTTTCCCAGCCTGACACCGGGGAACAGGCGCTGGAGATCGCGGACATGCTGATCCGCTCCGGCGCGCTGGACGTCGTGGTCATCGACTCGGTAGCTGCCCTGGTGCCCCGGGCGGAGATCGAGGGCGAGATGGGCGACGCGCACGTCGGCTTGCAGGCCCGGCTGATGAGCCAGGCACTGCGCAAGATCACCGGTGCGCTGAGCAATTCGGGTACCACTGCGATCTTCATCAACCAGCTCCGGGAGAAGGTCGGGGTCTTCTTCGGCTCCCCGGAGACCACCACGGGAGGCAAAGCGCTGAAGTTCTACGCCTCGGTACGGCTGGACATTCGCCGGATCGAGACGCTCAAGGACGGCTCAGACGCCGTCGGAAACCGGACCCGCGTCAAGGTGGCAAAGAACAAATGCGCCCCGCCATTCAAACAAGCGGAGTTCGACATTCTGTACGGTCACGGGATCAGCACGGAGGGCTCGCTGATCGATCTGGGCGTGGAGCAGGGAATCGTTCGCAAGTCAGGTGCCTGGTACACCTATGAGGGAGATCAGCTCGGCCAGGGCAAGGAGAACGCCCGTAAGTTCCTCGGCGACAATCCGGACATCGCTGCTGAGATCGAGAAGCGGATCAAGGACAAGCTCGGCATTGGGGCGAAGCTGGACGCTGATCAGACCGTGCCGGCGCCGGTGGACTTCTGATGCTCTCGACGTGCACAGAGGCGCCATGGGCTGCAATGAGTAGACGTAGTCCGGGAGCCAATGGATCTGACAGGGAGGATTCCCCGGTTACCACGGTTATGAGTCCGGCGGCACAGGCGCAGCAGATCTGCCTGAAGCTACTGACGACGCGGCCGCGCAGCCGAGTTGAGCTCGCCGATGCCCTCTGTAGACGCGGGATTCCGGAGGAGGTACGGGAAGCAGTGCTTGACCGTCTGGCCGAGGTCGGTCTGGTGAATGACGCCGCCTTCGCCGAGTCGGCCGTGTACTCGAGCCACCACCACCGCGGTCTGGGCAGGCGGGCATTGAACACTGAGCTCCGGCGAAGGGGCGTGCCGGAGGAGATCGTCTACGAGGCAGTGGCCACGGTACGACCCGAGGACGAAGAGCAGCGGGCTCGTGAACTTGTCCGGCGCAAGTTACGTAGCAACACCGTCCGGGACGCAAGCACCTTGGCGCGCAGATTGATCGCAATGCTTGCCCGCAAAGGCTACTCAGAGGGGCTGGCGTTGTGTGTTGTACGCGACGAGCTCGGCCCGGGTAATTGGTTCACTGAAGTCGAGCCGTGCGTCGACTGACCTTCGAGCAATTCCCGGGGGCCGATGAACTCGACGCCGGCGGGAAGGTCCCCTTGGGCGTGCGCGCTGCTCAGCAGCTGCAACAGGGTGGACCGGAACTCTGCAGCGGCTCGGGTTGGGTGTACATCGGTGCGGTGGGCGAGCGCGATCGTCCGGACTGGAACGGGGGGGATAAACGGCACACCACGAAGCTTCGGGCGACTTGGGAGGACCATGCTGGGAACCACTGCAATCCCGAGCCCGGCCTCGACAAAGCTAAGGACCGCGTCCATCTCGCCCCCCTCGACGGCGAACCTCGGCTGGAATCCCGCTCGCTGGCAGGCCGCCAGGGTCATCGATCTGAGGTCGTAGCCCTCCCGAAACATCACCAGTGGCCGATCCCGGAGATCATCGATTCGAAACGAGTCAAAATCGAGGTCCATGTTCGCCGGCACGGCGACGGTAAGTTGCTCGCGAAGGATTGGGACGGTGTCCAAGGTGGGATCCCGGCGTTGCAGCGGTGAGGTGATCACCGCCAGGTCGATGGCTCCTTCGGCGAGCTGCCGGACCAGGTCCCGCGATCCGCTTTCATCGATGATGAGCTGGATTCCGGGATAGCAGGCATGGAACCGAGCAAGTGCGTCAGCCAGCGAGCCGGTGCAGAGGCTGGGCGTGGCACCTAATCGCAGCCGTCCCTGGCGAAGCTCGGCGAGCTCATGCACCTGTAGCCGAGCGGTCTCGACGTCGGCCAGAATCCGCCTGGCGAAGGGCACGAGCACTTCTCCGGCCGGCGTGAGGGTCACGTTGCCCCGTGCCCGATGGAACAGCTCGGTGCCCAGTTCGCGCTCCAGGCTGTGGATCTGTTTGCTCAGCGAGGGCTGGGCGACGTGCGCGAGTTCGGCGGCCCGGGTGAAGTGGCGGGTGCGAGCGACGGCGAGGAAGTACACCAGCTGCTGTAGTTGCACATGGATAGCTTAGGGCTATCGACACGAGCGTTACGATATCTTTGACCTGTGGCCGCTCTCCGCCTTACTGTCAGTCATCGGCGCTGTCAGTCATCGCGGTGTGAGCTGCTCGCCCCGCGCGGACCGCGGGTGTCGCGGTAGAACCGACCACGTTGGCCTGTGCCACCGACCTGAATCGACGTCATGACCACCACATCACCGTTCCCGCCGTCCGAGGGCGCCCAATCCGGTCGGGTACAGTCCGGTCGGGCAGTGATCTCCGCACGAACCCTGCGCACCGATCGCTGGTGGATATCGCCCGTAATAACAGCCATCGTGTTGGGCGGTTTTATCGTCTACACGACGGTGCGGCTGTTCATGCGCGATCACTACTGGGTCGATGAATACCGCTACCTCACCCCGTTGTATTCGCCATGCCTGAGCGCTTCCTGCGCACCGGGGTCGTCGCATTTCGGCACCCCGTTGCCGGAATTTCCGCTGGCGCTGCCGTTGGCGATCTTGATCTTCCCTATTCTCGCTGGATTCCGGGCCAGCTGCTACTACTACCGCAAGGCCGGTTACCGGGCGTTCCTGCTGTCGCCGCCCGGATGCGCGGTGTCCGAACCGGCGAAGAAGTATGCGGGTGAGACTCGCTTCCCGCTGGTGCTACAGAACCTGCACCGGTACTTCTTCTACCTCGCCAGCGCGCTGCTGCTGATCAATACCTACGACGCGGTCCTGGCGTTCTTTCCCGCCGATGGTGGCTTGGGGGTAGGCCTGGGCTCGCTGATTTTGCTGGCCAACGTCGTCATGCTGTGGCTGTATTCACTGTCCTGCCACGCCTGCCGGCACATCTTCGGCGGCCGGCTCAAGCACTTCTCCAAGCATCCCGTGCAGTACTGGTTCTGGACCCAGTTGTCCAAACTCAACGGCCGCCACATGCAGTTCGCCTGGGCCTCGCTGATCACGGTGATGTTTACGGACTTCTACATCATGTCCATCTCCGCGGGCTGGCTTACCGACCTGCGCCTTTTCAACTGACGAGGACTCGACACCCATGACCGAGATCGAGCGGCACGACTACGACGTCGTGGTGATCGGCGCGGGCGGCGCCGGCCTGCGCGCCGCGATCGAAGCCCGCGAGTTGGGCAAGCGCACCGCCGTCGTCTGCAAGTCCCTGTTCGGCAAGGCTCACACTGTGATGGCCGAGGGTGGTATTGCGGCGTCGATGGGCAACGTGAACTCACGGGACAGCTGGCAGGTCCACTTCCGCGACACCATGCGGGGAGGCAAGTTCCTTAACAACTGGCGGATGGCCGAGCTGCACGCGAAAGAAGCGCCGCAGCGGGTATGGGAGCTGGAGACCTACGGTGCGCTGTTCGACCGCACCAAGGACGGCAAGATCAGCCAGCGTAACTTCGGTGGGCACGAGTACCCGCGGCTGGCACATGTGGGGGATCGGACGGGTCTGGAGTTGATCCGCACGCTGCAGCAGAAGATCGTGTCGTTGCAACAGGAGGACTTTGCCCAGCACGGCGACTATGAGGTCAACCTCAAGATCTTCTCCGAGTGCACGGTCACCGACCTGCTCAAAGACGGTGACGCCGTGTCCGGGGCATTCGGTTACTGGCGTGAGACCGGTCGTTTCGTCCGGTTCGATGCGCCTGCGGTAGTACTGGCCACCGGTGGCATCGGCAAGTCGTTCAAGGTCACCAGCAACTCCTGGGAGTACACCGCCGACGGGCACGCGCTTGCGCTGCGCGCGGGGGCCGCATTGATCAATATGGAATTCGTCCAGTTTCATCCCACCGGGATGGTGTGGCCGCCCAGCGTCAAGGGAATCCTGGTCACCGAGTCGGTCCGGGGTGACGGCGGCGTGCTGCGCAACTCCGAGGGCAAGCGCTTCATGTTCGACTACGTTCCCGAGGTCTTCAAAGACCAGTATGCAACCTCCGAGCAGGAGGCTGACCGCTGGTACGACGACCCGGACCACCACCGCAGGCCGCCGGAGCTGCTGCCCCGTGACGAGGTCGCACGGGCGATCAACTCCGAGGTCAAGGCCGACCGCGGGTCACCGCACGGCGGTGTGTTCCTCGACGTCTCCACCCGGATGCCCGCCGAACTCATCAAGAAAAGGCTTCCCTCGATGTACCACCAGTTCAAGGAGCTGGCCGACGTCGACATCACGGCCGAACCCATGGAGGTTGGCCCCACCTGCCACTACGTGATGGGCGGTATCGAGGTGGAGCCCGACACCGCGGCTGCCTCGGTACCCGGGCTCTTCGCGGCAGGGGAGGTCGCCGGAGGGATGCACGGCTCCAACCGGTTGGGCGGCAACTCGCTGTCCGACCTGCTTGTGTTCGGTCGCCGGGCCGGTCTCGGGGCAGCGACCTACGTGGACTCTCTAGGTGGGTCCCGGCCATCGGTCCGCGAGGCTGACGTCGACGCCGCAGCGCAGCGGGCGGTCGCCCCCTTCGGTGCAGGTACTCACCACGACGGCACCGAGAACCCCTACCAGGTGCATCAAGAGCTGCAGCAGACCATGAACGACCTCGTTGGTATCATCCGCCGAGCCGACGAGATAGAACTCGCGCTCAAGAAACTCGACGAGCTGCGCCAGCGAGCCGAGCACATCGTGGTAGAAGGGCACCGGCAGTTCAACCCCGGCTGGCACCTCGCGCTGGACCTCCGCAACATGCTCGCCGTGAGCGAATGTGTCGCCCGCGCTGCCCTGGAGCGCACCGAGAGCCGGGGCGGGCACACCCGGGACGATTACCCGGTGATGGACCCCGAATGGCGACAGGTGGTACTGGAGTGCACCCAGCACGCCGACAGCGCAGAGCACCGCGTTCGAGTCGAACGTAGGGAGCAGCTCCCGATGCGCGCGGACTTAGTTGAGCTGTTCGAGCTCGACGAGCTGAAGAAGTATTTCACCGCAGAGGAGCTCCCAGGAGGGGCGAACTGACATGGGGTACCAGCAACGCTTCCAGGTGTGGCGGGGCGATACCGACGGCGGGGGCCTGGTCGACTTCGATGTGGAGGTCAACGAGGGAGAGGTGGTCCTTGACGTGATCCATCGCCTACAGGCCACCCAGGCTCCCGACCTCGCGGTGCGGTGGAACTGCAAGGCAGGCAAGTGTGGATCGTGCAGTGCCGAGATCAACGGACGACCGCGCCTGCTGTGCATGACTCGGATGTCCACGTTGCCTCCACAGCAGCCGGTGACGGTCACCCCGATGCGGACGTTCCCGGTCATTCGTGATCTCGTCACCGACGTCTCGTACAACTATCAGAAGGCACGCGAGATTCGTGCCTTCATGCCGCCCAAAGGCGTGCAGCCGGGCGAGTACCGGATGCAGCAAATGGATGTGGAACGTTCGCAGGAGTTCCGCAGGTGCATCGAGTGCTTCCTGTGCCAGAACACCTGTCACGTGATCCGCGACCACGAGGAGAATAAGGAGACCTTCTCCGGGCCACGTTTCCTCATGCGGATCGCCGAATTGGACATGCACCCACTGGATGCCGCTGATGAAGAGGGCGTGGATCGTAAGAAAGCCGTGCAGGACGAGCACGGCCTTGGTTTATGCAACATCACCAAGTGTTGCACCGAGGTCTGTCCGGAGCACATCAAAATAACGGACAATGCCTTGATCCCGATGAAGGAGCGCGTCGCCGATATCCGCTTCGACCCGCTGGCCCGGCTGCTGCGCCGCAACCGGAGATAGATCAGCGCAGCGCTGGGGGGCTGGGCACCGGAGTGCCGAGGTACTCGGCGTAGAGACGGCGCCAGGTACCGTCGTCGATTGCCTGCCGCAGCACTGCGGTGATCCGCTCGCGGAGCTGTTGGTCGCCCGGCGGCAAGCCGATGCCGTATTCGGTGATGCCCAGCGGCTCGCCGACCATTCGCAGCGTGTCGGGTGCCTTCGCCACCACCGCCGCCACCGCGGCCTGCTCACCAGCGATCGCCGCGACGCGACCTTCAAGCAGATTCACGCAGGACTCCAAAGTCGGCCGGGTCTGTAGCCCTACGCCACGGGCCACCAGCGCTGCAGCGGCTGGGGAAGCGGCTTGCACGCATACCTGCCCGGGACCGAGCGAATCCGGGCCAGTTACTGGGCTGCTCGCGGGAACGGCCAACCGCAACGGACGTGTCAGGTAGGGACCTGCGATGGCCACCTGGGCGCGTCGTTGTGGGGTGATCTCGTAACCGCCGAGCACGAGGTCGGCCTCTCCGCGGCTGACGGCCGCCTCCCGGCTACCAGCGGTCAGAGGCTTGAAGGTGGTGGTGGCGGGGTCCACTCCCAGGCCGCGCGCAATGAGGCCGAGCAGGGCAATGTCAAAGCCGGTGTAGTCGCCCGATCCTGGCGAGCGCTGCGCCAGTCCGGGTGCCTCCTGGATGGCCACAATGAGTTTCCCACGCTGGGTGATCCGGTCGAGAGTCGGCGATCCCCTGCTCGCTGGGCGTTGTGGGGCAATGGTGTCGAACGGGCTACCGGCCACGGGGACTGGGTGATCACGGAACACGTCGACGACCTGATCCAGCGCCCACAGCGCTGCAACTCCGAGCAACAGCACCAGCAGACAGCCTAGCCGGCGCGGTCGCAGCCATCGGCGCCGTCGCAGAGCAGGCAGCATCGTCCGGGCCCGGCCGCCGGCCGGCAGTTCCGGCGCCGCACGCCACGGGTCCAGGTCAGGCATCGCTCACCGAACTTTCGGTCATCAGTTGCCTGCGCACCGCGACGACTCTAGGCGTTGAGTCCCGCGGTGACGCCGCGCCGGTCCGGAGTCGGCAGCTGACCATTGCGACGGCGGCGACCGTTGCGGCGTTCCAGGTAGCCGGCCAACGATGACAACGCTATGCACAGCGTGATGTACACGGCCCCTACCACGAGTGCCGTAGGGATGATCGGACGTTCGAACTCGGCGAGACTACCGAGGTAACGAGCCTCGAAAAGGAGTTCCTGGTAGGTGATGAGGAAACCCAGCGCGGTGTCCTTGAGCAGGACCACCAGCTGACTCACGATCGTCGGCAGCATGGCCCGCACTGCCTGGGGCAATAGCACTGCCCGCATCACCTGATTGGGACGAAGCCCCAAGGCATTCGCCGCCTCGCGCTGACCGCGCGGCACCGACAGCACACCAGCCCGAAACACCTCAGCGAGCACCGAACCGTTGTAGAGCGTCAGGCCTACGACGAGGGACCAGAAAACACCCAGCTGAAGTCCGGCCTGCGGCGCCGCATAGTACAAAAAGAAGATCATGATGACGAGCGGGATCGCCCGGAAGAACTCAACGATGGCGAAGGCCGGTGAACGCAACCACGCGTGTTCAGACAACCGCGCGACCGCGAACAGCAACCCGAATGCAAGGGCAAGCACGGCTCCGACGACAAAGGCTCGCAGGGTGGCGCCGAGGGCGTCGAGCAGCCGCAGCTGGAGATTTTCGTAGAGCAGCCACTCCCATTTGGTGGCCTCAAACTGGCCAGTCACCCAGAATCGGTAAGCAACGAAGCCGGTCAGCGCAATAACGCCGAAGGCGGCTAGCATGCCGAGCGCCTTGTTCCGGGCCTGAGCCCTGGGTCCGGGCGCGTCGTAGAGCACTGAGCTCATTGGGCCACGCTCCACCGCTTCTCCAGGGTTCGCTGCGTGGCGGTGAGCGGGATGATCAGGATTATGAAACCGATCGTCACCCACAGCATGCCGATGAGGAGTGGCGCGCCACGCTCGGACAGCGCTGGAGTGATCTGGCCGGCCTCGGCCACTGCGAAGCCCGCTGCGATCGTCGTGTTCTTGAGCAACGCGATGAGCACGCTGGTCATCGGCGGCACGACCGACCTGATGGCCTGTGGGACGACGATTGCGATCAGAGTCTGGGTGAACGTGAAACCCAGCGCCCGCGATGCCTCGGACTGCCCCACGTCAACGGTATTAACGCCGGATCGTACGACCTCGCACACGAATGCTGCGGTGTAGGCGATCAAGGCGAGTACGGCTCTGGTGAAAAAGGAGACGTCCACGAGCTCCAGGCGAGGGTAAGCGAACGCGAAAAAGAAGAAGACCAATGTCAGTGGCGTGTTTCGGAAGATCGTGACATATCCGGCGCCCAGCAAGCGCAGCACCGGCACGGGACTGACGCGCATTCCCGCCAGCAGCGTCCCTAGCGCAAGCGCGCCGATAGCCGCGAAGAGAAATAGCAGGATCGTGTTCTGGAATCCGGTGATGAACAGGTCGCGGTTGTCGACGAGCAGTTCGATCACGCAGTGTTCCTCTCGATGCTGCTCACCATGGGATGATGATCAGTACCGATCGACAGCTGGGGGCATCGCGTCCGAACCCGACCTGCCGAGCGTACCGTCGTAGATCTGCTGCCAGGTGCCGTCTTTGGTCGCAGTTTCGAGGATGTCATTGACTTTGGAGCGCAAGGCGTCGTCTGCACGCGGCATGCCTACCCCGTAAGGTTCCTGAGAGAACGGTTTACCCACCACCTTGAGACGCTCGGGATCCTGTGCCGCGTAGCCCTGAAGAATCGCGTCATCGGTGGTTACGGCATCGACCTGGCCGGCGAGTAATTGGTCCACGCACTGCGAGTAGTTCTGAAACTCGATGACCTGGTCGGTGAGCCCTTGCTCGCGGATCCGGCGGATGGGGGTCGATCCGGTGGCCGAGCACACCCGCTTGCCCACGAGCGCATCGGGCCCGGTGATCGAATTGTCATCGGATTTGACCAGCAGGTCCTGACCGGCGACGAAATAGGGGCCGGCGAAGGAAATCTGCTCCTTACGGGCGTCATTGATCGTATAGGTGCCGACGTAGTAGTCGACCTGCCCGGTGATGATCGCCTGCTCGCGCGCCGCGGATGGGATCGCCTTATATTCGATCTTGGTTTCTGGATCGAATCCGAGCTTGGCCGCGATGAGCCGGGCAATCTCGATGTCGAAGCCCTCATACCTGTTGGTCGTCGGGTTGAGGTAGCCCAGCCCGGGCTGGTCGTTCTTGACGCCGATGATGACGGTGCCGCGCTGGGTCATCCGGTCAAAAGTGGGCGAACCGGTGACGGTGACATCCTCCGCCACGCTGGGCACCGGGACCGCGGTGGCGCTGGCTCCCGGGGCCGTCTCCCGGCCACAGCTGATCAGTATGAGGCTACTGACCAACAGGGCGACCGCCATGTCGCGCAGCTTCATGTGCTACTCCATCCGGTAGTTCGACGCAGGCATCGATTGACGCCGATGGTCGGGTATCAATGCGTCAGGATCTTGCCGAGAAAATTCTTGGCGCGAACCGAGCGCGGTGCGGTGAAGAACTGCTCGGGCGTCGCGGTCTCGACGATCTCGCCGTCGGACATGAACGCCACCCGGTGTGCAGCGCGGCGGGCGAAACCCATTTCGTGGGTGATCACAAGCATGGTCATGCCTTCATGGGCGAGCAAGGTCATGACGTCGAGCACCTCCTGGACCATCTCTGGGTCTAGTGCCGAGGTCGGCTCATCGAAAAGCATCACCTTGGGCCGCATGGCCAGCGCGCGGGCGATCGCAGCCCGCTGCTGCTGACCGCCGGATAGCTGCGCCGGGTATTTGTCGGCCTGGTCGGTGATCCCCACTCGCTCGAGCAATCGCATCGCGTCCTCATGCGCTTCCCGCTTACTGACCCGGCGTACGCGCACCGGAGCGAGCTGCACGTTTTCCGCGATGGTCTTGTGAGCAAAAAGGTTGAACTGCTGAAAGACCATCCCGACGTCGGCTCGCAGCCGGGCCAGCGCCCGACCCTCCGCAGGCAGCGGCGCCCCATCAACCTCGATCCGACCCCCGTCGATCGGCTCTAATCGGTTGATCGTGCGGCACAGCGTCGACTTGCCGGACCCGGATGGTCCGAGCACCACGATGACCTCACCCCGGGCAACGTCCAGATTGATGTCCCGCAGCACGTGCAGAGATCCGAAATGTTTGTCCACTCGCAACATCCTGATCATCGGCGGGTCGGCTGTCGCGGGCGAACTCATCCAGTCCTCCGGGTGCGGGAGCATTGAGATATCCCTACCCGACAGGGTGCGGGACGCAGAGTGCAACTTTGTCACGAATCGCCCATGGCGGTACATGCCCCGGCCACCGTTGATGACCGGGCAGCCCGCGGGCAGGTTTGGACCCGGCTCTACCCTGGAGTGGTCTGAACCTTGACGGCCATAGCGGACCCCTACCAGCGCAGGCCCATACAGCACGGGCCCATACAGCACATGCCAGAGGAATGATCGATCGATGACGGCCAGCATCGAGCAGCGTCCGCGCAGCTACCGCGTGCGCACCTACGGCTGCCAGATGAATGTGCACGACTCCGAACGGTTGGCCGGGCTCCTTGAGGCGGCCGGATACGTGCTCGCTGGACCGGACGACACCCCCGACGTGGTCGTGTTGAACACCTGCGCGGTGCGCGAGAACGCCGATAACCGGCTCTATGGCAACCTCGGCCAGCTACGCCCGGTCAAGAGCGAGCATCCTGGGATGCAGATCGCCGTTGGTGGTTGCCTGGCGCAGAAGGACCGCGGTGAGATCACCCGCCGAGCGCCCTGGGTCGACGTAGTGTTCGGTACCCACAACATCGGTGCGCTACCGGTGTTGCTGGATCGAGCCCGGCACAACGGGATTGCCCAAGTCGAGATCGCAGAGTCGCTGGAGGTTTTCCCTTCCGCGCTACCGGCGAAGCGGGACTCGGCGCACTCGGCGTGGGTATCGATCTCTGTGGGCTGCAACAACACGTGCACCTTTTGCATCGTGCCGGCGCTGCGCGGCAAGGAGGTTGACCGCCGACCCGGTGAGGTGCTCGCGGAGGTGGAGGCCCTGGTGGCCGAGGGTGTGCTCGAAGTGACCCTGCTCGGCCAGAACGTCAATGCCTATGGGGTCGGCTTCGGCGACCGGCGCGCTTTCGGTGACTTGCTGCGCGCCTGCGGGCGGATCGACGGCCTGGAACGGGTGCGCTTCACCTCCCCGCACCCGCGCGACTTCACCTCTGATGTCATCGAGGCGATGGCCGAGACCCCGAACGTCTGCCACCAACTGCACATGCCACTGCAGTCAGGTTCGGACGCGGTGCTGCGGGCGATGCGCCGCTCCTACCGGGCGTTGCGCTACCTTGCGATTGTCGACCAGGTGCGGGCGGCGATGCCCGATGCAGCGCTGTCGACCGACATCATTGTCGGTTTTCCCGGCGAGACCGAAGCTGATTTCCAGGCCACCCTGGACGTGGTGCGGGCGGCGCGCTTCAGCCAGGCGTTCACGTTCCAGTACTCACCGCGGCCGGGGACACCGGCCGCGGACATGGCTGACCAAGTGCCCAAGGCGGTCGTTCAGGACCGCTACGAGCGGCTCGTCGCGTTACAGGAGGAGATCTCCTGGGAGCTCAACCGCGGCCTGGTTGGCAGCCAGATGGAGGTGCTGGTCTCCGAGGGCGAGGGCCGCAAGGACGCGGTGACCCGGAGGATGAGCGGGCGCGCCAGAGACGGGCGGCTGGTGCACTTCCACCCAGGCGAGGTCGAGGTCCGACCGGGGGACGTGGTGCTCACGGAAATCACTTATGGAGCGCCGCACCACCTGGTGTCCGATCTACCGTTGCGAGGGCACCGGCGGACCACTGCCGGTGAGGCTTGGGCGGCCGGTCGCCGGCCGACGACGCCAGGGGTGGCCCTCGGCTTGCCCTCGTTTGGCCGCCCAACGTGACACTCTCCCCGACATGGAGGCTTCTCGGGGTTACCAAGTGCTGGCCAGGCCCGCTAGGTCTCCATGTCGGGAGCTGTCTGAAGGCGGCATTGTGACCGACGATCCGGATGGTCTTGCCGAGCTGCGGGCTGAGATCGACGCCGTGGAACGCTCGGCGCTGCGCCATGTTGACCCTGGTGCCCGCGCGGCCGTACTCGCATGCGCGATCATGGTGCTGCTGCTGGCCATCACGCTGCCTTGGGTCGGTGACGCCAGCGGCTGGGACGTGTTGCGGGGCACTGCGAATCCGGAAGACCGGGTCGGGCTACTGCCGCGGTTGTTCGGCGCAGTCGCGCTCGGTTTCGGGGTCTGTCTGTCAGTGCTGGCGCTCATCACCCGGCGCTGGGGCCTGGTCTGGGCCAGTGCGCTGGGCTGCACTTACTGTGCGCTGGACGGGGTATGGGCGATCTGGTCCCGGCAGACCGTGGACGGCCCGGGCCCAGGCATCGGGATGGTGTTGGCCGTCGTCGCTGTGATGGTGCTCGCCGCGCAGTGGTTGTGGCTCGCGTTATCCCGCCGGTAACCCAGCCGGCCGGTTCACCGGCTGGTGACTGCCCGCTCGGCGGCGGCCAGCCATTCCCGCCACTGGTCAGCCTGGGCCTGCGCCGCCGTGGCGCGGCGGTTGTCCCCGGCGGCACGGGCCTTCGCCGCTTGCGCCTCGAACTGCTCTAGGCGCTCCCGGAACTGAGCCACCCTGGCCTGAGCCTCCGGGTCGGTGTGTCGCCAGTGTGCGTTGGCGGCCGAGCGGATCCGGTCCTCGACGGCTCGCAGCCGGGATTCGAGCTCCCTGATCCGCTCCCGCGGGACCTTGCCCACGCTCTCCCAGCGCTCCTGGATACCTCGCAGCTGCGCTCGGGCTGCCTCGATGTCCGTCAGGTCGATCCGCTCTGCGGCAGCGATCAGCTCCTCCTTGCGCTGTACGTTGTGCTCGAACTCCGAGCCTCGCGCGGAGAAGGTGGTGGAGCGGCGGCTGAAGAATCGCTCCTGGGCAGCGCGAAACCGCTGCCATAGCGCGTCGTCTGCTTCTTTCGGGGCGCGCCCAGCCGCTTTCCACTCCGCCATCAGGTTCCGGAAGCGAGTCGCAGTGGCCGCCCAGTCGGTGGACTCAGCCAGCTCTTCGGCCTGGGCGACCAGTTCCTCCTTACGATTCCGGGCTCCGACACGCTGCCGGTCGAGCTCGGCGAAATGCGCCCCGCGGCGCCGCGCGAAAGCGTCCCGGGCTTTGGAGAAACGGCGCCACAACGCTTCGTCGCTCTTACGATCGACGCCCTTGATCGTCTTCCATTCGTCCAGGATGGCGCGCAGCCGATCGCCGGCGGTCTTCCACTGGGTTGACTCGGTGCCGATTCGCTCGGCTTCTTCCGCCAGCGCTTCCTTGCGGGCGGTTGCTTGCGCCCTGGCCTGCTCTCTGGCCGCCTTGGCGCCGGCCAGCGCCTCCTGAGCGTGCCGCTGCAGGTAATCCAGGAAGGCAGCGAGGCCCACGAGGTCGCCCACGACGGTCGGTTCGGTGAGCTCGTCACGCAAAGTTCGAATGCGGGACAGTGCCTGCTTGGGGTCCCCTACTCCGGAGCTCAGCCGGGACTCCAGCAGCTCTGCTTCGGTGAGCAGATCATCAAATCGGCGGGCGAAATGCGCCAGCCCCTCCTCGGCTGTCCCGGCTTGCCATGAACCAACCATCCGCTCACCACTCGCGGTGTGGGAGTACACCGTCCCGTCGGCGGCGATCCGTCCCCAGCGTTGCGGGTCCCGGCAGGCCCGCGAAACCGAAGGTCGCGGTGCGGCGGCCGGGGGTCCAACGTTGCCGTTTTCCGAGCTCGGCGGCTTGGCGGCGGCGGGGGGGAGCTCGGTGGACGTGTTCTGGGTGTGATTGTGCTCGGTCATGCCGGCCTTCCTCGACCTCGTGCTCACCGCCGGGTCCTGCAGGCGCCCCGACTGCAGGCTGTGCGCTTCGACCGGAGGTCTGCGAACGACCGGCCACGGCCGCATTGAAGCAGTTCAGGTGCACGGGCGGAGGAGCAGGGCGAAGTGAGCACTAACCTGCACTGATGATCGTACGCGTGGCGGTGGTACCACATCCACCGGCCCTGGCGCCGGACGTGGTGTGGGAGCGCGCGTCGTGAGGCCGCGTGCGGTCGCGGTAGTGGGCCCGACCGCGACCGGCAAGTCCGAGCTCGCGGTCAAGCTGGCTCAGCGGCTGGATGGCGAGGTGCTCAACGCCGATGCAATGCAGCTTTATCGAGGCATGGACATCGGCACCGCAAAGCTGCTACCCGCACAGCGAGGTGGGGTGCGCCACCACCTGCTCGACATCCTCGACGTCACCGAGACTGCCTCAGTGGCTGCCTACCAGCGGCAGGCGCGCCGAATAGTGGAGGAGTTGCTTGCCGCGAGCCGGGTGCCGGTGCTCACCGGGGGTTCCGGGCTCTATATCCGGGCGGTGCTGGATGACCTGGACTTTCCTGGCACCGATCCCGAGCTGCGGGCCGGGCTGGAGGCCGAACTGGCCCAGCTCGGGGCGCCGACCCTGCATCATCGGCTGTATCGACTCGACCCGGTGGCGGCCGGCCGCATCCTGCCGAGTAACGGACGCCGGCTGGTGCGGGCACTGGAGGTCATCCAGCTCACCGGTCGTCCGTTCTCAGCGGCACTGCCACCGCATGGCCCAGCGCGCTACGGCGCAGTGTTCATCGGACTGGACACCGATCCCGCGGCGCTGGACGTGCGGGTTGACGCTCGCGTGGATCGGATGTTCGCCGAGGGCTTGATCGAGGAGGTCCGCGAGCTGCTGCCACTGGGTCTGCGGCAAGGCCGGACGGCAGCGCGAGCACTGGGTTACCGCCAGGTGCTCGCTGCATTGGATGCGGGCGTCGATCCATGCTGTGCCGCTGAACCGACGGCGCGGGCAACGCGGCGCTTCGTCCGCAGGCAGCGCAGCTGGTTTCGCCGGGATGGTCGGATCAGGTGGCTGAACTCCGACCGTTCGGGCCTGCTCGACACCGCGCTCGCAGCGACGGTGGACGGATAGGCTCGGTGACGATGGAGCAGGGCATCGACTTCCTCAAGGGACACGGGACGGAGAACGACTTCGTCCTGCTGCCCGACCCCGCTGGTGCGTTGGACCTGACACCGTCGAGGGTGGCCGCACTCTGCGACCGACACCGGGGACTGGGTGCCGACGGGGTGCTGCGGGTGGTGCCAGGTGCGCTGGTGCCCGACGCGCCACCGAACACCTCACCTGATGACTGGTTTATGGACTACCGCAATGCCGACGGCTCCGTCGCTGAGCTCTGCGGCAACGGAGTGCGGGTATTGGTGCGCTACTTGACTGATACCGGATTGGTCACCGGCTCCGAGTTCCGGATCGGCAGTAGGTCCGGTCCGCGCGCGGTGCGGCGCAACGACGATGGCTCAGTGGCCGTCGAGATGGGGCGCGTACGGCGCACCGGAATGTCCACGGTGACCGTTGAGGGCGCGGCATTCAACGGACTCGCGGTGGACGTCGGTAACCCACATCTGGCCTGCGTGACCGAGGTTCCGGTGGAGCAGCTCGACCTCACCGTGCCGCCGGGGCACGATCCCGGAATCTTTCCGCACGGCGTCAACGTTGAATTCATTAACGTGCTGTGCGCTGGGCGTCTGCGGATGCGAGTGCACGAGCGCGGAGTGGGGGAGACCCGCTCCTGTGGCACCGGAACGGTGGCTGCGCTTGCAGCCGCGCTGGATGCCCAGGGTCGGGACACCGGTGAGGGCGACGTGCAGATTCCCGGCGGACTAGTTCATGTAGCGATCTCCAAGGATGGCAGCACACTGACTGGCCCTGCGGTGCTTGTCGCCCAAGGCCGGCTGACTCTCGACTGGTGGCTGGCGCACTGACTGCCCCCACTGTCCTTCAGCGCAGCCCGGACCCAGGCT
>DASVWA010000496.1:0-6570 GCA_036389855.1 Pseudonocardiaceae bacterium
CGCCCACCTCCTCGAGGCCGTCGAGCCTCACCGACCGCGCGATCATCACCGGTGGGCCTTCCCGGTCGGGGTCGTCCTCGCCGTAGTGCTCACCGTGCCCGGCCCGAGCACCCTGGCAGAAGCTGAGATCGCCGCCCGAAAGAGGCCGCCAAGGCCACGAACCCGGCGCAACGCCGTCACTTTGCCGGTGGGGAGGCCCTCGCTGGGATCGCGGTCCGTACGGCCACCGTCGGCTGCATGACGCACCCGACGAGCGGCCCTGGGCCGAACGCGTTTCAGCGAGGCGCACTCGGCCACCTGGATCAAGAACTGATGGCCTCGAACCTGAGGAGCGAGGAGGA
The DNA here is from genome assembly GCA_036389855.1 of Pseudonocardiaceae bacterium. Classification (GTDB taxonomy): domain Bacteria; phylum Actinomycetota; class Actinomycetes; order Mycobacteriales; family Pseudonocardiaceae. Next base: position 342 of record DASVWA010000496.1, read on the forward strand.
AACCTGATGACGTCGCCCGATTCGTCGAACCTGGCGCAGGACACGGCCGCCGCCAGATGCATGGAGGCGGCCATATTGTTCTGTGGGCAGCCACTGACGGCCTCGACCTCCAAGCCCATGATCCGTGCCCTGGGCCAGCTCCTCAACGCGGTGAGCGTCGCCCTCGCGGCGGACGGCCGCTCAGTGCCACCAACAGTGCGACGGGCGGCGCTGCAGGTTGCTGATCAGCTTCAGCACCTGCGGTCAGTGTCGTCGGGTGGCGTGGCTGCTGACAATGACCACGTAGGGTCGCCCGACCGATGCAGTGCTCAGCGTCGACGAAACGGCGCTTCGACGACCCGCGCGAGGTCCGTGCCGTACACAAGTTCGATCAAGCTGGGTCGCATGGGATGACGATGCACAGGCAGGAAGGTGTACGGAACATCAGCAGCACCGACTACATCAACATGATCATGCCGGAGTCGGAGCCGGCTTCACCCAGCGCCGTGGTGGTGATCGACAGCCCCAGGACATCCCGGCCCGTGATGGGACTTGCATATCATGACTGCCGACAACCGTGCCGCTCGGCCTCAGGATCGGGCAGCTGGTCTTCCGGGCCCTCAACGCCGTGGAGCTTGCGCTCGCCGCAACCCTAGGTCTGGGCCACATCAGGCGCCTTCAAGGCCGCTCCGTCGACCCCCTGTGACCAGATAATCTGTTGATCTCACTGCCATTACTACTGGGACCCCTACCTCGTGGGGTAGGCAGGGCTGGCGCGCCAGATGGCGGGCGGGCGTCACGTGTCCACGAGTTCGATGATCGGGTACTCGGGCCGCCACATGGCCTGGCGCACCTGCAGGACGGGGTCGTCCACGGGCGCCTCCGCCAGCCCCTCCTCGGCCGCGGCGACCGCGACCGCGACAGCCACGGCGGCGGAGACGCTGCGAAGGTCCTTGACCGGGGGGAGCAGCGGCTCTCCGGCGGCGGTAGCGTCCGACAACCGGGCAACGGCGTCCGCGGCCGCGGCAATCATTGGTTGATTGATCCGCCGAGCACGGGCCACCGTGACGCCGAGGCCGAGTCCGGGGAAGACCAGGGCGTTGTTGGCCTGGGCGATGCGATAGGTGATCCCGCCGTGCAACACCGGGGGAAACGGGCTGCCGGTGGCGACCAACGCCCGACCGCCTGTCCACCGGATCAGGTCCTCGGGCAGCGCTTCACACTTCGACGTTGGGTTGGACAGCGGCATGATGATCGGCCGCTCCGTGTGCGCGGCCATCTTCCTGATGATGGCTTCGGTGAACGCGCCGGCCTGCTTCGAGGTGCCGATGAGCATGGTGGGCCGCGCGGCTGACACGACGTTGGCGAGGGTGACCGTGGTGTCCGCACCGGTGGACCAGCCGGCCACCTCCGCCGCGCTCCGCGCGTAGGGGAGCTGGAAGTCGCGCAGGTTGGGCGCGTCGTCGACCAGCAGGCCCCGGCTGCCCAAGGCGTAGAAGCGCGCGGTGGCCTCGGCGCGGGGCAGTCCTTCGCGGATCATGACATCGCGCATCATGTCGGCGATGCCCAGCCCAGCGGTGCCGGCGCCGTGGATGACCACCCGCTGGTCGCGTATCCGGGACCCCGCCGCCCGGACGGCGGAGAACGCCGCAGCCAGCACGACCGCGGCGGTGCCCTGCAGGTCGTCGTTGAAGGTGCACACCTGATCGGCGTACTTGTTCAAAATACGACGCGCGTTGCCGGCACCGAAGTCCTCCCAGTGCAGCATCGCGTTCGGAAAGAGCTTTGTGACAGTGGTGACGTAGGCCTCGACGAGATCGTCGTAGCGCTGGTCGCGGACCCGGGCGTGTCGGGCACCCAGGTACGTCTCGTCGTCGAGAAGCGCCACGTTGTCGGTGCCCGTGTCCAACACCACCGCGAGCACTCGGTGTGGGTGGATGCCCGCCGCGGCGGTGTAGACCGCGAGCTTGCCGATCGCGATCTCGATGCCGCCTACGCCTTGGTCACCGAGGCCCAGGATGCTCTCCGAGTCGGTAGCCACGATCAGGTCGACGTCCTCGGCGCCCATGCCACAGTTGCGGAAGGCCGCCTCGACGTCCTCGGGCCGGTCGATGGACAGGAACAGCCCGTGCGGGCGACGGAACTCGTAGCTGAACCGCTCGATCGCCAGCCCGACCGTCGGGGTGTAGACCACCGGCAGCATCTCCTCGATGTGCTCGCACAGCAGCCGGTAGAACAGCACCTCGTTGCGGTCCCGCAGATTGGCTAGGTACACCCAGCGGCGCAGATCGTTGGCCTGCGCGCGGTACTGGCCATAGACCCGCCGCACCTGTCCGTCCAATGTGCTCACAGTGGTGGGCAGCAGGCCAGTCAGTCCCAAGGCCTCGCGTTCCTCGATGGTGAACGCTGTCCCACGGTTGATCGTGGGGCTGGCTAGCACGGCGCTGCCCCTCGCGTGGATGCGCGCAACCACGCCATCGACCGTGCGAATGAGCTCGTATGGCGGCTGGTGCATTGCGCCTCTCCTTGTCGTCCGCGACCAGCGGAAACCCTGATCCGGAGCCGCCCGTAGGTGCCGGCGATACCAGCGGTCGGTCATCCGGCGTTTCAAAGCAAACGGTCACGGCGTCGCCGAACTGGGAACGCGGTCGTGACCGCAAGGTTCTCTCCGCCGTGACGCGGAGTTGTCCACTGTAGCCGCCAATCTCGAGCTGGACCGCCCGACAAGCGCCTGGCGATGATCATCGCCCTCGCGGCGCCACCCACCACCAGGCGCCCTGACCCCACAGCTCCTCTTGTTGTAACGGACAGATTCCGGCCACCCGTTTGTCGGCTCTATACAGACCCTTCCGGGTCGGGTGGGGTCATCCTGAAGTACAGCCACGCCAGACCTCAAGCTGTGGAGGCGGGTGTTCATGCCGGACGAACGCATCAATGGCAAGTCGGTCACCCTAGTCAAAGCGAAACCCTTCCGCAAATGAACGCCCAACCTTCGTCACTACCGGATATATCGCGATACGAAATCTGCCTAGCCTGGCACTGAGATTTGTCAGGTCGAGCGGCCACCCCAAGGAGGTGCGTCGTGCTCAGTGATTATGAGCGCAAGGCACTGCGTGAGGTCGAATGCCAGCTCATGCTCGAAGACCCGGAGTTCACCTGGTCCTTTCACGCTCACGAGCAGCACCCAGCGCGCGATCATCACCGGCCGACCAACAAGATCGCGATCGTTGTCGCGGTTCTGCTGAGCGCACTCCTAAGCTCTCTCCTGCTGATAGCTGGGTTGTTGAGCGGCGCGCTGACGTTCGGGGCCGCGGCTGGACTGATCTGGATGACATGGCGGTACTCGGATCGACGGATGACGTGATAGCGCGCACGCGGACACAACAGCGGTCATTGAGATACCGGGCCTATCGACCGCCGAGAGGTCCGAGTTGGAGGGCGAGATGGTCATTGTCTACGCATTGATCGCGGGCATGGTCCTGCTGTTGCTTGGGGCGAGCGTTCGTGTCGTCACCCAGTTCGAGCGGGGCGTCGTCTTCCGCTTCGGTCGAATACGTGCCGCAATCCGCGGTCCCGGGCTCGCCGTGATCGTGCCGATCGCCGACCGCCTGACCAAGGTCAACATGCAGATCGTCACCATGCCGGTGCCCGCCCAGGAGGGCATCACCCGCGACAACGTCACCGTCCGCGTGGATGCGGTCGTCTACTTCCGGGTCGTCGACCCGGTGAAGGTGGTCGTCGACGTGCAGAACTACGACTCCGCGATCGGCCAGGTCGCGCAGGCGTCACTGCGCTCCATCATCGGCAAGAGCGACCTCGACGACTTGCTGTCCAACCGGGAAAGACTCAACCAGGGCCTGGAACTCATGATCGAGAGTCCTGCCCTGGACTGGGGCGTGCACATCGACCGCGTCGAGATCAAGGACGTCGCATTACCGGAGTCGATGAAGCGGTCGATGTCGCGTCAGGCCGAAGCCGAGCGCGAGCGCCGGGCCCGCGTCATCACCGCGGACGGTGAGTTGCAGGCCTCAGAGAAGCTGGCCCAAGCCGCCGAAGCGATGGCCGTGCACCCCGCCGCGCTGCAACTGCGCTTGCTCCAAACCGTCGTCGAGGTCGCTGCCGAAAAGAACTCCACCCTCGTGCTGCCCTTCCCCGTCGAACTGCTCCGCTTCCTGGAACGAGCAACACCCCCCGAGAGCACCGCGACCCCACCCAAGGCTGCACCACCTGCGCACCCTGCCCGGACGAACCACCCTGTCCCGGACAGCCGGCAGCACAACGATGCGTGCGGGCAGGCCGCTTCACCAGACCATCGAACCGATGTACTTCCCGCTGCTGCGATACCAGCGGTAGCGCGCGCGGTGGCCAACAAATGAGCCGCCGGAGTGGGAAGCGTGCTCCTGTCGTCGCCGAACTCCTTTGCACCGATCACGCTTCGCTGGAATTAGCGTCCCGGGCCGGTGCCAGTCAGGTCGTAGGCAGCGTGGATCGGCCAGTGGATCACGGTGTCGTAACGCGAGACGACGTCGCTGCGGCAGTACCCGCACTGGTGTTGGCCGCGGTGTGGTGTTGCTCAGTAGGGGCCACATGGACAGTGGAGCTTCACGACGTCGACCACGGCGCGGCGCTCGGGCCGATCGTGGACTGGATCAGCTCGGGCGTGCCTATCTCCGAACCAGAGCCGACGGTGGCGCTGGCCCGCGAGTTGCTCACCGAACGCGGGTTCCAGCTGTTCCCGGATTCGTCCGCTGGCCCCTGGCGTCCTCACCGGCACGGCATTGGCTATGCGTGCCGCGACGCCGATCTGATCACAGCAGACACCCGTGGTGTGCGGCCCGGGCGCGGGCCCGTGTCTACCCCCACCCGCCGGATCGCGGATCCGCCCTGCGCCTCCCCAAGCCGGCGGATATCCCGGGACGGGCGCGTCGAGGCCACTGAGGCCGGGACAGCCCGCCCACAGATCCCGACACTCCGACCCGGTGCCGCGGCTGGCCGCACAGGACATGGCGCCGGGCTATGACTGCCGAGCCAACCGCCGAAGCTGGTGCCCTGGTGTTTGTGCCGGAGGCCGAGCTGGACCTGCTGACCTGCCCGGGGTGGCACTGCGAATTGATCGGAGCGCTGAAGCGTGAGGACTGCAAGGTCCTCATCGTGGATTTCAGCCAGGTCGAGTTCTTCAGTGCTACCGGTCTGGAAGTGCTGGTCGACATCCGCGACCGCGCCGCCCGGTGCGGTGTCGACCTGCGCTTGATTGTGTGCTCTCGACCGGTGTGGCGGCCATTGGAGGTGACAGGCCTAGCAGTGGATTTCCCTATTTACGGCAGTCGGTCTGATGCCCTCACTGGCTACCAGACATAGAGGTGTAGGCGAGAACAGTGACGAAGCCCAGAAGTTCAATCCATCGCCGAAGATCGCCAAAGTAGTATCGTGCAGCACCAACTACTTCAACACGATCATGCGGGAGCCCGGCCGGTTACATCCAGGTCTTGGCGGTGATCGGACGGCGGCCGCCGCTGAGCCGTCCTCTCTCCAATCGTAGCCTTTGTTTCTGCGTCACAGAGCGTACGCTAGCACCTTTCTTGTCACGAATGGTGCCACGCGACCCGACCAAGCACTCGACCGGGAGTGTTTACCCTGGTAAAACCAGAGCCGACGCGGGGGCTCGAACCCCGAACCTTCCGCTTACAAGACGGTGAATCGCTGGTCGGGAAAACTCAGGCTGCATTCCTCGGTGGTATCGGCAGGCACCGAGGAACTCACTTTCCCAACCGGCGACGAGAGGGATTCCGGCCCAGGCTAGGACGATGGCACCTCGTCGGGACCGTCGGCAACGCGGGACAGAAGACGCTGAAGCCAGCGCTCGGCAGTGCTGACCTCGTTGGCGGTCACGCTGTGTCCGCCGGGTGACCAGGCCACCGATACGTCGGCTCCTGCCTCCTTCAGCAGGTTGGTCAATCGCGCGGTCTGGTCCGCGGGCGCCACGGATCGGACCGCCCGGCGGCGACGAAGACGTCAGGGGACTGATGCCCCTATGGATGTCAAGCCGCTGACGGATTGGCCTCGGGTGGGGATGTGATGATCTGGTAGATCTCGCGGGCGATGTATCGCTTGAGGCAGCGGATGGTTTCGCGGCGGGTTTTGCCTTCGGTGGTGCGGCGGGCGAGGTAGTCGCGGGTGCGGCGGTCCCAGCGTAGCCGCGACAAAGCGATGCGGTAGAGCGCGGAATTGGCTTGTCGGTCGCCGCCACGGT
>DASVWA010000497.1:0-10126 GCA_036389855.1 Pseudonocardiaceae bacterium
CACAAGCCGAAACCCAGCACCGCTGCGCCAATACGGTGCACGAGGTCTAGCCGGCGCCCTGACGGGGTGCTCGACACATTTTCAATGGTACTGCCTATCGGTGCTGCGCGGTCAGAACGGATTCTTATCTTGATCGCGGAAGCCGGGTCGGGAGGAGTCGTCGACCTCGACTGCGGGGACGTCACCGGGTGTGGTGTTCGATTTCACGGTACAGCCGGTCGAGCGGTCGCTGATAGATATTCCGCGCTTCAGGTTCGGGCCGAAGAGTTTGTTCTTGTGAATGTCGACGTTTGGCCAGCGCTGTAGGTCCACGGCTTGATCACCGTTGACGGCGCAGGCGTTACCGATGAACGTGATGGAACGGGCGTCATGGGGGGCGTCACCGTTGCCACTCTCGTCGCCGCTGGCGATCATACAGTGGCCGTCGATGTTCTCGCAGGCATTGCCCAAGATCACGACATCAAAGGTGGGTGGCCGACCGGTGTCAAAGGTCTGGAAGCAGGCGAGCTGCGGAGGAGTCGGGTAGTCGTTGCCGGAAATGTCCTGGACGGTGTTGCTGAGGACCCGGTGACCGGTGCCGAAAAACCGCACACCAATGGCGCTGCCCTCGACACCGGCCACCGTCGCGCTCACGACGTTGGTGCGAACGGTGATTCGCTGCCCGCTGATGGAGATGCCGGTCGCGGCGGCATGATGCACGGTGTTGGACTCGATGGTGGAGTCAATACAGGAAGCGCAGACGATCCCACCCCGTTGAGTGTCGCGGACCAGGTTCTTCTGCGCGATGATCCCAGTTCCCGACAGGAGCAGCTCCCCACCGCCGACAATCGTGAAGCCTTGAATGAGGACGTAGTCGGCGATGATCTGAACTTCATGGACGGTGGTGTGCCCGTCGGAGACGAGACGGATCGGCGCGTCGGCGGTACCTGATCTGGTCATCATCAGAGCCGCGCCGGCGAGGTCTCCGCCGCTGAAACACACGGTGTCTCCTGGTGACGCGGCAGCCAGCGCAGCGTGCACCTCGTCGGCTCGGGTGATGGTGCGGGTGCAGCCGGTCGGCGCCGCGCTGCCCTGGCCCGCGGGGACGAACGCAGCGGCCAGCGCCGCCAGCCCGAGCAGCGCAATAGACCGGATCGACACCGAGCGAGCCACTCTCGTCACCGATACCGCCCTAGTCCCGAGACAGCGACTTCCATCGTGGCGAGGGTAACCGTGAGTAGAACTGATTGTCACTGAGCGTACAGGCGCGTCGAGTCACGAGTTCACGTGCAGGATGAATCCCTTACCGACCTGAGAGACTCGAGAGGGGAAGGTCAGGGGATGACGCAACACATCGGGGCGTGTGCTGGGGTCGATGTCGGGGGCACGTTCACCGATGTCGTCATGCATGTCGCGGGTCACCGGCCCAGAGCGGTGAAGGTACCGACCACCCCAGACAACCAGGCCGTGGGTGTCGAGCGAGGAGTGGCACAGGGGTGGCCCACGAATATGCACAACGCGCAGTTGCGACGCCTGCCGCACGGCACCACGACCGCCACCAACGCCGTACTGGAACGCACGATCGCCCGGACGATCCTGGTCACCACCGACGGGTTCGCCGACGTGCTGCAGATCGCCCGGCAGGACCGGCCCGCGCTGTATGACCTCACGGTCACCCGGCCCGAGCCGCTGGTGCCGCATGACCGGGTGGTGACCGTGACCGAGCGAACCGGCCCGGATGGCGAGGTGATCGTCGCACTGACCGACGAGGAGATCGATCGGGTAGTGCACCAGGTGCAAAATCTGCAGCCGGAGTCGGTGGCGATCTGCTTGTTGTTCAGCTATGCCGGTGACGAGCACGAGCGGCGGCTGGCTGACGCGTTGGCCAGGCTGAACGTGCCGATCACCCGATCCAGCGCGCTGCTGCCGGAGTTCCGCGAGTTCGAGCGGGCATCGACGTGCGTGCTCAACGCCGCGATCGAGCCGGTGATGCGCCGCTACCTGTCCAACCTGACCGACCGGCTCCCCGGGCCGACGATCACTGTGATGACGTCCGGTGGTGGCACCGCCGGTGTTGACTTTGTGGCCGGCGCGCCGGTGCACACGTTGCTGTCAGGGCCCGCAGCGGGTGTGGTCGCCGCGGGTGCGGTGGCGCGTGGTGCCGGCTTCGAGGACGCGATCGCCCTGGACATGGGTGGCACGTCCACTGACGTCTGCCTGATCAGAGCGGGCCAGCCGGAGGTGTCAACGTCGGCGCAGATCGCCGGGCTGCCGTTTCGCACCCCGGCCGTCGGGATCCACACCGTGGGCGCCGGCGGCGGATCGATCGCCTGGGTCGACGCCGGAGGTGCCTTGCGGGTCGGTCCAGAGTCGGCCGGTGCCCAGCCCGGGCCAGCCTGCTACGGACTGGGTGGCACCGAGCCGACGGTGACCGATGCGCACTGCGTGCTGGGCCACCTCGACCCGGATCGCCAGCTTGGTGGAGGTCTACGCCTGGATATCAACGCCGCCGCGGACGCTATCGCTGCCCTACCGGAGTCCACCGGGGCAGCGCCCGGGATCCTGGCAGTGGTGCGGGCCACGATGGCTCGTGCCCTGCGCAAGGTCAGCACCGAGCGCGGTGTCGATCCGGCTGGCTTGGCGCTGGTCGCCTACGGTGGCGCCGGTCCGCTGCACGCGACCGCGCTGGCCCGTGAGCTGGGCTGCCGCGCAGTGGTGGTGCCGCCGGCACCTGGCGTGCTCAGTGCGCTCGGGCTGCTGCTCGCGCCGGCTCGCTACGAGGCGTCGCGGACGGTGATGGCACCGGTCGAGGAGGATCTCACCGACGCCTGGCCGGTGCTGGAGGATCAGGCTCGCCAGGAGCTGCACCGTCAGGGCGTGACGGGTGAGATCACGGTGTCGCGGGTTGCCGACGCCCGCTACGCCGGCCAGTCCCACGAGCTTCGGATCACCGTTGCGGCTGGTGCGGATCCGGCCGAGTTGCTGCACCGCGCACACCAGCAGGCATACGGCTACGCGATGCCTGAGGAGCGGGTGCTGGTCGTCACGCTGCGGGTGGTGGCGCGCGGTGAGCCGGTCCTGTCGCAGCCACCGGGGGATTGGGATCAAGGCCGGCCCGCTCCGGAGCGATCTCGTGAGATCGGTATCGGTGACCAGACCGTGAAGGCCACAGTGGTCTCCCGAGCGATGCTGGCCGCCGGGGATCAGGTCAGCGGCCCGGCCTTGATCGAGCAGTCCGACACCACCACATTGCTCGCTGCTGGCGAGGTCGGCGTGGTCGACGAGGCCGGCAACCTGGTGGTGCACCTCCATGGCTGAGCTATCTGGGGTCGAGCTTGAGGTGTTCCGGCATGCGCTGGCCGGGGTTGCCGAGGAGATGGGCGCCGCGCTGCGGCGCGCGGCGTACTCACCGAACATCAAGGAACGAGCCGACTGCTCGGCTGCGGTGTTCGACCCCGACGGGCAGATGGTCGCCCAAGCTGAGCACATCCCAGTGCACTTGGGGGCCATGCCGGCCAGCGTCCGCGCGGTGCTCGACACCTACGGTGCGCTGCGGCCCGGGCAGCAGGTCTGCGTCAACGACCCGTACCTGGGTGGAACCCACCTGCCGGACCTGACCATCGTCGCGGCCGTCGGAGCTGCCGGCGACTCCCAAGATGACGCCGCGTTGCTCGGCTACGTGGCCAATCGCGCACACCACGCCGACGTCGGCGGAGCAGCACCGGGGTCCATGCCGGCGACCGCCACCGAGATCGCCATGGAGGGCATCCGGATCCCACCCATCCTGATCGCCGACGCAGGCGGGGAACGTGACGACGTGGTGCGGATGATCGCCGCGAACTCGCGGACACCCGGGGAGCGCCGGGGTGACCTGCGGGCGCAGTTCGCGGCCAACCACGTCGGAGCTCTGCGACTACGCGAGCTTGCCAGCAGGATGGGGACGACCCGGCTGCACGAGGCGATGGCGGCCGTGTGCGACTACTCCGATCGGCGGGTCCGGATCGCCGTGGCGGAGATCCCGGACGGGTGTTACCGCAACTCCGATGTCCTGGAGATCGGGGCCGGGGTGACGATCCGCGCCGCGGTGGCCGTCGCCGGCGATGAGGTGTCGATCGACTTCGAGGGCACCGACCCTCAGATCCCGGTGAACCTCAACGCGGTCTTCGCGGTGACCCTGTCGTCGGCGATGTTCGTGTTCCGGATGCTGACCGACCCCGACGCGCCACCCAATGCCGGCTGCTACCGGTCGCTGGACGTGCGCGCGCCGCACGGTTGCGTCGTGAACGCGATGTTTCCGGCACCGACAGCAGCAGGCAACGTCGAGACCAGCCAGCGAATCGTCGACGTCCTGCTTGGTTGCTTCGCCCAGGCGATCCCGGACCGGGTGCCGGCGGCCAGCCAGGGCACGATGAACAACCTGCTGATCGGCACCGGCGGGGATCATCCGTTCAGCTACTACGAGACGCTGGGCGGCGGCGAGGGCGGCACGCCCGGCCGTCCTGGCATGTCCGGGATCCATACCGGGATGACCAACACGCGCAACACTCCCGCTGAAGCGATGGAGCTGGACTACCCGCTGCGGGTGTGGCGCTATGAGCTGCGATCACGCTCAGGTGGCGCTGGGACGCATCCCGGTGGGGATGGCCTGATCCGGGAGGTCGAGGTGCTGGTCGACTGCACGCTGACCGTGCAGTCCGAACGCCGGGAACACCCGCCGTGGGGTCTGCGTGGTGGCCATCCCGGGGCAGTCGGTCGTAACGTCTTGCGCCGAGCTGACGGGACCGAGGAGGAGCTGCCCAGCAAGGGCACCTGGCAACTGCGCCGCGGCGATCGGGTGCGCATCGAAACACCGGGCGGCGGGGGTTGGGGGAGCCCGGCATAGCGCACGGCCTCGTACGATCGGTCCATGCCGGAGCACGTCATCGTCACGTCGACCACGGGAAGTGAGGACGCTGCTCGCACGCTGGCTTCCGGGGTGATCGAGGCCAGGCTCGGCGCGTGCGCGCAGATCGTCGGGCCGGTCACCAGTGTGTACCGCTGGGAGGGCGCGGTGCAGACGGACCAGGAATGGCGGGTGGAGATCAAGACCGCCACCGATCAGGTCGCCGCGCTGACCGAGCACATCAAGGCCAACCACAGTTATGACGTGCCCGAGATCGTCGTGACTCCGATTACCGGTGGCAGCAAGGCATATCTGTCATGGCTGGTGGACGAGACGCACAGTTAATCCTGCAACGGTATTTGTGGCCGCGGACCGTTGTACAAACTGGTTCACATCTCAATATCTGGCGTTGCACGGTTAAGCCAGCATCGGTCGTCCACTATTCGTGGAGTTTGGCCGCGCTGATTTGCAGTGGGTCGGGGGTGGGCCGCGGTCTGGGACGTAGGCGGTTGCCTGGCCGGTTCCCCGCCTACGGCCGCCTCGGTGATTGACCTGGACCCCGGGATGGCCGCGCTGGGATACCTGGCCGCCTGCCGACCCCCTTCCGCTGCCCGGACTGGCCATATCGGCCCTGGTAGGGCGGTTGAGGGCGCCGTCTGCCAGTATCGACGAGCCTGGTGACCACCTCGCCGCACAGCTGCTTAGGCAACATTGACCAATTCATTGCAACCTGACTATGATCTAAGTCACAGCTAGACAGACCTGTCTGTGCCTGTCTCTGCCGGCCAGCTGGCTGGGTCTGCGGCAGCCACTCCCGCGGCGTAGGCGTTAATTGCGACCGAAAGGAGTTATAGCAAGCGATATCACCGGTCCACCTACTCAATCAATGAGAGAGGAAGTCATGACCGAGTACAATCCGAGGACTGCGACCGGAATTCCCACGGAGCCCGTCGGCTCCATCCCCCGTCCATCCAAGCTCCAGGCCGCCTACGCAGCATATGATCAAGGGCAGATCGGCAAGGAAGAGCTGGAAGCCGAACAAGACGCCGCAGTCCGCGATACAATCGAACGCTTTGAGGCTACCGGATCTCCGATTATATCTGACGGCGAGCAGCGTTGGTCGAGCTTCGCCACCTACCCCATCACCGACACACTCGCCGGGACCGGACTAGCCGACAACCTCGGCCCGGGCGGCCAATTCTTCGCGATATTTGCTGACGGCCACGGACGGCAGCTGCCCCGCCTCACGGGCGGGCCTTTGCGGTATAAGACGTACGCGGCGGATACATTGCGGAAGTCCATCGGCTACGCGCACGTGCCCATGAAGCAAGCCGTCATCGCGCCCTCCATGTTGGCGCTCCTTTATCCGTTGAAAGACGAGGTACCTGGCTACCCGCGGGAGCAATTCGAAGAGGATCTTGTCAACGAATGCGAGAAGGACATCCGCGAAGCTTTTGCGGCCGGCGCCGCCCGAGTTTCCATCGACTTCACCGAGGGTCGGCTCGCCACCCGTGAAGATCCGCGCAACCCGTGGACGGGCGCTGGCTTGCTGCCACACTTCATCGAGCTGAACAACCGCGTGCTCGCTCGTTTCTCGCCAGAGGAACGCCAGAAGATCGGAATCCACACCTGTCCGGGTGGGGACCGGGACTCGGTCCACAGCGCCGACGTTCCCTACAACAACCTGCTTCCCAGCATGTTCCAGATGAATGCCGGCTACTTCCTCATCCAGCTGGCGAGTGAGCGCGACAAGGACCCGGTCTATGAATCCATCGGGCAACACCTTCGCGATGACGCAGACGGTGTTGCGCAGATGGCTTACATCGGGGTGTGCGTGACGCAGAGCCCGCGGCCGGAGAGCGCCCAGGAGATTTGTGATGCGCTGGTGAGGGCGTCCAACTTCATGCCGAAGGAACGGATCGGCTCCACCGATGACTGCGGTTACTCGCCGTTCAGCATCGATGAGAAGCCGAACCACGGTTCGCCTGACTATGCGCGCGACATCGCGTTCCAGAAGATCAAGAACCGCGTCGAGGGTACCAAGATGGCTGCGGACAAACTCGGCGTCAGCTGAGCTCGCCGCTTAACACGGTGATCCATCGCCACGTCCCGGCTGCTGTCACGAGTGGTCGGGACGTTGGTCACCATGCACTGGGTCAACATGCCGTGGACACCAAGGCGTGCTGGACCAAAGTTACCAGCGCATCAAGGCTGGAACGGGTCTCGCGGGCGTCCATCCGCAGCAGCGGGCACTCCCCGGGCAGTGCCAGCGCATCCCGCACGGCGTCCTCGGGGTAGGCGGGACCACCGGGAAACTGATTCACCGCAACCGCGAAGGGGACCTGGCGATTCTCGAAGTAGTCGATCGCCGCGAAGCAGTCGTCGAGTCGCCGCATGTCCACCAGCACGACGGCACCCACCGCGCCGCGGGCCAGCTCGTCCCACATGAACCAGAAGCGTTCCTGACCAGGCGTCCCGAACAGGTAGAGGACGAGCTGATCGTCGACGGTGACGCGGCCGAAGTCCATCGTCACCGTGGTGGTGGCCTTGTCCACAACAGCGGCCGCATCGTCGACATCGACCGACAGTGAGGTCATCGCCTGCTCGGTACTCAATGGCGGGATCTCCGACAGCGACCCGACGAACGTGGTCTTTCCGGCCCCGAACCCGCCCGCCACCAGAACCTTGAGCGGGATCAGCGGGCGGTCAGCGGCCGGGACATCTGGTTGGCCTTCCTTAACGGCTGCGCAGTCCATCAAGCAGTCTCTCCAAGGTCGGGCGGCAACGTCTGGCTCCGGCCGTAATGGCCGTGCAGGGTCACGGCAATATCCGCTCCTGGCTGGCGCTGTGCCGGGCTGCACTGTGCGGGTTCGTACGAAGCGCCGGGGTTAGGGCGTGGCCCACCCGGGACGCGAGCATCGTCATCTCGTAGCCAACCATGCCCATGTCGCAATGCCGCTGGGCCACGACAGCGAGCGTGGAGTCCTGGCTGATCGAGGTCGCGAACAGGTAGCCGCCGGTCATCTCGATGATCGTCTGGCTCACCGGAGCCAGGCTCAACAGCTGCGCTGCGGCCCTGGACAGGCTCACCAGCCCGGAGGTGGTGGCGGAAAGCTGGTCGCCGAGTTCCGCGTTGACATCAGTCGACGAGGCCAGCAGCAGGCCGTCGCCGGACACGACCAGAGCGTGCAGCACACCCGGCGTGTCCCGAGTGAAGTCGTTCACGAGCCAGTCGAGTTGCCCCTGCGCCGCGCTCACGGCCGGCCCCCGGTCTCCAATTGCTCTTGGGCAGCCAGCCGGCTGGCCTGGTAACGCGACAGCGCATCTGTGGCCAGCTTCGCGTCGGAGGTCGTGGTCGGTGCGGCGATGGCGCGGCCACCCACAGGTGAAACCCGGCGCAGCTCTGGGGCCAGGCTCGCCTGCGGCACCCGGCGATTGAGCTGAGGAGCAGTGGTCGGCGGTGCCACCGCGGGTGCGATCTTCTGGGCGGCCACGTAGGGCGGGGCGGGCAACCAGCTGGACTCCTCCACCGTCGGCAGCCGGGTCGGTGTCCACCAGCCCGGCCAGTTGCAGCCCGGTCGGGGCCCAGTGTCCGTGGAATTTCGTGGCTGCGGGATCGTGAGCGGCGGCGGCGATTGCTCAGTCAGTGCTAGTCGATCGTCGGCGACCAGTTCCGCGGGCAGCGAAACCACTGCCGTGATGCCAGAACCCGGGGTCGTGGTGAGCGAGGCCCGGATTCCGTGACGGGCTGCCAGGCGGGCCACGACGTGCAGCCCGAGGCGTTGGGAAGCTGCCATGTCGATGTCACGGGGCGACGCCAGCAGGTCGTTGGCGTGGGTGAGATCCTCTGGTCGCATCCCGACGCCCCAGTCCTCGATGGTGATGACGACCTCGCCAGAGGCCCGCAAGCAGGACCGGGTTCGAATGGTGACCTTGGCCTCCGGCGGGGAGAACCGCGCTGCATTTTCCACCAGCTCGGCCAGCACATGGGTGAGATCGGTCGCGGTGTGCCCGAGCACCGCCAGGCGCTCGTCGACAGAGAATGTCACCCGATTCAGGTGTTCAGTTTCCGTGATCGCGGCACGCACGACGTCGATGAGTGCAACCGGCTCGCTCCAGATCCGGGGCGCTTGTTCACCGGAGAGCACCAGCAGGTTCTCCGCGTTGCGCCGAATGCGAGTGGCCAGGTGATCGAGGCGGAACAGGTCACCCAGCGCGTCCGGGTCGCGTTCCCTGTCCTCAAGCTGGTTGATGATATCCCGCTGCCGGTAAAGCATGCTCTGGTTGCGCCGCGCGAGGTTGACCAGCAGCTCAGAGGTGAACTTGCGTTGGCTGAGTTCGGCATCGGCTAGCTGCGTCGCCAAGCGCATTGACGTCTGCTGCTCGTCCTCGGTGGTTCGCCAGAAAATCATCACGCCGATGCACGCGAAGAGCACAGCCACGCCATGGATGAGCGACCAGACCCACGGATTCACTTGCCCGGCCGGATGATTGAACATCAAACCGGCTTGCCACGCCGTCCCGATTCCGTGGCTGAGCACCGTGAACACGATATTCCACAGGAACGGCACCCAGTCCTGATACAGGGCGATGATTCCGATGATGATGAAGAAGTGGAAATGGGCCTCGATAGAGCCTCTGGAGAACACAACCAGCGCTGCAGAGCAGTACACCAACCCGGCGGAGGTGAAGAACGACGCGACCCGTCGTTGCGAATTCCAGACACCGAACAGCATGCAGCCGATCAGCGGGACCAGCCCGGCTAGAGTGACCAGCAGGCCGTGCCGAAGCCACAGCGCGAATATGAACAACGCCGGCAGATGCAGGCCCAGCACCCACAACACGATGTGATGCCGCTTCCTCCAGGCGGTGTCGTCGAGCAGGTTGCCGCGCGGCAGATAGTCCAGCAGCCTCGTCAACGTCAACGGTGAGCCGCCCTTTCGTGAGACGGTTGCATGGGTCGCTGAGATGCGGTTGGCGACCGCGGCATGTTACTGCCGTGTGATATCTAGGCGAGACCTCAGCGCTACTCCGAGTAGGTGGTTCACGCTCAGCACGCCGGCGAAGAGAGCAATATATTGGGCCAAATGGCCCAGTAGTGCGGCCAGCCCCTATAATTTCGCGGCGGAGGCGTCTGGGCGCCTGGTGGGCCCCGCGGTCTTCAACACCGACGTGATCGAGTACCTCGGTCAGGCGGGTTCGATTCCCGTCCGCCTCCGCCACCCCGCGAACCCGCCCACCCGCCGTAGAATCGCGGCGTGCCGG
>DASVWA010000498.1:0-4658 GCA_036389855.1 Pseudonocardiaceae bacterium
AAGGCGACTGACATGGTCACCTCCATAACGCAAGCCGCCCGGCGGCAGGCCCAGGGTAATCCGCTGGCGGCTGGGCTCATCGCGTTGGGGGCAGGGTGGCTCGTGTCGTCGCTGCTGCCTCCGAGCCGCAAAGAGCGGGAGCTGGCTCGCCAGGCCACGAACGCGGTGAGTCAGCAGGTGCAGCTTCTCGCACAACAGCTCGGTCAGACAGCCCATGGGATGGCGCAGAACCTGCAAAATGAATCCCCCCGGCGTGTCCGGAGACTCCATCTGTTGAGAAGGCGATGGGGTCTTGGCATGGGAAGATCGAACTATCCACCGGAGCTGCGCGAGCGCGCGGTCCGGATGGTCGCCGAGGTGCGATCGAACTACAGCTCGCAGTGGGCCGCGATCGAGGCTGTCGCGGAGAAGCTGGGTATTGGGACGGCGGAGACGCTGCGCAAGTGGGTGCGTCGGGCCGAAGTCGACTCTGGTCAGCGGGCCGGGGTGACCAGCGAGGAGCATGCGGAGGTTAGGCGCCTCAAGCGTGAGGTGGCCGAGCTGCGGCGGGCGAATGAGATCCTCAAGGCTGCCTCGGTTTTCTTCGCGGCCGAACTCGACCGGCCACAGCGGCGCTCGTGAGATTCATCGACGAGCATAAGGGTCACCGCGTCGGGCCCAAGGGGCTGCGGTGGGGTGTCGAGTCGATTTGTACCGTGCTCACCGAGCACGGTGCTGCGATCGCCCCGTCGACCTACTACGACGCGGCCGGGCGGTTGCCCTCACGTCAAGCGCTGCGTGATGAGGACCTGACGGTCGAGATCGCGCGGGTGCACGCCGGGAACTACGGCGTCTACGGCGCGCGGAAAGTCTGGCTGGCGCTGAACCGGGACGGCATCGACGTGGCCCGCTGCAGCGTCGAGCGGCTGATGAAAAAGCTGGGGCTGCGCGGGGTGCGCCGCGGCAAGCAGTGCAAGACCACCCGCGCGGACCCGGCCGCGGCCCGGTCCGCGGACCTGGTCAACCGCCACTTCGCACCGCTCGCACCCAACCAGCTGTGGGTTGCGGACTTTACGTATGTGCCGACCTGGTCGGGCATGATCTACGTGGCTTTTGTCATCGACGCCTACGCCCGGCGCATCCTCGGGTGGCGCGCGGCCACCACGATGACCACAACCCTGGTTTTGGATGCATTGGACCAGGCCGTGTGGACCCGCAACCGTGACGGGATCAAAGACCTCGCCGGATTGATCCACCACAATGACGCTGGCTCGCAATACACCTCGATCGCCTTCACCGACCGGCTCACCGAAGCCGGCATCGACCCCTCCGTCGGATCGGTCGGAGACGCCTTCGACAACGCCCTGGCCGAGACCGTCATCGGACTGTTCAAAACCGAGCTGATCAAGCCCCGCGGCCCATGGCGCACCGTCGAGCACGTCGAAACCGCGACCCTGCACTACGTCCACTGGTTCAACAACCACCGCCTGCTCGAGGTCAACGGCGACATCCCGCCCAATGAGCTAGAACAGGCCTACTACCGTCAACACACCGACCTCGCCGAGGCCGGATGACTCAGAACACCGAGTCTCCGGACACGCCGGGGGGATTCAAGTCCAATCTTGATGACGCCGGGGAAGGCCGATAGGGCTGTGACCTGGGTAGCGGTTCTGAGGCCGTTGACACGCGGTAGATGCGGGTAGATGTAGTGGGTGACCGCACCGGGAAAGTTGTGCGCGGAGACGGCGTGCGGGGCTGCAGGGGGCGACTGCTTAATGTCGGCGTTGAGAAATTCGTCGCAGGTGACGATCTAGCCTTGTTCCAGTGGTTCGTGGCGGCGCTACAGGTTCTCGGCGTTCTCGACGGTGACCGGTTCAATGCCCTCCTCCGGTGGCAGCTCGAACCCGAACACCTGGGCATAGAAGCTCAATTCGGCATCAAGTGCGCGGCGGATGTTCTCCGCGCGCCGGAAGCCGTGCTGCTCGCCGTCGAAGAGCAGGTAGGCGACGGGCACCTTCCGGGCCCGCAGTGCATTGACGATCATCTCCGACTGGTTGGGCGGAACGACCTCGTCCTGCATGCCCTGCAGCACGATGAGCGGCCGGGTGAGTTTCTCGACGTGGTGGATGGGGGAGCGCTCGACGTACACGTCGCGTTGCTGCGGGTACGGTCCGATGAGCCCGTCGAGGTAGCGGCTCTCGAACTTGTGTGTTTCCGCGGCCAGCGCCTCCAGGTCGGCAACACCGAAATGATCGGCGCCCGCGGCGAACGGGGTGTCGTCGCGGGCCAGCGCGGCCAGCGTGGTGTAGCCGCCCGCGGACGCGCCGCGAATCGCGAGCAGGGCCGGGTCGACCCGGCCCTGCTCGCGATTCGCGGCGCGTCCGCGGGCGGCTACACCACGCTGGCCGCGCTGGCCCGCGACGACACCCCGTTCGCCGCGGGCGCCGATCATTTCGGTGTTGCCGACCTGGAGGCGCTGGCCGCGGAAACACACAAGTTCGAGAGCCGCTACCTCGACGGGCTCATCGGACCGTACCCGCAGCAACGCGACGTGTACGTCGAGCGCTCCCCCATCCACCACGTCGAGAAACTCACCCGGCCGCTCATCGTGCTGCAGGGCATGCAGGACGAGGTCGTTCCGCCCAACCAGTCGGAGATGATCGTCAATGCACTGCGGGCCCGGAAGGTGCCCGTCGCCTACCTGCTCTTCGACGGCGAGCAGCACGGCTTCCGGCGCGCGGAGAACATCCGCCGCGCACTTGATGCCGAATTGAGCTTCTATGCCCAGGTGTTCGGGTTCGAGCTGCCACCGGAGGAGGGCATTGAACCGGTCACCGTCGAGAACGCCGAGAACCTGTAGCGCCGCCACGAACCACTGGAACAAGGCTAGATCGTCACCTGCGACGAATTTCTCAACGCCGACATTAAGCAGTCGCCCCCTGCAGCCCCGCACGCCGTCTCCGCGCACAACTTTCCCGGTGCGGTCACCCACTACATCTACCCGCATCTACCGCGTGTCAACGGCCTCAGAACCGCTACCCAGGTCACAGCCCTATCGGCCTTCCCCGGCGTCATCAAGATTGGACTTGAATCCCCCCGGCGTGTCCGGAGACTCGGTGTTCTGAGTCATCCGGCCTCGGCGAGGTCGGTGTGTTGACGGTAGTAGGCCTGTTCTAGCTCATTGGGCGGGATGTCGCCGTTGACCTCGAGCAGGCGGTGGTTGTTGAACCAGTGGACGTAGTGCAGGGTCGCGGTTTCGACGTGCTCGACGGTGCGCCATGGGCCGCGGGGCTTGATCAGCTCGGTTTTGAACAGTCCGATGACGGTCTCGGCCAGGGCGTTGTCGAAGGCGTCTCCGACCGATCCGACGGAGGGGTCGATGCCGGCTTCGGTGAGCCGGTCGGTGAAGGCGATCGAGGTGTATTGCGAGCCAGCGTCATTGTGGTGGATCAATCCGGCGAGGTCTTTGATCCCGTCACGGTTGCGGGTCCACACGGCCTGGTCCAATGCATCCAAAACCAGGGTTGTGGTCATCGTGGTGGCCGCGCGCCACCCGAGGATGCGCCGGGCGTAGGCGTCGATGACAAAAGCCACGTAGATCATGCCCGACCAGGTCGGCACATACGTAAAGTCCGCAACCCACAGCTGGTTGGGTGCGAGCGGTGCGAAGTGGCGGTTGACCAGGTCCGCGGACCGGGCCGCGGCCGGGTCCGCGCGGGTGGTCTTGCACTGCTTGCCGCGGCGCACCCCGCGCAGCCCCAGCTTTTTCATCAGCCGCTCGACGCTGCAGCGGGCCACGTCGATGCCGTCCCGGTTCAGCGCCAGCCAGACTTTCCGCGCGCCGTAGACGCCGTAGTTCCCGGCGTGCACCCGCGCGATCTCGACCGTCAGGTCCTCATCACGCAGCGCTTGACGTGAGGGCAACCGCCCGGCCGCGTCGTAGTAGGTCGACGGGGCGATCGCAGCACCGTGCTCGGTGAGCACGGTACAAATCGACTCGACACCCCACCGCAGCCCCTTGGGCCCGACGCGGTGACCCTTATGCTCGTCGATGAATCTCACGAGCGCCGCTGTGGCCGGTCGAGTTCGGCCGCGAAGAAAACCGAGGCAGCCTTGAGGATCTCATTCGCCCGCCGCAGCTCGGCCACCTCACGCTTGAGGCGCCTAACCTCCGCATGCTCCTCGCTGGTCACCCCGGCCCGCTGACCAGAGTCGACTTCGGCCCGACGCACCCACTTGCGCAGCGTCTCCGCCGTCCCAATACCCAGCTTCTCCGCGACAGCCTCGATCGCGGCCCACTGCGAGCTGTAGTTCGATCGCACCTCGGCGACCATCCGGACCGCGCGCTCGCGCAGCTCCGGTGGATAGTTCGATCTTCCCATGCCAAGACCCCATCGCCTTCTCAACAGATGGAGTCTCCGGACACGCCGGGGGGATTCATTTTGCAGGTTCTGCGCCATCCCATGGGCTGTCTGACCGAGCTGTTGTGCGAGAAGCTGCACCTGCTGACTCACCGCGTTCGTGGCCTGGCGAGCCAGCTCCCGCTCTTTGCGGCTCGGAGGCAGCAGCGACGACACGAGCCACCCTGCCCCCAACGCGATGAGCCCAGCCGCCAGCGGATTACCCTGGGCCTGCCGCCGGGCGGCTTGCGTTATGGAGGTGACCATGTCAGTCGCCTT
>DASVWA010000499.1:0-3658 GCA_036389855.1 Pseudonocardiaceae bacterium
GGTGACCTGCGGACTTGTGTCATCGGAGCGTCGCGTCCTATAACCAGTGATCCTGGGAAGTGGGTGGCGAGCCGGGTGGGCGTCGGAGGCGGCCGTAGTACCGATTGAGCCGGGCGGACAACACAACCGCCGGGGAGGGAAGGGCCGCTACTTCGTCGATGCGAGTGTCTGTTTTGGAGGTGCCCGGTGAGTGCCGTTTCGGCTAGTCCCGCCGCTTTGGGGTCCGGTCGGGGAAGTATTCCTGCGGATCCGGTTCGTGCCTTGCAGCATGCGCTTTACCGGGCGGCCAAGGCCGATCCCGGGCGACGGTTTCACGCGTTGCGGGACAAGATCTACCGCAGGGACGTTCTGTGGCGCGCGTGGGTCACGGTGTACCGCAACGGCGGTGCACCAGGTATCGACGAGATCACCCTGGCTGAGGTCGAGCAGCACGGTGCTGACCAGCTGCTCGATGAGTTGGCTGGCGAGTTGCGGGAGGGCCGGTATCGGCCGCTGCCGACGCGTCGGGTACTCATCCCGAAGCCAGGCACGACCGAACAGCGTCCGCTGTCGATTCCCGCGGTTCGCGACCGCATCGTGCAGGCGGCGTGCAAGATCGTGCTCGAGCCGATCTTCGAGGCCGACATGCTGCCGTGTTCGTGGGGTTTCGACCCAAGCGCGCAGCACACGATGCCCTTCAGGTTCTCGTGGACGAGTCCTGGCGGGGTCACCGGTGGGTGGTCGAGACGGACATCGCCAACTGCTTTTCGGCGATTCCGCAGGAGAAGTTGATGCAGGCGGTCGAGGAACGCGTCTGCGACCAGGCTGTGCTCACACTGCTACGCGTGATCCTGCGAGGTGGGGTGATGAGCGATGGCGTGGTGCGACGTGAGGTGACCGGAGCCCCGCAAGGCGCACCGCTGTCGCCGATGCTCTGCAACGTGTACCTGCACCGGCTGGACCGGGCATGGAACACCCGAGAGTACGGCGTGCTGGTGCGCTACTGCGACGATCTGGTGGTCATGTGTCACTCACGCCAGCAGGCTCAGGCCGCGCTGGCGCAGCTGAGGGCACTACTGGCCGAACTCGGGTTAGAACCGAAAGAGGTTAAAACCCGCATCGTGCACCTCCAGGTAGGAGGCGAGGGTGTCGATTTCCTCGGCTTCCACCACCGGCTGGTGCGCAGCCAGGGTCGTCGTGGAACCGGCAAAGGCATCGTCTTCCTCGCCCGCTGGCCCACGAGCAAGGCCATGCAGCATGCACGGGACCGGATCCGGGAACTCACCGACCGGCGCCGACTGCTGCTGTCAGTCAAGTGGATCGTGCAGGACATCAACCGGTTCCTGCGCGGCTGGGCCGCCTACTTCCGATACGGGAACTCGGCCCGACACTTCGACAAGATCATGGGATATGCGCGGATGCGGTTGGCGGGTGTCATCGCCAAACGCCATCGGCGCTCCCGAGCGTTCGGCTGGTCGGTGATCGCCTTCCAATCGCCCAACTACCTCGGCCTGATCAACCTTGATGGAACCGTTGCCGCACCCAGGCCATTTCGGGCCTGGCGGGAAAGACCGAATGCCGGCGGTGAACGACGTCGGTGAGCCGTGTGCGGAAAAACCGCATGCACGGTTCGACGGGCGGGGGCTGGAAACGGAGCACGCTGGCCACGGACACGGAGAAGAACACCCAGCGGGAAACCAAAGGGGCAAGCAGGCTCCGTGACCTACCACCAGAAACTGCCACCGCGCCAGCTCCCGACCCTACGTGGGGCTAGCAGGTGCGCCTCTCGTGTCTTGGGTGTTGATCTTCGTGGTGCTCGTTGATGTTGTTGTCAAGGTGTGGTTCAGACTGCTGGCCCGACTGTCGCGTGGGGTGAGCGCCGGGTTCCACGGTCCGGGGTTGTTCCTTTTGGTCGGGGGCGGGTTGCGTTGCTCAACATTTAGTTGGTGGGGGCAGGGCGAACGCCGCACGGAAGCAGGTGGCGAGTTGGCTTGCCCAGGGCCAGGTCTGGGGAATTTTAATTTTGCGTTTGCGTTGGCCGTGCACGATACGGGCGGCGGTGTGTAGCAGCCGGTAGCGCAGGGTCTTGGGTTCGGCGCTGGCCAGTGGTCCGTGTAGGCACAGCAGCCGTAGCCAGCACAGCAGGTCGCAGGCGATGGTCGCGGCCACACACCAGGCTCGGTTGATCTCGATCGAGGTGGAGGGTAGGTGTCCGAGGCCGGTTTGCTTGCCGGTGCGGATGTTGTCCTCCACGCGGGCGTGCGGGCGGTGGCGGGCCTCGAGGAACTGCGCTGTCAGGCCGGGTGTGTTGGTGGCCAGGAGTTGGTAGCGCCATCCGTCGATTTCTTCGAACAGGGACAGCTGTGCGCCGGGGTGGGGTTTCTCGCGGCGGCAGATGATGCGCAGGTCTTTGGGCCAGTTCGCCAGTTGGTCACCGTCTGGCCCTTCCCGAAGCAGGGCGGTGAGTTCCACGACACCAGCTTCGTCAAGGGCACGCGGGTGGCCGTCACCGTCGAGGACGGCGCCCCAGGCGGGTGCGGGTACCCGGTTGATGGCGGCGCGTTCCCGGGTGCCCAGATCCCATCCGATGGAGTACTGCACGCTTCGCCAGGGTGAGGCGTTGAGGTTGGTGATGTGGTTGACCAGGCCATGGGAGGCGCCGGCACCGTCTAGGGTGATCAGCAGGTTGCGGCGATACCGGGCCGGGATGGCGGTGATGGCCTGCTTGAGCACGTCGATGTGGTCGCTAACGGTGTTGGAGCCAGCGCTGCCCTTGCGCAGCAGCAGCGCCAACGATTCGCCGGTGTTGTCACACCAGGCCATCAACGGATGGTGACCCCAGCTGCCCTTATAGGTTCCCGCCGCCCACTGCTTGTCGGAGTGCGCGATCACCAGCGAGGCGTCCATGCGGATCACGATCGTCTTACCCAGGTCGCGGTCAGCGACGCGCGACGGCGGGATCCCCCCGTGGCGGGCCTCGATCAGCGACCACACATGGGCGCGCGTCTTGGCCCGCTGCTGGGAGATCTTGCGGTGCTGCGCTTCGCCGATCTCATCCAGGGTGCGCCACAGCGTCGAATCCGACGCGATCGGCCCGTACAGCTCGGCCTGGTCGCGCAGGGTTGCCAAATCTGACATCACCCGGCCGCCGTCGGCGATCAACACCGCAGTATCAGCCAGCACCCGGCCCCGATCGTGGACCGGCACAAACCCGCGGCGGGTCAACGCCCGCGACAAGCCACCAGTCAGGCCGGTGCGGTCAGCAAGCAACCGCAACGCCGCCGCCCCGACGTGATTGATCACATCGCGGCCACCGATTTCAACCGCAAGATCCTTCGACCATGAGGTAACATCCCACACCTGAAAAGTGCTCCTCGGCGATACTGGGTGAAAGGCTTCGACAACCTCATTCTCCCAAGCCAGGAGCACTTTTCTCTGTCAACACGCCCCCAAAACAAGATCGCGGCGAATACTCAGGGCCAGGGCTAGGTAACGGTTTCACCGCAGCGAGCGACACATAGGTGAGAACCGGCGCCGTCAGGCATGCCGATTGAGTGGCCGCTTGCAGGCAAGTGATGGTGCGAGATGAATGAGAGCGAAGTCGAGTCCATCTGGAACTCGCACCCGGGCGGCGACCACCTTGTCAGCGGACTCTACGGAGCGTTCGCGGACAACTACG
>DASVWA010000500.1:0-4431 GCA_036389855.1 Pseudonocardiaceae bacterium
TGATCAAGTGCGTGCGGTCCACGCGGCGCTCCAGGATCGCTACAAAATCACGATCATGTTGGGTGCGGGCCTCGGAATGCGCCAGGGTGAAGCATTCGGCCTGGCCGTCGATGACATTGACTTCCTTGGCCACGTCGTCCATGTCGTCCGCCAAGTCAAACTTTTGAGGACACGACTGTGCTTCGGCCCACCCAAGGGTGGTAACTCGCGCGACGTCCCCCTGCCGGAGTCAGTCGCATTAGCGCTTGCCCAGCACATCCAGCAATACCCGCCGACCCCGATTGCTCTCCCCTGGCAGTCACGCGCCGGTGAGCTGGTTACCGCGAAGCTGGTCGTTTACAGCGCAGGGAAGACCGCCGTACGCCGGACGGCCTTCAATCGGTGGGCCTGGCAGTCGGCACTACGTCAAGCAGGCATCGCGCAAACCAGCCGTGAAGACGGTTTCCACGCGCTGCGGCACTTCTACGCATCAACCCTCCTGGACGCCGGCGAGTCCATCGTCGCGCTCGCCGAATACCTCGGCCACTCCGATCCAGGCTTCACTCTTCGTACCTACACCCACCTGATGCCATCCAGTCAGCAGCGCACCCGCCAGGCCGTCGACGGTGTACTCGGCTCGGCATCTCCGGACGGCATACAGACGGCATGATCTTGATCTCTGCACCAATTCGTCACAGGTCAGGGGTGTGATCGTGTCAGAAGTTCACCGACAACGCCCGCTGCACCAAGTCAGTGAGCACGCCGACGATCGTGCCGCCGGTGACCACCTTGTACAGAACGGCCGCAAAGGCCGCCGCCGCAATCGTCCCGATCGCATATTCGGCAGTGCTCATGCCCGCCTCCCCGCGAACCGCATCCACCAGGCGCGCCCTCACCGTCCACCACCAAGGTTGCGATGCTTTCCTGCTCCCGATCATCGTTCTGTTCACCATTCCGGTCTCCTTACTGTCCTGGATTTTTGGTCACCACTGTTGCGCTAGGCCCGCGGCGAGGCCGAGCACCACCGGTATGACCCCGATGGCAAGGAAGGCGGGGAGGAAGCACAGCCCGAGCGGTCCGGCAATCAGCACCCCGGCTCGCTGTGCCCGAACTTCGGATAGCTCCCGGGCGTCGGCTCGCACCGCAGCAGCCAGCCGGGTGAGCGATTCAGCCAGTGCGGTGCCGCTGCGGCCACTGCGGGCCGCGGCCCTGGCCAACCGCACGGTCGCGGTGCATTTCAGCGCGGGCTGCCAGGCCTGCGCCGGTTCAGCTCCCAGGGCAAGCAGGTCAGCCGTCGCGCGCAGGGCCGGACCGGCCGGAGCGTCGAGCCCCTCGGCAACCGCTCGCACTCCCACCGGGACAGGCATGCCGGCCCGCAGGCAAGCCGCGAGCAACTCCCACGCCCCGGCCAGTGCCAGCGACTCGCCGCCGGCGTCCCTGCGAGCACCGCGTTGTGCCCACCCCGTCAGGAATGCCGTTGTCCAGGTCCTGCGCGGTGCGATGGCGGCTGACGTCGTCGTCGAGCCGAGCCGTGACCGGGGTCCCGCGGGGCCAGGAGCGACCATCAGCGCGATCGCCACCACCAGCATCGCCAGTGCCTGCGCGGTCATGCGGGCGCTGCCCTGGACATCAGCCGCGCGCTCCACAGCACCCCGGCGCAGGCCAGGCCGGTGCCGATCACGAGCAGGCCCTGGCCCGCTGAGGTCTCGGTGAGCACCCGCAGCGGGGCAGCACCCACCGCGTGGCCCAAGACCAGTCCGAGTAGCGGCAGCCCGGCCAGCACCGCCGCGGTCGCCCTGGGCCCAGCAAGCCGGGCCTGGACCTCAGCAGCGAAGCGCACCCGCTGCTCGGTGTCGGACCGCACCGCGTCAAGCAGGTCAGCGAGCGGGATCCCGTACCGGTCGGCCAGCGACCACGCCACGGCAAGCCGGTCCAGCCACGGGCGCAGCTGCACTGGGCCCGCGCAGCGCAACGCGGCCGGGACGTCGCCGCCGAGGCGGGCCGCCGCGGCCGCAGCGGACAGTGCTCGGGTGGCGTCGGGCGGTCCGTCTGGGGATCCATCGGGGAATCCGGCAACCGCGGCCCTGGCCGCGTCACTGGGGTGGGCACCGGCACGCAGTTCCGCGACCAGCGCCCCCAGGGCATCGGACAGCCCGAGGGCCGCGGTGGCGGCAGCCCGGTGATCCCGACCGGCCCGCCAGCGTGCGGTGGCAGTGCCGGTCATCATGGCGGCGGCCAGCCCACCTCCTGGGCCGGCCAGCAGCGCACCAATCCCCGCGGCCAGGGTCGACAACAGCAGGCAACGTTGCTTGACCCACGTCGAGCCGGTCGCGCCTTGCGGTACTCGCCACCGTCTGCGATGCAGTTCGGTGAGCCGACCCCGGCCTGCACCAGCCGGCCAGCTCAGCGCGGCGGCAGCCAGCGTGGCCACCGCCAGGCTCAGCACGCCGCACCCGCGCTGTGGCCGTCAAGGCGTTGGCCGTCGAAGCAGTGGCCGCCGAGCAGGTCCCGCAGACGCTGCTCACCCGGTCCCCAGCGGCCGTCTTGCCATGCCGGAAAGACGCGGACCAGATCGCCATCGCGTTCCAGCACACCCACTGCGGCCAGTCTGCGCGCCCCAGAAAGGTCACTGCATCGCACCACGTGCAACACCACGTGCACGGCAGCGGCGAGCTGGCTGTGCAGTGCATCGCGCGGCATGCCACCCAGTGCCGCCAGGGCCTCCAACCGTGCGGGCACTTCGGCCGGGGAGTTCGCGTGCAAGGTTCCGGCGCCCCCCTGGTGGCCGGTGTTCAGCGCGGCCAGCAGCTCGCATACCTCCGGGCCACGCACCTCCCCGACCACCAGGCGGTCCGGGCGCATCCGCAGCGCCTGGCGCACCAGATCGCGCAGCGTCACCTCGCCGGCGCCTTCGATATTGGGCTGCCGGGTGGTCAACCGCACGACATGCGGGTGTCCCGGCTCCAACTCGGGGGCTTCCTCCACGCACACGATCCGCTCGCCGGCGGCGACGCAGCCCAGCAACGCAGCCAGCAGCGTGGTCTTCCCGCTGCCGGTACCGCCCACCACCAGGAAGGCCAGCCGGGCGGAGATGACGGCGCGGAGCAGCGCACCCACCTCGGGTGCCACGCTGCCTGCTTGCTGCAACGCGTCCAGCCCGTGCGTGGCGGGTCGGAGCACGCGCAACGAGATACAGGTGCAGCCGGTGGCGATCGGCGGCAGCACGGCATGCAACCGGATACCACCGGGCAAGGGAGCGTCGACGTAAGGCGAGGCGTCGTCCAGGCGGCGGCCCGCGGCCAGCGCCAGTCGCTGAGCCAGCCGGCGGACCGCTTCGGCGTCGGCGAACCGCACCTGGGTTCGGCGCAACGCGCCAGCCTGCTCCACCCACACCTGGTCAGGAGCGCTGACCAGCACGTCGGTGGTCGTTGGATCGGCCAGCAGCGGCTCGAGCGGACCGGCTCCGATGAGCTCGCGTTGCAGCTCCCGCAGCGCCGAGAGCACCTGCAGGTCGGCCAGCACACCATCGGACTCAGCCCGCACCGCAGCCGCCACCGCGCCCGGAGAGACCGTTGCGCCATCAGCAGCCAGCCGATGGCGGACCCGATCGACCAGGGCCGCACCGGTGCCGCGGTGCTGGCCAGACCCGGTCACGCCACCCTGCCCTGCACGCGGCCCGGACCATCCAGCACCGCCAGCACCTGGCGGGCAGCGGCAGCCAACGGTCCCCGTGATCGACCTGGCACCGCGCCGCGATCCAGCGCTGCGGCCAGCCCTGGCTGCGGCCGCATGGCGGCGAGCAAGGGCAGGTTCAGGGCCCGGCTGACATCCTCAGGACTGAGCCCGCCCGGAGCGGGTCCACGCACCACCAACTGCAGCGCGACCCCATGGCGCAGCGCCTGCGCCGCTACCGTCGCGGCCGCCGCGCAGGCCCGAACCTCTGCCGGCACAACCAGCACCGCCAGATCCGCGATGTCCAGCGCCGCGGCTGCAGGCTCGCACGGATACCGGGGTATATCGCAGACCACCGTCTCCCCGGCTCGCCGCCCGGCAGCACAGACCGCGCACACCGCTGCCCCGTCCGGTCCGGTGCCGTCTCGGTCACAGGACAGCACGGTCAGCTCAGCTCGGTACCCAATCCGGGGGGTGGGCAGCGCTGCATGCAGTGCGGTGGCCGGCACCCGGCCGCCGCCGAGCGCGAGCCCGGACCAGCGCAGCCCGTCCGTCTCCTCCGCACCCATGGCCAGATCAAGGCCACCGCCCAGCGCGTCGCAGTCAATCAGCAAGGCGTGGCGACCGGACTCGGCTACGGCCACCGCCACGGCGACGGCGAATACCGAGGCCCCGGCGCCACCCCGGCCGCCGAGGACGGCCAGGACCCGCCCCGGGGCAGCCGGCGATTCCGCCGCATCGGCCAACGCGGCCACCAGCCAGGCCTCTGCGTCAGGCAGC
>DASVWA010000501.1:0-1712 GCA_036389855.1 Pseudonocardiaceae bacterium
GCAGGATCGAGGTCTTCCCAGCGCCGGGCGCACCGGTCAGGATATAGCGCTTCACCAACAGAGAATGCTCCTTGGCACTCGCCGGGCGTCTGGGACTGACGCCGACGGACTGGGTTGGCGCCGACTGCTCAGGAGCAGGAAAAGCGGAACCCCACGACGGCGGGCGAGTTCCTCAACATCGCCGACGAACCGCTCGGCGACGGGTTCGCACTTTCCTAGCCCGGTGAGGGGCAACCCGGCGTCGGTGAGCGCCCGCGTGCACTGTCCGATGGTTCGGTGATTTGCTTAGCCGTTCACGTGCTCGCCGGATCATA
Source organism: Pseudonocardiaceae bacterium (assembly GCA_036389855.1). GTDB lineage: Bacteria > Actinomycetota > Actinomycetes > Mycobacteriales > Pseudonocardiaceae. The sequence goes on from DASVWA010000501.1 coordinate 315, forward strand.
TTCTGCGGACCATCGGATGCCGACGTAACTGGCGGCACCTGCCCCAAGCAGGATCGCGCCCGAGGCTGGCATCACCGCAACCCAGATCGAGCACTCGCAGGCCGATCGGATCGCCGATCTCGACCAAAACAGCTGGCTTCTCCATCACATGATTGGGACTGGAGATGCCCGAGTCGTGATGCCGGGTGTACCTGTCGAACACCACGGGGTCGTCGTAGTAGAGCCACCCCGACCCTGTGTTGGGCACATCCACGGCGAAACTGTATCTAAGAGCGTCCGGCAAATGAGATGGTGGCGTGTCGTTCCAGGCAGAGACACGGACCCGCAAGTGATCATCGGATTGCTGATGTCCTGATGCTCACTCGGAGGGTCCGTGCCTCTGCTGCCAGCTTCCCTGATCGAACCGCTGTGGGTCGAGTTCGCTTCTCTGATCGGGGAGCCGGACCGCCCGGAGTTCTCCCCGACCCACCCGTGGGGCTGTCACCGCCGCCGGGTTCCGGACCGGGTCGTGTTCGACCACGTGATCGCCGCGCTGGTGCACGGCAGCGGCTATGAACGCCTGGCCAGTCCGGGGTGTTCGGACCGCACCATCCGTCGTCGACTGGCCCAGTGGGCCGAGGCCGGGTTCGCCCAGGAGCTGTTGCGGCTCGGACTCGACGCCTACGACCGAATGATCGGCTTGAGCCTCGATGATCTCGCCGTCGATGGGGCGATCACGAAGTCGCCCTGTGGCGGTGAGGTGTCCGGACGCAGCCCTGTTGACCGGGGTAAACAGGGCACCAAACGCTCTGTCGCCTGTGACGGCGACGGGATCCCACTGCACCTCGTCGCGGCGCGGGCCAACGATCACGACTCCCCACTGCTGCAGCCCACCCTGGCCAGGATCTGCGACATGATCGGACCGCTGCCCGACCAACCACGCATGCACCTGGACCGCGGCTACGACTCAGACAAGACTCGCGATCTGCTCGAGATCCTGGGCTACCACGCCCAGATCGCGGCCAAGGGCACACCCGCCCCGATCCAGGCCGGCAAGCGCTGGCCCGTCGAACGGTGCCACTCGTGGATGAACGGCTACGGCAAGCTCCGCCGGTTCACCGACAAGCGCAAGATCATTGTCGAGTTCTACCTCTACCTCGCTGCCACCCTGACCGTCATCCGCCGCCTCATCAACCAAGCCCGCACCCACTACCGCTGGCCAACCAGACCCACCACTCGACGGCTCCGCTAACGATCATTTGCCGGTCGCTCTTAACCAACTGCGACGATCCAGATGAGCGGACTCAGCGCCAGGAAGGCAGCCACAGCTGGGCGTTCCAGTGCTCGGGGGTGATCGAGCCACCGGTGAGGATGGGCCAGAGCCAGACGAAGTTGGCCACCACGATACCGATGTACAGC
>DASVWA010000502.1:0-1574 GCA_036389855.1 Pseudonocardiaceae bacterium
AAACGGCCTAGGACTTTGATCAGTGCAGTTCAGTTGTGCTGTCTGGGGGTGCCGCGCGATGTGGAGGGCAGGCTCTGGCCTGCCCGCAACGCTGCCCGGAGGGGCCGCAGAGGCTCGCAGGTCCAGGGTGGCGCGCAGCGCCATCGCGCAGCCAATGCCGCGGAGTTAGCGGTTTGGCGATCACGTCCAGGATGCGGAGAGGCTGGGCGTGTCGCTTCTCGGGGTGGTGTGAGTGTGGATGGCGCTTGTCCCGGTGCAAGGTTGTTCGTGCTGGTTGCGCTGCGGGCCGCTGAACCTTGCCTCGTTCCTAGAGCGGCTACTACCCGGGGATCGGCCGGGAGAAGGGGTTAGCCGGTTGGGGCGCATCGCGGGGGCTGCTGGCAGATGCCAGGGCGAGTCATTGCGCAGGTGATCGTTGGGCGACGGGACCTCTGGTAGGTCGGACCCGTCGCGATCTTCCCTACATCACCAGAGGTCCCGTTGCCTGCGCAGTCTGTCATGACCACGACCCTGACCCGAACAATCACCGTCGCCGCCGGGGTGTTCGCTCCCGGTCATCTCGGCGAGCTGACCCGCTATTTGCCCTTCGAGCTCGTCGATGACGTGCTGGCGCAGACGGGCACGCTGCAGCAGCGGCTGCGCGCATTGCCGTCGCGCACCGGGGTCTACTTCGTGCTCGCGCTCGGGTTGTTCCCCCGGATTGGCTATGCCCGGGTCTGGGCCAAGCTGTGCGCGGGCCTGGTCGCTGCCGGCCTGGTCGTGCCTGCGGTGTCGGAGAAGGCGCTGCGTGAGCTGCGCCGCCGGTTGGGTCCGGCCCCGTTTAAGGCGTTGTTGAGGTGGTTGCCGGGCCGTTGGCGCAGCCGCGGACCCCGGGCGTGTGCTTTGCGGGGATGCGCACGGTCGCCTTCGATGGCATCAATTCGCTGAAGATTCCCGACACCGAACGCAACCGCTGCTGGATCGGCCGCATCTGGTACCGATTGGCCTTCGCTGGCTATCCGACGCTGCGGTTGATGTGCCTGGTCGAGACCGGCACCCGCGGCTTGCTCGGTGCCGTGATCGGCGGGGCCATCGGCACGCCCGGTGACCGCGACGAAGCCCACCTGGCGCGGCGACTGCTGAGGCTGCTGAGTCCGGGCATGCTGCTGTTGGCCGACCGGGCCTTCGACTCGGCACCCTTCCTCGCCGAGGTGGACCGCACCGGCGCGAAACTGCTCGTCCGCGCCGGCAGTAGCCGCAAACCCGCGGTGTTGCGTCACCTGCCGGATGGCTCCTACCTGTCTCAGCTGGCCGGGCTGCCCGTGCGGATCATCGAGACCGAGCTGACGGTGCGCGGGACCGACGGCACCACCGTGCACAACCACTACAGGTTGATCACCACCCTGCTCGACGATCGCCGGTTTCCCGCCGCCGGGCTGATTCGGCTCTACCACGAACGCTGGGAGATCGAGACGGCCTACCTGGCGCTGCGCCACACTCTGCTCGCCGGACATGTCCTGCGCTCCGGGGACCGCGCCGGAGTCGAGCAAGAGGTCTGGGCGTTGCTGACGCTCTACCAGCTCTTGCGCACAGCC
>DASVWA010000503.1:0-8586 GCA_036389855.1 Pseudonocardiaceae bacterium
GTGCCTTCGAGGCCGAGGCGCTGGTTGCCGAATGGGTCGACGGCGCTGCCGGTGTACTCGAAGTCGGTGGTCACGGGCCTTGTGACGCCCTTGATGGTTAGGTCACCGGTCACCCGGTAGGTGGTCTCGTCGACGCGCTCGACCGCCGTACTCACGAACCAGATCTCCGGGTAGGTCTCCATGTCGAAGAAGTCGTTGGTGCGCAGGTGAGCATCGCGGTCGGCGTTGCGGGTGTCGATGCTGGCCGCCTTGATCGTCACCTCCAGGTGCGACCGCGACGGGTCGGCGGCGTCGAAGTAGCCCTTGCCTTCGAACTCGTTGAATGAACCGCGGACCTTGGTCACCATGGCGTGGCGGGCGACAAAGCCGATGCGCGAGTGGGCGGGGTCGAGGACGTACTCGCCGGACAGGGTCTCGGCGGGGGTGGTGGTCATAACGGTGCTCACTGGTATCGCTCCTTTGGTTGATATCTCAACTACATATTGCGGAACAATGTTGAGCCTTCAACTATTCCGGGGCATCCGTTCCAGGTCGGTACCGGAGTCACTGACTCGAGCAAGCCGGGGCAGTCGCCACCACCTCCGCTGGCCAGCTCGAGTACGTCGACCCGATCTTCGGGTCGACCACGCGGTGGACGCCGCGGAGACCCATCAGCGAGCGATCACGACGCAGTACGCTGACACGGCAGCGAACCTGCCCAGCAGGCCCGCGCAGCTGACATGGCCGCAGATCAGATCAGTGGCTACCGCCGGCTTGCGCGGCCAGCCACTGCGGCGGCGCGGCGACGACCGCGACGGTCGCCTCCGCCTCGTTGATCACGTGCTCGACGAGGTGCCCGAGAAATGGCTCGCCCGGCACCATCGGTCGCAACTCGCTGCCGAGCACGACGAGGTCTGCCTCGGTCTCGCGCACGGCCGCGATGATCTCCTCGGTCGGCGAACCGGTGCGCACCAGCGCCCGCGGCGACACGCCAAGCCGCCGGGCTAGATCCCGTGCCTCCTCAAGGACCTGCCCCGCGACCGTGCCGCCGCTGCGCTCGCGCAGCGCCGTACGCCGGCCATTGGACCGGCGCTCGGGCTCGACGTGCAGGATCACCACCTCCGCACCGGCCCGGGCGGCGAGGCTGTAGGCCAGCTCCTGCGCGGCGCGGTTCGGCACCGTCCCGATCACGGGCACCAGCACGGTCGAGAAGCCCGACACCGCCTGCACCTGGGCCTGCGGGCCCTCGCGCACAACGAGCATCGGCAGCGTCGTCTGCGAGAGCAGCTCGTCGGTAAGTGACGAGGTCAGCACACCTTCGCGCATCCCCTCGCCGGCGCCGAGACCAACGACGCCGTAGCCGAGGGCCATGCGTTCGATGACCGTGGCGACCGGATCACCGCTGTCGACCGCCTCCTCCTCGACCGGGCGATGCTCGAAGACCTCCCGAATCGAGCTGAGCTCGCCATCGCCCCCGGCACCAACCGCGAGCACGGTCGCCTCGTTGTCCCGCGGCCAGGCAAGGTCAAGGATCTTCGCCGCCATCACTGAACCCTCACCGCGCTGCACCGGCAGCAAGATCCGGTTGGCCCTGACCAGCAGGTTGCTGCTGAGCGTCTCCTCCCGCTGCAGCCGCTCCTGCTCCTCGTCGCTGCCCCGCCAGCGCTTCGCGATCATCCGCAGCAGCGGCGGGGCGGCCATCGACGTGACAATCGCCATCAGGACCACCACGGTGTAGCTGCGGGTGTTGAGTACGCCAAGCGACAGGCCCACAGTCGCGATCACGATCTCCAGCGCGCCGCGCGCGTTGAGCCCAACGCCGAGGGCCAACGCCTCCTGGTTGGGCAACCGCGCTAAGCGTGCACCGGCATATGCCCCGAGCAGTTTTGCAATGCTCGCGACAGCTATCACGATCACGCTCCACAGCAGCACGGTGGGATCGCTGAGCAGTCCCAGGTCCACCCGCAGCCCGGCGGTGGCGAAAAACAGCGGCGCGAAGACAGTGAGCGTGATGCTCTCGAGATTGGACCGGATCCGGCTGTCCTGGAACTTCGACTGCCCGAGCACGATGCCGGCGATGAACGCCCCGAGGACCGCCTCGACGCCCAGCGCCTGCGTGATCGCGCCAGCGCCGAACGCCACAATGAGGGTCACGGACATCGCCCCGGCGATGCCGCCGCGGCGTTCACGGACCCGGCGCAGCAGCCGGTCCACGCCGCGCTGACCGAACGTGAACGCCAACCCGAGAAACAAGACCATCCCGATGACCGTCACCGACAGGTCACCCACCTGCACCGACCCTGACCGGGCCATGCTCGCGATGACGCCCAGGATCAGCCAGCCGATGACGTCGTTCGTCATCCCGGCGGCAAGCGTGAGCTGACCGAAGTTCCGGCGGGTCATCCCCAGCTCGCTGAGGATTTTCGCGATCACGGGCAGCGAGGAGATGCTCAGCGCGGCTCCGATGAACAGCGCGAAGACCAGCGTCCCCTGTCCCTGGCCGATGAACTCCCCGGGCAATACGAACCCGGTCCCGAGCCCTAGCACGAACGGCACGATCACGCTGCCGGCCGCCACCGCCACCGCTGCCATCCCGAGTCGGCGGATCAGCGCGAGGTCGGTCTCGAAGCCGGTGAGGATCAACAACATCACGATGCCAACCCAGGCGACGATGAGCAGCATTGCCGACTGAGCCTCGTCCCGAGGGAAAAGCCACTCCGCACCCGAAGGCCATAGCGCACCAAGCACCGTGGGCCCCAGCACCAGGCCAGCCGCAAGCTCGCCAACGACCGCTGGCTGGCCGATGCGGTTCATCAGCGCGCCGAGCAAGCGGGCCACCAGCACTAAGACGACGAACTGCACCCAGAAGATCAGCAGCTGATGCTCGTCAATGGGGATGATCTCCACGGGGCTCCTCGTCCGGTACGCCATCGCGGCGCAGGGTCAGGGCACGGCGCGGACCCACCGCGCGGGTGGAGTACCCACCACAGCGGCGGTCACACCCGCGCCCTCCCGCGGAGATCCGGGGCTCGCGCGAGGCCCCCCGCGTATCCGCGAGTGCTCGCCGAGCTGCTGCCCTTGGCCTGCCACATCACAGAGGGGTGGGCACTATCCAGCCATGCCATCCTCCACGGAGGTGTCGCTGATTCTCGCCCGAGCTCGGCCACGCAGACGGAGCCGTCTTCGCGACTTCGATGCCCGCGTCGGCGAGGACGGCGCCATGCCCAGGGATTCCTGCGACCTTCCAGGGCGACGCGTCGTTGTTGCCGCCGCACGGCGCCGTTTGATTGTTCGCGCTTGGGGGAATCTTTCTGCAATGCACATAGTGATCACGGGCGCTACTGGCAACGTCGGCACGAGTGTGATCGAGTCTCTGGCCCCGGATGCGGGCGTCACCTCAATACTTGGCCTGGCCCGGCGGTTGCCGAACTGGCAGGCGCCCAAGACCCAGTGGGCGCAGGTGGACGTTGCGAAAGATGAGCTGGCCGCGCACCTGCGCGGCGCGGACGCGCTGATCCATCTGGCGTGGTTGTTCCAACCCACCCATGACCCCGTCACCACCTGGAGAGCCAACGTCGAGGGCAGCATCCGGGTCTTTCGCGCAGCGGCTGACGCGGGCGTGCGAACGGTGGTGTACGCCTCGTCGGTGGGCGCATACTCGCCGGGCCCGAAGGACCGAAGGGTTGACGAGAGTTGGCCTACCCACGGCTGGCCCAACGCTGGGTACACCCGGGAGAAGGCCTACGTCGAGCGGGTCCTCGATACGTTCGAACACGAGCATCCTCAGACCAGGGTGGTCCGACTGCGACCGGGATTCATCTTCAAGCGCGAGTCGGCCGAAGAGCAGCGGCGGCTGTTCGCCGGCCCGTTGCTACCGAACGGGCTTGCGAGACCGAGCCTGATCCCGGTTGTGCCGGATCTGCCGGGACTGCGCTTTCAGGCGCTGCACTCTGCCGACGCGGGCGAGGCATACCGGCTGGCGGCCACGCGGCAGGTACGCGGAGCGTTCAACCTCGCCGCCGAGCCCGTGATCGACGCCGCGCAACTGGCCAAGCTGCTGGGCGCGCGGACATTCCAAGTGCCCCCCGCTGCGCTGCGGGCCGCCCTGGCCACCGCATGGCACCTGCACCTCTTACCCGCGTCACCACACCTTTTCGACGCGGTGCTGCGGCTGCCCATCATGGACGTGACACGCGCGCGCACCGAGCTCGGCTGGTCACCTCGGCACAGCGCACTCGATGCGATCCAGGCGTTCCTCGACGGGCTACGCGAGGGCGCAGGCATGGACACACCCCCGCTCGCGCGGAACACTAGCGGCCCGATGCGCATGCGCGAGTACATCACCGGCATCGGTCAGCGTCCTTGACAAGACGACCGCTTGCCCACCTGCCACCCGAGGTCGGTTAAGGCCAGCGCCAAGAGGGCCGCCACCGCGCTGGCGCCGGGGTGGACGTCGCGCGGCGGTGCCGCCCTGGCCGGCTTTGGGGGTACACCTCCTCGGCGTAACTCGACAGATTCTGGGGCTTGTGCTGTCCACATGGCGTCATGCGTTAATCGATCAGTGTGGTGTCCGCATTGCGCTGGCGACGGAACCGCCCGCCTCGTCGGCAACCTGCCCGCGGCCGACCGCCTCCGCCAACACCTCCGCGTCAAGATCGACAACTGGGTCCACGTCCGTCTCTTCGCCGCCATTCGGCTCGTCGAGCAGTTCGACGTCACCTTCCTTTGTTTGGCTTGTTGATCCGACCGCTTCAGAAGCGGTGGTCGGCTCGGGCTGAACATCGGGTTGCTCCTCAGCCAACCGGTCGCTCAACGGCCGGGGGTGAGCCTGTTCGAACGGCGTCACCCCGTACTTGTCGGCGGCTGTCCACCCTTCAGGCGGGTCCATGCCCGCCTCCAGGGGATCTACCCGCAACCGGTCCTCGTCAAGGTCTTCAGCACTGCTGAGAGCCGCGCCGTCACGCTCGACGGAGTCCGGCGATCCGGTGTCCTGCGGGGGTGTCGGCGAGTCCCACTGCTCAATCACTTCACACTCCTTGCCGTGAACGGTCAGGTTGCTACGCTCCAAGCCCCGCATAGCTACCACCATGCGGGATGAAACAAACCGCTCTGACCGGTGTCACGTCCGGGTGTCGGCGGGCGCGCCACGGGTATCCGTTCGCGCGGTAGTGGCCGCGGAGCCAAAAACGAACCCGGTGATGCCACCACCAGGTGCAGGAAGCTATCCGGCCCATCCAGCCGCAACGGTGTCGCTGCGTCCCCGTTGCCCGTGCTCTGACCGGTGGCGGCCATATCTGGTACCGCTCTGGTGTCAAGGTCGCTGGCACTGCCCGCTCCCTGATCGAGCTGGCGCGGTACCAGCGGGCGTTCGGGGCGCTGCCTGGTAACGGGGACCGCCCGTCTTGAGCGCGTGAGCCTGGAGGGCGGCCTCCGACGGTGACCCTGGCGAGTTGCCGGCTGCGGCGCGGGGCCGTGTGTCATCGGTTGCCTGGCCGGCGCACCTCCACCGCGGTGTCGACACAGCGGCCACGAGACGGCCCTCTGGTGCTGACCGGGGGCCGTTGTCGTCAGTCCAGCCCGGCGCTCAGCTTGACGCCAGGCTCCGCACGGCGGCGTCCACTGCTTCCGCGTGGCGGGCGACTGCCGTGACCCACTCGTACAGCTCTCGGTTCTCGACGACGTGCTCGGCGAGAACGCCTGTGGCTTCGGTCAGTTCAGCGGTGACGAAACGAAGGTTCCATAGGGGGTTGTTTGCTCGTCGGCTCATCGGTACCTCCTGGTGCGGAAGTGTCCATCGCGGGACCTTGATTGACACTTGCACACAGGAGCGTGAAGCGCGCTGGTCAGCCGGCCGCTTGCGGAGCACCATCGCGCCATGACAGGCGAGGGCGGGGGTCGCGGCCATCGAGGAGGGTCGGATCGAGGCGACCGACGCCCAGTCGGGATCTAGGCCCTGCCGTGGCGTTCGAGCACACGGTGGGCCGCCTTATCTGCAGGCCACTACCGAAAGTGCTAATTGCTACTTGGTGGTCACCCCGGGTGACACGCTGCGACCCGAGATCGAGCGAGACGTGCTGGCGTGGATAGCGAAACGCCGGGCCAGTGACCGGGCCAACGGCCGGGACCTCATGGAGTTCGTCCAAGCCAGGGACCTGCAACGCGGACCCCGCCGCTTCCGGGACTGTCGCCAACTCGCCGCGAGCTTTTCACCGCGCTCATCATTACCACCACCGCCTTCAACTTCACTTTCGCAGCCGTTCCATCCTGTTCATGTTGCTGCTGATGCGCGGGGATGTCCTGATCCTGTCCCCTGGGGATATCACTCGGAGGCGGCAGGTTGCGTGGTATTCCTGGCTCGCACTGATCCTTTCTCTGGTGGCTGCCGTGGTGGCTCTGGATCGATTGCCTCATCGTCTGCAGTCTGGCTGTCGGGTATGCCGACGACACCGCACCGGTGAATCGGTTCGTCCCGGATCGGATACGCCTGGAGGAGTACGTCCAGTGGCACAGCTGAGACCGGCACCTGGTCACACCGGGCGGCGGGCGATGATGGTGGCGGTACTCGCCGCCCCTCCGGAATTGACCAGCCTGCGCCTGATGAGCTTGGGCCAAGTAGTCGACGCCCTGGAGGTGCGTGCCGATCTGACCGCCGATCCGGATCCGCGGTTGCTGCGACGGCACTTCACCGGCACCCTGATCTACCGACTGCCCACCCCCGCCCAACGTGGGTGTTGCCCCCATGGACCCGCACGGAATGCCCGGCTGCTGGGTGCCGCCGCCCACTACAATTTGATTGATCTGGAGTGGCCCGGGGATCTGGCCCCGGAGCTGCTGGCTGCTGTCCCTGCGCATCGACGGCGGATCTCCTGGTACGGCGCGGCGACTGATCCGGCCGGATTACGGAAGCTGTTCCAGCAGATGGCGGCCACGCCGGCGGCACAGTATCTGCTGGCCCCCGAAGCGACCTCGGCGGAAGCTGCGCTGTCACCGGTGCTGCTGCTGGCCACGCTGGGTCGCGCGGACGTGACCGCATTCGCGACCGGCGCAGCTGGTACCTGGAGTCGCATCCTGTCCCCATGGCTGGGAGCGCCGGTAGTTTTCGGTCGCCCAGCTACGCCGGGGTTGGACGGAACACCGAGTGTCGAGCAGCTCAAGACGGACTACGGATTGCCCGACCTACCCCATTTGAGCAGCCTGTTCGGCATCGTCGGACGCGCTCCTGGCCAGTCGGCCTCGCCGCGGCTGCACAACGGCGCCTACCGTCGTCTGAGCTTGCCCGCGCTTTACTTGCCCTTCCAGGTGGACCACTTACCCCGCTTCTGGCGGGCGATGGTTGGCTCGGATCTGGCGATGGCGGGGCTGGCGCTGCGGGGGGTGACGGTAGCCGCTCCGCATAAGGAAGACGCACTGGAGTTGGCTGACCTGCCCAGTCCGGTGGCGCGCGGCTGCGGCGCCGCCAATGTGCTGTGGGAGGACGACGGGCTCTGGCGCGCGGACACCACCGACCCTGCCAGCGTCCTGCAGGCCCTCGCTCAAACTGGAATCGCCCCAGCTGGGCGTCGAGCAGCCGTCATCGGATGCGGTGGTACCGGCCGGGCTGTCGCGATGGCACTGCAGCAGGCCGGGGCGGAGGTGACCGTGGTCAACCGCGGATGGCGGCGCGGCAGTCAGGCAGCCCGCCTGTTTGGCCTGCCCTTCGTTCCGTTGTCACGCTTCTGTCCTCACAGCCATGGGCTGGTCGTGCACGCCACACCGCTGGTGGAGCGAGAACCGTTCCCCGTCATGGGTGCCGGACCGGACACTGTGATCGTGGACATGGTCTACCGCGATCCGCCCACACCTGTGATGGTCGCCGCCCGTGCCCGGGGCTTGCGGGCTGTCGATGGCTGGGAGGTCTTGCTTTTGGAGGTGCAAGAGCAGTTCCATCTGCTCACAGGACGGTCGATGCCCGGCGGGCTTGCGCGTTTCCTGCTGTCCGGGGGCGAACCAGCCGCTCCCGGTTGTCCGACCTGACGACCATGGAGGTGCCGTGACCAACACCGGATCGGCCGTATCACTCGCGCTGGACCCATCGGTGCTGCTGGGCGACTGGCACAACAACCGGGATGCCAGCGGCGGAATCCTGCGGATCCTCGTGACCGGACACGACGAAGGAGCACGGGTGCGGGCCTTCGGTACCGGAAGCCTAGAACCCCGTGACTGGGGCGAAACCCAGGCCTGTACGTACGCCGCCCAGGCGTCGTCACCGACCGCGACGGCGTTCACCGCAAGCTATGACTTCGGATTCCTGCGGAACGTGATGTACCGGGCCCACTTCTACCGACCCGACGGTGTGGAACGGCCATGATCGGATGCCTCGGTCACGGTCTGGCTCCTGGCGAGTGGGCGGTCTTGGAGCAGACGGTGAAACTAGCCGAGGATGTCTTCGCCGCCCGCGCCGACGGCTACGACCGCCGGGCCGCTTTCCCCGCTGAGGACTTCGACGACCTGTTTGCCGCCGGTCTGCTGGCCGCTGCCGTGCCACGGGAGTACGGCGGTCTGGGCTTTGGCCCCCAACAACGCAACACCTTGCCGCTGTGGACGTTGACCACGCTGCTGGCCAAGGCG
>DASVWA010000504.1:0-5487 GCA_036389855.1 Pseudonocardiaceae bacterium
GCTGTACACCCGGGCAAGCTGGTGGTGCGCGGACAATGCCTGGTGGTAGCTAAGCACCAATGCGCGTAGCTGGGTCACCCAGTCACCTTCGGTGACAGAACAGTCCACCTCACCGAGCATCAGATCCACCATGAGGTCGACTAGATCGTCCTTGTCCCGCACATGGTTGTACAAGGCCATTGGCGAGACCTCTAGTTCGGTGGCGAGCGCTCGCATGGTCAAGGCGGCAAGGCCCTTATCGTCGACAAGTTGCAAAGCGGCCCGGACGATCCGGGGGCGAGACAGCGGCAACGGTCGCGTGTAGTCCTTACTGGGGTCAACATCGACCCAGGTCGGCCCGCCGGAGCGGACGCGAGAGGTACTCGGCTGATCGTTCAACGATGATCCCTCCTCGCTCGCCGCTACGCACTGGGAATCACAACGGGACAGGTGTACACCCGTTTGGCCGATGGCGGCATCTCCGACACCCTTCACACTGTACGCATCGAGGACAATGTACTGAGAGTGTACAGTGTACAGGTTGCCGGTGAGGTGGTGCCGCTGACCTGATCATGCTGTGGCAGGCACCGATGCAGGACAAACCGACAGACAACCGAGCCACTTTTCACGAGGGCGCTGCCGCCAACCGGAAGGAGATGCCATGGCCGAACCGCCGCCGCCCGTCCAGAATCCTCTTACGATGGTAATGAAGGCGAAGTCTCCAGACGACTACGCAGCCCTTCGAAAGACCGTCGAGCATCTACAGTCCTTGCCACCGGACAAGAGCCCGGTCACGATAGCGCTGAACAAGATCGCTACCGTGCACTTCGCCAGGTTCGTGTTTCTGGACAACGACCAACTCGCGGTGATCACCACCTACGATGGTGACTTCGAGGCTTACATCAACGAGTTCATCAACGAAATCGGTGACGTCTTCAATATGCTCATGGAGCACGTCGAAGACGGGCCGCCGCTGCCGGTGCAGACTTATCGCCAGGAGTTTCTTGACTATATCCGCGCCCACGACTTTCGCTGTGTGGGAACGTTCTACAGCGCGTACCCCGATCGAACAGTACTCGACATACTCAGCGCGGCCAGCGCAGCGCGCTGATGACCTGAAAGGAGAAATACAGCGATGCCGGTGGTCGACCTGGCAGATGTGCAGGGTCTCATCGTGCGCGGCTACACGATGCCAGCGGCGCGATATCTCGGCCTGACTGTGCGCGAGCCGCGGGCTGCGCGCGCTTTCCTCGGCACTCTCAGCACCGGCGACACCGCTGCCGTGTCCGTCACCACCGCGCAACCTTGGCAAGCAAAACCACAATGCTGTGTCAACCTCGGGATCACGTTCCGGGGCCTGGCGGCACTGGGGGTGCCACCAGTTTCCCTGGACAGCTTTCCCGCGGAATATGCACAAGGCGCGGCGCAGCGCGCCGCCAGGGTCGGTGATGTCGGTCCCTGCAGCCCGCAGCTGTGGCTGCCGTGGCTGGCTGATCCCGCACTGCACTTGCTGGTAATGCTCTTCGCCCAGTCGTCGGATGCTCTCGACGCCGCGACGAAGCAACTGGAACAGGCGTGGTCAGCCGGCTGCGTCGAGGGGGGCCGCCACGACGGCACGTGGCTGCCGAACACCGTCACACATTTCGGTTATCGCGACGGCCTGTCTCAGCCCGTCATTGCGGATGTCCCGCTCTCTGGGCTACCGGATCATCTACTACTGGCACCGGTCGGGGAGTTCCTGCTCGGATACCCTAGCCAGCACGTCGGTTTCAGTTATCCGGTGCCGGCGCCGCCGGAGCTGGGTATCAATGGCAGCTTCGCTGCTTTCCGGGTGCTAGAACAGGACGTCGACGCGTTTGCGGAATTCGCCGGCGAGCAGGCGTCGGCGAACGGGGTGTCGAAGGAGTTCATCGAGGCGAAGCTGTGCGGACGCTGGCCCAATGGCACGCCACTCGTCCTGTCACCGGACACCGACACACCCAATCCACCAATCCCGCCCGACGCGCTGAACGACTTCGACTACGAGGATGATGATCGAGGTTACCGGTGCCCGGTCGGATCGCATATCCGACGGATGCATCCACGCGGGCAACGCGTCGCTGGCAATGGCGGTCATCTGCACCGCATTGTGCGGCGCGGCATCACCTACGGTCCGCCCTATGATCCGGCACACCCGCGGGACGGGAAGGACCGCGGACTGCTGGGCCTGTTCATCGGGGTAAGCCTGCGCGATCAGTTCGAGTTCCTCATGGCCGAATGGGCCAATGACGGCATATTCACGGCGGGGCTCGGACGCACTAAGGACCCTGTGATCGGCGCCCAGGCCGATGGGTCCGGAAGCTTCTCGATACCGAAGCCGGAGGGACCGATGATTCTGCCAGGACTCCCCCGATTCGTCACCACCCGCGGTGGCGCCTATTGCTTCCTGCCGAGCGTCACCGCGATCCGCTACCTGGCCAACTCGTTGCCAGAAACCGTGAACTCCGGCGCCACACAACATAGCATTCACCCTGGCCAGTGAAATACCGGCCGCCCAGCCCGTCGTGCGACGATGGGATTTCCAATACCGCTGCGCCGGAAGGATGTCGACCATGCCGCCACCCTCCTGCATGGTGATTCACTGCGGCGGTCACTGCAGCGATCCGCATGATGAAGTGACTATCAGCAGTATCACCACAGACGACGAGCCGCGGCCGGCACCGGTGTGTGCCGAGCACATGCGGCGGATTGACCGCGGTGAACCGTGGCTGTGGGTGCCGGGACGGCGGTTGAAGGGAGTCGGCTCCGACATGTCGCAGGGCTGCATCCTGATGGGTGAGGAGTTGGCCGGCTACGGTCTCATCGTCGACACCGACGTCCGGATGAGCAGCAGCCATGTGTTCAGTCCCGACCTCGCCGACGGTCAGGAGACGCTGACGCTGGCCATCGATGGCCGAGTTTTCGGGGCCAATCAGCATGTCTCCATCGAACTGGTCCTTGCGCCCGAGACGGTGCAGCGCCTCAAGGAGGCGCTCCGATTCTTCCGGTCATGACGCCCCTCCGGCGTGTCCGCGTCTCATGCACGCGGTGTCACCGTCTCGTGCACGAGCGAGAAGCCACTGTCATGTGTGACTGCCGCGCCAGGAGGAGCATTGACCGTACCCGACCCGACCCGACCCGACCCATCCCTACCCACTGCCTGCCCAGGAACGTTTCTGCGTATTCGTCCGCCCCACTATCACTTCCGAGAAGGTCAGGGTCGGTCAGTACACCTACTACGACGCTTCCGAGGACACCGGAAGCTTCGAGGAGCAGCGCGTGCTCTACGGCTACGGCCCCGAGCTGCTCCTGATCGGCAAGTTCTGCGCGATTGCGGCTGGAGTGCGGTTCCTCATGGCGGCCGCCAACCACCTGAGCAGCGGCCCGTCCACGTTTCCCTTCACCATCTTTCCCGGGCGCTGGCAGGACGCGACGCTGGAGACCTTTCAGAGCCACGCCTCCAGCAAAGGCAACACTGTGGTGGGTCATGACGTCTGGTTCGGCCGCGACGTGACCGTGATGCCCGGGGTCGCGATCGGCAATGGCGCCATCATCGCGACCGCCTCCCTGGTTACCCGCGACGTCGCCCCCTACACCGTCGTCGGCGGCAACCCCGCTGCGCTGATCAAGCGACGCTACTCCGACGCAGACGTCGAGCTGCTGCAACAGGCAGCCTGGTGGAACTGGCCCATTGAGATCATCAGCGCGCACGTCGTCACCCTGATGGCAGGGACCCCGGCCGACATCGCCGGCATCGCAGACCAGTACGTCCACCGGCGCCTGAGGTAGGCCCGCATGATGGGATGGCGATTGTGGGCGTGACAGTGGTCGGCAGCGTGAACCTCGACCTGGTGGCGGCTGTGCCCCGGCTACCCGGGCCTGGCGAAACCCTCACCGCCACCGGCTTGACCCGCATTCCCGGGGGGAAAGGCGCCAACCAGGCGCTGGCCGCTCGCAGGCTGGGACTTCCCGTCCGGTTGATCGCCGCGGTGGGCGCCGACCCCGAGGCCGACACCGCTTTGCAGGTGTTGGACCGCGAGGGAGTCGAGCTGGACAGGCTGCAGCGGGTCACCGCGCCGACCGGACTGGCCCTGGTCGCCGTCGACACCACGGGCGAGACCACCATTGTCGTGATACCGGGCGCGAACGCGGAACTGCGCGTGGAAGGCGAGGATGTGACCGGGGCCGACGCAGTGCTCACCGTGCTGGAGATCCCCGAGCACGCCGTCACCGCCGCCGCCCGACACGCCACCGGACTGTTCGTGCTCAACGCGGCCCCAGCCCGGCCGGTACCACCCGAGGTGCTCCGGCGCGCCGATCTGGTCGTGGTCAACAGTGCTGAGCACGCCGCCCTGCCGGATCTGGACACTGCCCGAGCCGTCGCCGTGACCTACGGAGCTCGTGGCGCAGTGCTGTTCCGCGACGGAATCGAGGTCGCAACGGCGACTCCGCCGCCGGTCCGCGTGGTCGACGGCACTGCCGCCGGTGATGCGTTCGTCGGTGCGGCCGTGGCGGGCCTGCTCAGCGGACTCCGGGACGCCGACATGCTCGTCCGGGCCTGCGCCGCGGGGGCGCTGGCGGCCACCCGGTCCGGCGCTCAACCATCTCTGCCCACCGCCGCTGAGATCGATGAGGTACTCGACCGTTGAGTGTGCCGACCATCATCGACACTGACCCAGGGGTGGACGACGCGGTAGCGCTGATGCTGGCCGCCGCCAGCTCGGAGCTGCAGTTGCTCGCTGTGACCACGGTGTTCGGCAATGCCGGCGTGGAGGTCAGCACCGCCAACGCGTTGCGGCTGCGGGCGCTGGCGGGGCTCGGGGACCTGCCGGTGGCGGTCAGAGCCGCTCGACCACTGGTGTATCCGCGGGTGCAGCGAACCGATTCGTGGCATGGCTCGGACGGCCTCGGGGGGTGCGCCGACCTGCTGCCCGAACCCGTCGGACCAGTCCAGCAGTGCGGCGCGGTGGCTTTGATGGCCAATCTGCTGCACGCCGCAGCTGCCCCCGTCACGCTGGTCGCCATCGGACCATTGACGAACATCGCGCTGTTGCTCGCCGCTCATCTCCGAGTGAAGCCTCGGATAGACCGCATCGTGATCTGTGGCCACGGACTCACCCGCGGTGCCGTGGTGGCCGCCGACGGCCATGGCACCGAGCGGCACTTCGCGCGGGGAGCGTTGGATGCGATCTGCCATCAATCAACGCGATGATCCTGGACCGGCTCCGGGTCTGGGGTGATGCCGCAGGCGCTAGACGCCTCATAAGATTGAATTGAGTTACCTCGACGCCCTGAGCGGGCTCTCGACGCCTGCGGTGACCTCGCGGGGTCGCACCGACACCCTTAGTAACACCGCGGCCAGCCCCACCCCGAGCACGCTGCCGATCGTGTTGTGCACCAAGTCACAGGCCTGGCAGGTACCGGCGCCAGTGGCGCCCTGCACGAACTCCACCAACCCGCTGATCAGCAGGCAGGCTGCCGTGATGATGG
>DASVWA010000505.1:0-2078 GCA_036389855.1 Pseudonocardiaceae bacterium
CACCTACGGCCTCATGTACGCAACCGAGGCCACCCGCGCCGCCCAGGCCGAGAACAACCTCGCACCTGCGTGGAAGCAGATGCGCAAACGCAAGAACATCGCCTGGCTGACGAAGTGAGTCCACTCAACAGAGATGATCGATAGATCGGAGGCCAGAGTGCTGGGCTGATCCCAATGCAGGGATGGTGCGTGCTGCCCATTTAGTAGATTCAGTTATGATAACTAAGTTGATGTGCTGCACCACCGCGCACTCCTGGGTGGCACCATGTCAATCGGGCTGTAGTCAAAGGTGCAGACCGGCCAATTCTTGCTCGCCATCGCATGAATTGCCACCCAGAGCAGCACCGAGAGCGATGCGGCAAACGGTCCACCGGAAGACGGTCACGGTCACATACAGGCCTGGCGATGCGTAGGCCTACCCCGATCCCGGCGCAAGGCTGGTAGCGTCGAGTGATATGGCGCTCACACTGACCAGCTCAGCCTTCGCCGACAACGAGTTCATTCCCGCCCAGTACACCTGTGACGGCGACAACGTGTCGCCTCCGCTTGAGTGGTCGCAGGTCCCGGAGGGCACCGCTGAGTTGGTCCTGCTCTTCGAAGATCCCGATGGGCCGGGAGGCACGTTCGTGCAATGGGTCCTGTTCGGACTCGATCCCGGCAGTGGTGGGCTGCAGGAGGGCAAGGTGCCCGCGGGAGCCATTGGCGGCAAGAATGACTATGGCCGCACGGATTGGGCCGGACCATGCCCCCCGATCGGCAAGCCGCATCGCTTCATCTTCACCCTGCTCGCGCTGTCGGAGCCCAGCGGCCTGGCAGAGGGCGCCAGCCCTCGCAAGGATCTACCGCAGGCGCTGTCGGGCAAGGTGCACGCCCAAGCCCAACTCACCGGTAAGTACGCCCGCCAGCGCTGAGTCACGCTCTGTCAGGCAGCTAGACCGGGATCAGCTCGAAGGCGTCGGCCCGGGCCATGTCGCGCAGGAACGTGGCGGGGTCGGCCATCGCCCCGCCGAGCGCGTCGAGGTAAGTGCGGTGCGCGGCCAACGACGACGCCCCGGTCGAACATGGTGCTCACCTCCACCGCGTGTCCGGCCAGCGGCGAGGCCACCGCTGCGACCCAGCGGACCCGTGCGGCCTTCCGCTGTCCAGCGGGCAATCGCCGCGGCACCGCCGTACTCCAAGTCGTCGGGGTGGGCGACGACGGCCAGCGCAGTCCGCATTGCGAAGACCTCGCTCACCGGCGACCCGAACGCATCAGAGCTCCTCCTCAATGTGTGTAACTTTGGTAACCCTACCCTGTATGTTCACCCAGACGGGCATCGCTCAATAGGGTTAGGAGAACGCGAACTGTGCAGCTGAGAGAGAGGGGGATGTTCGCTGATGTTCGCTGAGCTTGCCCGTCGCACAGGGTCGATCGCTACCAGCCCGGACGTCTTCCTCCCGCCGAACGATGCGCTCGGCGCGGCGCTGTCCTACAACAACAACGTGCTCAACCTGCCGTTCGCCGTTGACAGGACGATGCCGCTGCTGCAGGCGCCCGTCGGCGGCAACCCGAATACTGCGGTGCCCGCCACCTGACAGGTTGTCGATGGCGCCCGCCAGCGCCGGACGAGGATGGAGGCCGTGACAGCAGCGCCGGATACCTACCGGACCGCCCAGGACGCACCGTCGCGCGTACGCGATCCGCGACGCGGGACGGTCATGCTGGCCGGACTCGCCGGGCTGGTGGCTGTGGTCAGCGCCCTGCTGATGCCGTTCGCGCCGGTGTCGGTGAACGAGCCGACGGTGAGCTGGCCCCGCGACCCCGCTCGCCCCGAGTCCACGCTGCTGCCCCTCACCGCGTACCGCCCGCTCACCCTCGACGTGCGGTTCAGCTGCGACATCGCCCGGCTCGCGCAGACGACCAGCCCTGGCGTCGTCGTCTCGACCGCGCTGCCGGAGCTCCCGCAGGCCGGCTCCACGGCAATGATCGTCACCGCGTCCGGCGACCGTGTGCAGGTGCGGGCGCTGGACCGGTCGCTGCTCGACCAGCCGCTGCCTGCCGGGCCGTGCGAGTACCGGATCACCGGGCGCAGCGCCGG
>DASVWA010000506.1:0-4425 GCA_036389855.1 Pseudonocardiaceae bacterium
TGGCAACTCAACGTCCTGCTCATGCAGGATCACCACACGCTCACGGCCAAGCTTTGCCAGGAAGAAGCCGAGTTCGAGTACCACATTCTGGCGAGCGCGTCGCTGTTGAGGCTTCCCAACCGCGCCGCCTTCGTCGTCGCCGGTGAGAAGGACGATCGCACTGCCGACCTGCCCGGCGTGGGCCTCGAACTTCTCGATGATGGTTCGACCCCGGTCCGCCTGCTCGTGCAAGATGATGGGTTCACGCGCCAACAGCTTCGAGAGGAACCTGGCGACCGTGGCCTTGGCTTCGCCGTCGTGGCCGTGCACGATGAAAACATCAGTGCCGAGGGACGCCTTGGGGGCAGGGGCCGTGAGCGTGGCGTCTGGGTGGCGGCTAAACAACGGCAGGCGCTCCTGAAGCGACCGCAACCGACGCATCTTCCCCCTGATGTCCTCGTGGAGTTCGGTCCACCGGACGTGCATCGGATCCGGTGCACCACCGATGACAGCGATACCGGGCCCGTGGGCGTACTCATCGGCTGCTGGGCGATGTCGAAGGATCGACGCAGCAACGCCTCGTTGTACTCCGTCCAGGTGTAGTAGTCCTGCCGGCGCTCCTTCAATGCGTTCTCGTCGCCGGTTGACCGGTCGATGAGATCCTGACCACGAGCCAGCCGTTCGTTGATCTCCTCCTGGAGCTGGTCAGCGGAGACCATAAGCCGCGGATGTCCAGCAGGCGGCTGGGGAGTACTCCGTCGAGGTCGGTTGGTCACGGCCGGATTCTGCCAGAGCGGGCTGCACGGCCCACTGCCTGCTGTGGGCCCGCCAATCGAAGCGCCCTCGTGCAGCCAGCGCCGGACATCCGCTCATCGGTACATGAGTACATTACAAAGATCATGAGCGTCGGAGCCGATCCAAGGCACGATCCGGCCCCGAGGCGAGGTGATCGACGCCGGGTGACCAAGGCGTGCCTTGCTGCCACACTCGAACCAGCCACCAACGACCTTGCTGCAGGTTCGGCGCGCGTGGCTTCGGGTCACCTAATTAGGTGAATTAGGTGTGTTTGAACGAAGAATCGGCTTATTGCTCCGGTTCCACCCTTGACCTCTGGATTACTGACGTCGCTGCGGGGTTCCGCTTACGAACCGCTAGACATGGTTAGCGCTGGTAGCCATGCACGATCAGCCGGCAGAAGAGTGCGTGACGTGGCAGACCCACCGGCTGGCCAGACCTGCCGGGGCATCTGCACCCCCGCGCTAGCGTCGCCGCTGCCGCTGACTAGCGCAGAACGGGAGATTCATTCTGGGCCCCGGAGGCCTGCCTAACCGGCAAGAGACCACTTCTACCGGGCATATCAGCGCTGGGGGGCGCGGCTCCTTATAGTGCGGTTGAGGCCCGTGTCGACAGGCCACAGGTAGCCGACAATGTGGGAGGCTCAACAGAAGACTGAAGTGCCGCTCAGGAAAACGACGGCGCTGATCCGCAAACGGGCCAGCTAACCGCCTTCCTAATAAAAAAGCGTGGTCCTACCGTTTCCAGACGATTGGGTGATCGAATCAATGACCAATGCAAAGGCCTCAGAGGGTTAGACATGGCCTCTCAAGCGAGTTCGCGTGCTGTTACCCGGGGCTGGGCACCGGTAACCTCATCTGACGGCGTTGTTGCTATTCATGCCGCACTGGTTCTCACCGATAGCGGTGAGGGCGAGATCATTCTTTTTGGCGGCAACAACCACTCTATCGACGAAGCACGAGCGGGACATTTCAATCACACGCGAAGATTCAATTGCCTGCATCCGGAATTACCGCTGATCCATGTTCAGTCTCCGACATTCGATGTCTTTTGTTGCGGACATGCGTTTCTCAGTGACGGCCGGCTCCTCGTTGCTGGTGGGACTCTCAAGTTCCCCGCGGATGCCGGTGGGATCCATCACCACGCGATGCACTTTGAAGGACATCGTCGCTGCGCCATCTACACGCCCACTACTGGTACTTTTTCAGTTGCCTCTGACATGGGTCCGCAACCGGGTCGACCAACCGGCGGCGGTCGCTGGTATCCGACACTGTGCACACTCGCCAATGGCGAGATACTTGCCTTTCAGGGCCATCCTGCTGGGGATGACACTCGCCACGGCAACAACACGGCGGAGCGCTACCAACCCAGTACTAATACTTGGGTGACGCTGCCGACTCCTGTTGGCGATGTGCGCGCTCAGCCCATTTTGTATCCACGAACACACTTACTCCGAGACGGTTCGGTGTTCGTGTCCTCTCGAATCAACGGATTCGACCACAATATCAGCCTTGACACCGCGAGCGGAAATGCGCGCGAATTGTCTCCCCTGCCCGACGCTGCCTACCATGACTTCAACTGCCCATCCGTGCTGCTCCCGCTCGTGCCCGATGACGATTACCGACCGCGGGTGTTGCTAGCTGGTGGTGCTCGCTCACAGCTGATCGACCTAGGCCAGGCCAACCCGAACTGGGTCGATGTTCCACGCCTCGCAGACGTCAAGATGCAACCGGGCGCGACGGTCACCGCGCTGTGGCGGTCCAATGACACCCACCTCGACCTGTTCACCACCGCACCCGACGGCGCCGTGTGGTCGACATTCTGGGAGACCACCGAAGGCTGGCGGCCCTGGTTTCTGATCAGCCCAGAGGGTCGTTCCCGCATCCATGCCTGTGCGACCCTCCTGCCCACCGGCGATGTGCTGCTCACTGGCGGTGCGGCACCGGATAACGATCAGGCTGGCGTTATGGAACCTGAAATCTATGATGCTCCATTTGACCGCCGACAAGGCCGTTACCTGGCGGGTACCGGCATATGGCACACAATCGCCGATCCGGCTACGGTGCTGCGCAACTATCATTCCACTGCTTTGCTTATGCCAGATGGTAGGGTGTGGACAGCTGGCGGCAACTCCCCTGACCAACCGGGCCAACCGCCGACGCCCGCGCAGGAGCAGATCGAGATCTACGAACCCCCCTATCCGGCGGGACCGCGGCCAAGGATCACTACTTGCCCATCCTCTGTACGCTATAACTCACAATTCACCGTGGGCGTGCCCAATGCTGCTGCAATCGCGTGCATGGTGCTCATGCGGTGTGGCTCATCGACCCACGCATTCGATGCTGATCAGCGGGCGGTCCTCTTGCGTTTCCAGACGACCGGCGTTAACGCTCTGGTCGCGACCGCGCCCCCCAGCGGGACAGTTGCGCCACCGGGCCCATATATGCTGTTTGTGGTCGACGATGTTGGCCGGCCATGTGCGTATGCAAGATTCATACGGGTTAGCGAGTAATTGGGCTCATTAGTAGACCTGTGGCTGCTTACCGGGAGGCTATGACTTGCCGTCAACGGGCGCGTGGTGCTGCTGCTGGAACCAGGGGTCGTTGTCAGGACAATCATGGGCGTTGTCAACTTGCTTGTCAGTTCGACTCCAACAGCGTTCGCGGTGCTAGACCAAGGCGGTCCAGCGTTACAGGTTCGGTACGACGTTGGACAACTCACGCCAATAGTCCTCGAACGGGGTTTTCGGGTTGACCTGAACTCCCTTGTGGCCAAGGGCCAGAACATAGAACAGTTCTGCCGCGTCGTGGAACGACAGGATCGCCGCTGACGACATTGGGTGGGGTCGGCGCGCTTGGTCGATGCCGTCTTGGTGCAGGAACCGGATGTAGCCGAGTCGTTGAACGACATAGGCCGGAGGGCTGCGTCTCGGTCAGGCACCATACGCCATCCCCGCTTACGTTGCCAAGCACACGCACTGGCGGACACTGCAGTAAACGCGTTGGCCCACTCCGTTCGTGGCGCCTTTGCCGTGCCTGTTTGCGATGTGACAAGTGGGTGCGTTAAGGTGCACAACACCTAAACGAGATCAAGGAAGTGGATTCGCCATGGCGCAGAAAACCATAGTCACGCTGGTCGACGATCTGACTGGCGAGGAGGCCGAGAACATCAGCACAGTGGAGTTCGCGCTCGATGGCGTGACCTACGAGCTTGATCTGTCTGACGAAAACAGCACGAAGCTGCACGATGCGCTGTCCCAGTATGCCAAAGCAGGTCGGAAGATCGGTGGACGGCGTCGCAGCAGTCCGCGCTCCGGCCGAGCCATCAAAAGTACCGGTCGCGCCGTCGGCTACAACCGCGAGACGCTGAAGTCGATCCGTGAGTGGGCCAAGAAAAACGGCCACAACGTCAGCGACCGCGGCCGACTGCCCGCGGAGGTGTTGCAGGCCTGGCAGACCGCCCAGGCAGCAACGTCCAGGGCATAGGCCACGACCCTGTCGTCATGGCAAACGGTGGTTCCCACCAGCTGGCAAGCGGACCCATCGGGGAATTGAAGCTGCACCACCGGCTGGGCAGGCCAGCGACTCAGCCGGTGCAAATATTCGGCGAATATGGTCGGCTCATGACATCCGTTGAACAAGGCACGGCTGG
>DASVWA010000507.1:0-2980 GCA_036389855.1 Pseudonocardiaceae bacterium
CCGCGATACAGGTAGACCCATTGGCCAGCGATCTTGGCGTAGGTCTCATCCACCGCATCGACCCAGCCTGCCCGAACCAGCATCCACGAACGCAACAGTGCCGTACCGGGTGGTGCCGTCCTTGAGCGTGATTTTTTGATCGGATCACGTAGTACAGCAGCCTTCTTCCTCTCCCTCGATAGCCCGCGGTGGCCGGGTGGCCCACCCAGTCGGCAAAAAGACGGGACGGATCTCGGGGACACTCGCGCCCCATCAAACTCTGCATTTTCTTCTTTCTTCGTCCCGGACGATCCCGAGGAGAACCGATGCCCCTCTCCACCTCCCGCGAAATAGACGGTGACGGCCGGACGCGGGCGAGGGGTTCATGCGTGTAAGTGGGTGACGGCCAGACGGGTGCTGCGGTGAGGGTGTCTCGTCGGCCGTAAGGCTGGGAGGTTACCCACACCAGCTGGGGCATTATTGAAGTTCGCTAAGGATGTCGGGGCGTGAGCATCCACCCCCAGCAGTGCGAAAGAGTCCCTGATGGCCCAGTATGAAAGGCCTCGCGACGATCGAGGGCCCTGACGGGCACCCCCTCCGACCTGCAGGTACGCGGCAGCCATGCGACAGCAGTGGTCGTCGTCGACCATCAGAAGCGGTGTGGGCCAGTAGCCAGACTCCATAGCTCAGCCCGCCGTGATTGCACATGCACGTGCATTGACCGCCCCCACTACGTGCATTACCGTCCGTAGGTATTCGTCGGGCCATAGTGGCCCGAGGCGGAACACCAGATCACCGATAACAAGAAAGGGCGGGGCGATGCTCGTGTCTCGGGATGGTCATGGATGGCCGGGACAACGGAGTGGTCACCGCCGGCCGGCGTGTAGCCCGGCTGGCCCCTTGTCGTAACGGCAGGGCTGCATTCTGCGATGACTGCTGTAGGGGACGAACTCGACGTTCTCATTGGTGCTGCCGTCGATGGTGAGCGAGAAGCCGTTGAGGGTGTGCTCCGCTGGATCCGTCCTCTCGTGGTGCGGTATTGCCGTGCCCGCGTTGGTGGTCAGGGAAAGACGTTCGCTTCGGCGGATGATGTAGCTCAGGAGGTGTGTCTCGCGGTGTTTACGGCCCTGCCCAGTTACCGCGACCAGGGCCGGCCGTTTCTTGCGTTTGTGTACGGCATTGCCGCGCACAAGGTGGCCGACGCCCACCGGTCCTCGGCGCGCAATCGCGCCGAGCCGGTCTCGGAGGTTCCCGATATCCATGACCTGGCCGACGGTCCGGAGGCGCAGGTGATGCAGGTCGAGTTAGCCGGGCGCATGGCCACGCTGCTGGACATGCTGCCGGAAAAGCAACGCGAGATTATCCGCCTGCGGGTCGTGGTGGGGCTGTCCGCGGAGGAGACCGCCGAGGCCGTGGGCTCGACTCCTGGCGCGGTCCGGGTGGCGCAGCACCGGGCTCTGAGTCGGTTGCGCAGCGTAGTGGGGTCTGAGGGGGTGGGGTGAGATGACTGGTCGCGACGACTTCTCACCTGCCGGTTACCCACACGGGGGTCCCCAGGAGAGGCCCGTTGATCTGGCCGCGGTGCAGGCCGACGACACGCTGCTGGACATCCTCGATAGCGGGGCCACGCTGGGCGATGCCAGTGACGAATTGACGCGCGTTTTGGCGGCGTGGCGCCGGGAGGTGTATGCCGAGCCGGTCGGGGAGTTGGTGGACACCACCACCGCGTTGGCGGTGATTCGCACCGCCCGCCAGCCGGCCCCCCGCCGTGATCGCGTGTTCGGCTCGATCGCCGCGGCTGCGGCAGTGTTGATGATCGCCTTGTCCGCAGTGGGCCTGGTCGCTAAGTCCGCGCAACCCGGTGACCACTTGTGGGGCGTGACCGAAGTGCTCTACAGCGACTACGCCCGCTCGGTGGAGACGGCGGCCGCGGTCCGGACCGAACTCAACGAGGCCAACACGGCGTTGCGGGAGAACAAACCCGACAAGGCCAGGGCATCCTTGCAACGCGTCCAGCAGCAGCTCCCGGTGATCGGCGAGACCGAGGGCCGCACCAATCTCACCGCCCGCTACCGTGAGCTCGAGCAGATCGTGAAGGGCCCGCCACAAGACGGCTCGGCGCCACCGCCCGGGGATGCAGCATCCCCACCGTCGGCACCCGCCAATGGCAGGCCCGAGGGCTTTGTTGCGTTGTCTAATCGCAGTCGCAGTGGAGTCGCTTTGGTGGTCTGGGGTCAAACTGCTTGAGCGAGTTCATCGAAGGCCGCCGCGACACGGAGCTTCGGTGGAGCATCGGCGGCGAGTTCGTAGTGGCCACGGCGGATGTTCTGAACAAGGGCGTGCCCGGCGATGACGGTCCTGGCGCCGACGTCGGTCTTTAGGCCGCGCATCGGTCGCAGCCGTCTTTTCAACTGCGCGTGGTCGGCCTCGATCCGGTTGTTGGCGTAGCGCTCGATGCGATGCCACGCCTGGGGAACAACCTCGTCGAGCACCCGCACGTAGCACGCGGCCTGGTCGGTAACCACTTCGACCGGCGCCACGATGGCGGTGGCCAGAGCACGGTGGAAGAACCGTAGGGCTGCGCCGCTGTCTCGCCGAGGGGAGACGTACACGTCGATCCCCTGGCCATACTCATCCACGGCCCGGTAGACGTACCGCCAGCTTCCGGCGGCCTTGACATAAGTCTCATCGACTTGCCATCGGGACCCGATCGCGTGCCGTGCACAGCGGGCAGTCTCGGCCAGAACCGGCGTGAACCGCCGGACCCACCGGTAGATGGTGACGCGGTCGACCTGCACTCCGCGCTCAGCCAGCAGCTCTTCAACATCGCGGTGGGAGAGTACCAACGGACTGTCAACAGCGATCACCTCCCGCGGGAACCGCAAGCCAGCGAACGCCGATCTCGGCAGGAGGACCGGACGAACACGGCAGACTCGGCGCATGGGCTTGAGCATGCCGAACGACGTCTTCCCTCTATGCAACAGTCCCAGGCGGCCGGGCG
>DASVWA010000508.1:0-4226 GCA_036389855.1 Pseudonocardiaceae bacterium
CGTGCTCCCCTTGAGACATGCTGTGCGCGCGAGGGAAGGAGTCTGCCACACCAGCCTCAAGCTCCAGTGCGGCAATGGCGGCGCACGCCCGTCTGGGCCTAGGTGACCTCGTCTCACCTGCTGGTCGCTGAAGGCCGCCACCGCGTGGTCAAAGACCAGCAACGCTGTGAGCTGCGGACGGTGTGGCCCGTTACTTGCGGGCGATGGGCCCGGGTATGTGATCCAGGAAGCTGATCGCTCGGGACCGCCGACCATGGCGATTGGCTCTGCAGGGAGTCTGTCGAGCCGAAGCGAACCGGTGAACCACCCAGGGAATGGAACGTGATCAATGCCCAGAATCGCCTGGATCGAAGACGCCGCCGCCCGCGGCGAACTCGCCGACCTGTACGAGGAAGTGAAGGCGATCTCCCCCACCGGCGAGGTGGATGATGTCATCCGCTGCCTGAGTCTGCGTCCGGACTTCCTCGCTCCCATCGTGCAGGCCGCGCGCCTACATTTCACCGATGGCGCGCTTACCCAAGCCCAGCACGAGATGATCGCCTCCTACGTCTCCGCACTGAACCGCTGCGATTCTTGCCCGTCGGGCCACACCCGCTTCCTGCAGTTGCACGGTGAGCAGTACCACCAAACCGCTCACGCGCTGGGTGAAGGCGATCTTGACGCGGCGGAACTCAGCACAGCCGAGCGGTTGTTGTTGAAGTTCGTGGGCACCGTGACTCGCCACGCCTACCGCATCACTGATGAGCAGGTTCAAGGTCTGAGGGACGCCGGCTGGACGGATGCACAGATCGCCGAGGCGGTCTATGACGCCGCGTTGCTCAACTTCTTCAATCGCATCGCGGACGCCTTCGACATTCGCCCACCGGTAGCGCCAGACCCGATCGACCTACCGCGGCACTGTAACGCAGCGGTAGCCACTACTCGACGTTGATCCCACTGCGGGTGGTATCAGGCGTTGGTTTCGCGTCCAAGCCAGTGTTTGCCATACCGGCGGTAGCTACAGTGCGGTAATGGCAGCACAGATCATCCTGGTACAGGGGGACATCACTGAGCAGCACGTCGACGCAGTAGTGAACGCCGCAAACAGCTCGCTACTCGGCGGGGGCGGCGTGGACGGCGCAATCCACCGGCAAGGAGGCCCCGCGATCCTGGCGCAGTGCCAGGTACTGCGGGCCGGGCGCTATCGCGATGGCCTGCCCATCGGCCAGGCGGTCGCTACCACCGCGGGGGATCTGCCAGCTCGATGGGTCATTCACACCGTCGGCCCGGTGTACACCGCATCCGAAGACCGCTCAGAACTGCTCGTCTCCTGCTACCGCGAATCGCTGCGAGTGGCCGACGAGCTCGGCGCTCAGACCGTCGCCTTCCCTGCGGTGTCCGCCGGAATCTACGGATGGCCGCTGGCCGACGCCGCCCGCATCGCGCTGACCACCATCGCCAGCACATCCACCAGCGTGCGTGAGGCCCGGTTCGTTCTGTTCAGCGACACGGTCCTCAGCGCATTTCGCAGCGTGCACCAGAGCACGACACACCGTGCAGGAGAGCCGGACACGCGCGGTTGATGGCTGGCCATGACGAACCCCGGCGGTCGGGGGAAATCGCCGGGGCTCATCATGTTCATCGGAGTGGCATTAAGCCGCGTTACAGGCCGATGCAGGAATCCACCTGAGCGCTTCTCGTGGTGATCGCAGTCTGTGTAGCTACGTGACATGCTCTGTCAGGCAAGCGGTAGGGCCGTACCACGAGGACGGAGATCGGCATGAGCCAGCCAGACCTCAAACCACGCAGCCGGGAAGTCACCGAGGGCCTGGAGCGCGCCGCGGCTCGTGGCATGTTGCGCGCCGTCGGCATGGGCGACGGCGACTTCGCCAAGCCGCAGATCGGTGTCGCGTCGTCCTGGAACGAGATCACCCCCTGCAACCTGTCGTTGGACCGGCTCGCCAAGGCCAGCAAGGAAGGCGTGCACGCCGCCGGGGGGTTCCCGATGGAGTTCGGCACGATCTCGGTGTCCGATGGGATCTCCATGGGCCACGTGGGGATGCATTACTCGCTGGTGTCCCGCGAGCTGATCGCCGACTCGGTGGAGACCGTGGTGGAGGCCGAGCGGCTGGACGGGACGGTGCTGCTGGCCGGCTGCGACAAGAGCCTGCCCGGCATGTTGATGGCCGCCGCGCGGCTCGATCTTGCGGCGGTTTTCCTTTACGGGGGCACCATCCTGCCCGGCCGGGTGGACGGCCGCGAGGTCACCATCATCGACGCCTTCGAGGCGGTGGGGGCGTGCGCTCGCGGCCTGATCAGCCGGGCCGACGTCGACGCGATCGAGCGGGCGATCTGCCCCGGTGAGGGCGCCTGTGCCGGCATGTACACCGCCAACACGATGGCCTGCGCGGCCGAGGCACTGGGCATGTCACTGCCCGGCTCGGCCAGCCCTCCCGCGGTGGACCGGCGCCGCGACGGGTTCGCCCGCGCCAGCGGGTCCGCTGTGGTGGATCTCATTACCCGCGGGATCACCGCTCGGCAGATCCTCACCCGTCCAGCGTTCGAGAACGCGATCGCGGTGGTGATGGCCTTCGGTGGCTCGACCAACGCGGTGCTGCACCTGATGGCTATCGCGAACGAGGCCGGGGTGCCGCTGGAGCTGGACGACTTCAACCGGGTCGGAGACAAGGTGCCGCACCTGGCCGACGTCAAACCCTTCGGCAAGCACGTGATGGCCACTGTCGATCAGGTCGGTGGTGTGCCGGTGGTGATGAAGGCGCTGCTGGACGCGGGGCTGCTGCACGGCGACTGCCTCACCGTCACCGGGCGCACCGTCGCCGAGAACCTCACCGAGCTGGCCCCGCCGGACCTGGACGGGAAGATCTTGCACCGCCTCACCGATCCGATCCATCCCACCGGCGGGATCACCGTCCTGCGCGGCTCGTTAGCTCCCGAGGGCGCAGTGGTGAAAAGCGCCGGCTTCGACTCGGCTCGATTCGCTGGGCGTGCTCGGGTGTTTGATGGGGAGCAGGCCGCGATGGACGCCATCCCGCACCTGCAGCCTGGCGACGTCGTGGTGATCCGGTATGAGGGGCCGCAGGGCGGGCCCGGGATGCGGGAAATGCTCGCGGTCACCGGAGCAATCAAGGGCGCCGGATTGGGCAAGGATGTTCTGCTACTCACCGATGGACGCTTCTCCGGGGGTACCACCGGGCTGTGCGTCGGGCATGTGGCACCCGAAGCCACCCACGGCGGGCCGATCGCGCTGGTCCGCGACGGCGACTCGATCGTGCTGGACATGGACCGTCGCGAGCTGAACCTGCAGGTCGACGCCGGTGAATTAGCGCGGCGCCAGCAGGAGTGGAAGGCCCCGCAGCGCCCGCTGCGCGGCGTGCTGGCCAAGTACGCCCGGCTGGTCGGCTCCGCTGCGGAAGGCGCTGTCTGTGGATAACTCGTGAGTGGGTAACAGTGTCATGACACTGTTACCCACTCACGAACGGTGCCGGGTGGGCACGTCCGGGTGGGTGTACCCGCCCTGGCGGGGCACGTTCTATCCGCCGGGGCTTCCGCACCGCCGGGAGCTGGAGTACCTGTCGCGGCAGCTGAACAGCATCGAGATCAACGGTTCGTTCTACTCGCTGCAACGACCCGCTAGCTACCAGGCCTGGGCGGCGGCCACCCCGGATGACTTCGTCTTCGCCGTCAAGGGCAGCCGGTTCATCACGCATATGAAGAAGCTGCGGGACGTCGAGACGCCGTTGGCGAACTTCTTCGCCTCCGGAGTGCTCGCGCTGGGCGCCAAGCTCGGGCCGCTGCTGTGGCAGCTACCACCCAACCTGGCGTTCGACGCTGACCGGCTGGCCACGTTTCTCGCCCTGCTGCCACGCAGCACCGCCGAGGCCGCCACCCTCGCCCAGGGCCACGACGAGCGGCTCGAGGGACGGGCCTGGGCCTGCACCGACGCCGACCGCCCGCTACGACATGCGCTGGAGGTGCGCCATCCCAGCTACCGCGATCCGGCGCTGATCGAGCTGCTCCGCATGCAGGGCATTGCACTGGTGATAGCGGATACCGCCGACACCTGGCCTTACCTGGAGGACATCACCGCCGACTTCGTCTACATCCGGCTGCACGGGGATTCAGAGCTCTACGTCAGCGGCTACAGCGACGAGGCGCTGGACACCTGGGCGCAGCGGATCCGGGGCTGGCAGGCCGGCGAGAGCCCACGGACCGAATACACCATCGCG
>DASVWA010000509.1:0-5387 GCA_036389855.1 Pseudonocardiaceae bacterium
TCCCCGTGTACCACATCCTCGAAGACCAGGTGCGTGACTCCATTCCCGGTGACGTGTGGGAGGAGCAGGTCGGGTTGATGGTCGACGTGCTGGAGGTGGATGCCATTGCCGACGCGGTGCGGGAGTTCCGCGAGCAAGCGCTCAACTCGTAGTCACGCCCACACCGCGGCAGCGAGCGCCCAGCCGAGGAACGCTGCACCGAGTCGGCCAGGACGCTAGCGACGGCATTGAGCGCTGCGCAGCGGCGGGCACCGTCCTCGGCCAGGCGCAGCGTTTCATAACCGAAGGTGCTGTAGGTGGTCAGCGCCCCGCACAAGCCGGTGCCGAGCAGTGCGATCGCGCTGCCGGTTACCGCGCCTGCTGCGGCGCCGCCGGCGAGCACACCGAGGATCAACGACCCGACCACGACCACCTGTCCGTGGCCATACCACACCCGCTGGTTCACCCAGGTCGGCACCGGGCGCCCCGGTCGGGACAGCTCGTTTTGCCGGGACACCGACGGCATCGCGCTCGACGTGCTCACCGCCCTGGACCGCTGACGGTCACCGTCTCGCCCCGCCTAGGGTGTGCGCGACCGCCTGCGCCACGACCGCGGACAGGCTGCCCGTGCGGCGGTGGATCTCGCGCTGCGCGCTGGACCCGCTGCCCCGGGCGAGCAGCGCAGCGAGCAGATCCTGGACGATCGGGAGGTCCCCGGCATCAGCCAGCGCTGGCCGCACGTGGTCGATGAGTTCCGCCACCACTGTCGGGGTCGGCGCGGGACAAGCGGTGCTGGGCCGAATCAGCTCGCCCTCCAGGCCAAACCGGGCGGCCCGCCAGCTCGACAGCCGAAGCAGATCGACCCGGGCCCGAGGTGGCGACCACCCGGCCTGCCACTCCCGGGCCGCCATCTCGACCAGGCCTCGGGTCAGCGCCGCCAGCAGCACAACATCGTCGCTGAGCAGGCAGACGTCACACACCCGCACCTCGACGGTGGGGACATTCTGCGACAGCCGAGCGTCAAAATAGATCATGCCGGGGTCCAGCACCGTTTGGGTACCGAGCATCTCCTGTACCGCAGCCTCGTACCCGGCGTGCGAACCGAAGATCTCGGTCGGGCCGGCTGACGGCCAGCGCCTCCAAATCTCCGAACGGAAGCTGGCGTATCCGCTGTCCTGGCCTTGCCAGAACGGCGAGTTGGCGCTGAGCGCGAGCAAGACGGGCAGCCAGACCCGGATGCGGTCGAGCACAGCCACGCCCTCTTCATCGGAATTGATCTGCACGTGAATGTGGCAGCCGCAGGTGAGTTGCTCGTCCGCCAACACGCCAAACCGCTCGGCCATCCGGTGGTACCGCTCGCTAAGCGTGGGACTGGGTCGGACAGGCAGCGGCGAGGTGGCCAACGCGGCCACCTCGACGCCGGCAGCCTGGGCGGCGCGAGATGCCACCCGGCGAACGCGGTATAGCTCGGTGGCCAGCTCGGCCAACGTGGAACACGGTCGAGTGCGGGTCTCGAGCTGTTGGCGCTGCAGCTCGGCCTCGAGGACGTACTTGGCGTCATCGGCCTGCCGCAGCTCGGCGATGGACACCTCGCGTGGTTCGCCGGTCGTCGGATCAACGAGCAGGACCTCCTCCTCCACGCCGACCCTGCGCCCGCCCATGCCAGCAGTCTGCCGACACGTCCAGTCCGGCCGGCGGGCGACTCCGGGTCTTTGCACACTCTGCAAGTCCCTGGTTCCCCGGTGGCGTAGAACGCGCCTGCAGTGGGTGGCCCACGCTGTGTCCTTGTCGCCCGGCGACGCTCATGATGCGCGGAGCCGAGCCACGGCTGCCCAGCAGCAGATGGCACCGCGCCGGCCTCCGGCGGCGCATCAGCCCGATGACGAGACGTGATTGTGCTCAAGACCCCATTGTTCGCTGCGGGCGCGTCGCTACCGTTGCTGGCCGGCGGGCTACTCGGGGCGTACTGGCGGCCGCCGCGGCGGCTGGTCGCGGTCGCGCTGGCCATCGCGACGGGCGCGCTCATCTCGGCGGTGTCCTTCGAGCTCTTCGAGGAGAGCTACCGGCAGGGCGGACCGCTGCGAGCTGGGATCGGGCTGTGGGCCGGCGCGACCGCGCTGCTCGCTGCGGCCGTGGTGGTCGGCCGGCTGGCTTTCGCGGCTGGCCCTGCCCTTGGCCTTCGCCGGTGGGGCAGTGCTCGCCTCGGTCATCGACACCCTGGCCCCGGAGGCGTTGCGCGACGGCGGCCCCTTCGTCGCCCTTGCCAGCGCGGCCGGATTCTTCACCTCATTCATGCTGAGCGGCTGAGGACCGTGTTGGCTCAGTGAGCGGAAGGCGTACCTGGAACCGGGTGTTGCCCGGTTCGGAGATCACCCGCATGCTGCCGCCGTGCCGGTTGACGACGATGCGCCAGGACACGTCCAGTCCGAGGCCGGTACCTTCCCCGACGGGTTTAGTGGTGAAGAAGGGTTCGAAGATCTGCTGGCGCATGCCGTCCGGGACCCCGGGGCCGGTATCCCCGATCTCGACCAGCAGCTGGTCACCGTCGCGGTCTGTGCGCAAGGTGAGGGTTCCGCAGCGGTGCATGGCATCGACGGCGTTGTCGATGAGGTTTGTCCACACCTGATTGAGCTCAGCGGCGAAAGCGGGCACCTTCGGCAGGCTGGAGTCGTAGTCCTTCACGACCGTGACCTGGTCACCGAGCTTCCGGCTCAGCATGATGAGAGTCGAGTTCAGGCCGTCGTGAACGTCGATGGACTGGTGCGACGAGCGGTCCATCTGCGAGTACTGCTTGGCGGCGCCGACCAGAGCCGAGATGCGGCCGGTGGCGTTCTCGATCTCACCCAGCAGCGTCTCAGTCTCGACCGTGTAAGCCAGCCACCGGACGGCATTATCAAGGTAACTGGCGTCCAGTGCGTCCGCGACGCGCTGCAGGTCGTCGATGCCGACACCGCCGGCGACCAGCGTCGGCGCGATCTCCCATCCGGAGCTGGCGCCGTTGTCGTCAAGCCAGTCGACCAGCTCGTCCTCGCGGTCGCTGGCCTGCAACGGGGACAGTTCCGGCACGCTCGGCATCCGCTTGACGATCTCTTCCTGGATGGCCGTAAGGTGCTTGAGCTCATCGGCTCCCAGCTCAGACCCAGCCAGCACAGCGAGTTTGTGCCGCATGCCGGCGACCCGCTCCCGCAGCGCCACGGTCGCTCGGCCCGCAGCCGCCGCCGGGTTGTTCAATTCGTGTGTCAAGCCTGCAGTCAGTTTACCGAGCGCAAGCAGCCGCTCACGCTGCCCGACGACTTCATCGGCGTTGCGGAGCCCGACGAACATCCCCTGCAACAGATGGGTAGCCATGGGGTACCACTGGCGGAACACCACGGCGAAGTCAGCAGCCGGCAGCGCCAGCACAGCGCTGTCCGCGGTGGTGCGTACGGAGATCGTGTAGACCTGGGACACCTGATCGCCGAGGTAGAACTGGGTGGCTCCGGCGTACACGCCGGGCTGATCACTGCGAGTGGTCTCGACATCATCGCCTCGGACCAGCCGGGACAGCGTGATCCCGCCGGACAGCAAGACGTAGAACCACTGCGCGGGCTCGCCCTCGGTGGCGATCTCCATGCCCGCGCCGTAACGCTCAACATGGCCGTGCTCAGCCACCCATTCAAGCTGATCATCCTGGAGATCCTCGAACAGGAACAGCGTGCGCAATGTTGCGGGGCTGACCCGCTCGGGTGTGGTCACCGATCCTCCAGGTAACGATGCACCAGGGTGACGGCCATCGCGCCCTCCCCCACCGCGGAGGCGACCCGCTTCACCGACTCCGCCCGAGCGTCTCCGGCCACCAACACCCCCGGCAGGCTGGACTCCAGGTAATAGGGGTCGCGCTCGACTGGCCACCCTGGGGGGCGGCGTCCGTCGATGAGCAGATCAGGACCGGTCAGCACGAAGCCCCGGGAATCTCGCCGCACAGCCTCGCCGAGCCACTCGGTGCGAGGGGCAGCACCGATGAAGATGAACAGCGAGGCGGCGGGCACCGTTTCTCCTTGGCCGCTGCTGCGGTCGCACAACGTCAGCTGCTCAAGGTGCTCAGTCCCGTGCGCCGCCCCCACCACAGTGCCGGTACGGACGATGATGTTGTCGATCCCCTCTAGCTGCTTGATCAGGTAATGCGACATCGAATTGCGCAGCGACGCCCCACGCACCAGCACTGTCACCGTGCGCGCGTAGCGCGAGAAGAAGACCGCGGCTTGCCCTGCCGAGTTCGCGCCTCCGACGACATAGACATCTTCGCCTTCACACGAAGGTCCTTGGGTCATCGCAGACCCGTAGTACACCCCGCGCCCGGTGAGCTCGGCGATACCCGGCGCCTCCAGGGTCCGGTACGACACCCCGGTCGCGAGGATGATCGCGTGCGCCGCGAGTTCGGTACCATCATCGAAGCACACGACACGAGCGGAGCCTCGGGCTTGCAGCCCAGTGACCTCGCGGGCCGACAGCACCTCGGCGCCGAACTTCTGTGCCTGCCGGCGGGCGCGGTCGGTGAGCTGGGCGCCGGACACGCCGTCGGGGAAGCCGAGGTAGTTCTCGATTCGTGAACTCTGCCCGGCTTGCCCACCGGTGGCCGCCCGTTCGACCAGCACGGTGCGCAGGCCCTCCGAAGCACCGTAGACCGCCGCACCGAGCCCGGCTGGACCGGCTCCCACCACAACCAGATCGTAGAAATCGGTGGCCGGTTCGGTCGACAACCCGACCGCGGCAGCGACCTCGGCATCCGATGGGTTGCGCAGCACTGCACCGTCCGGAGTGATCAGCACCGGCACGTCGTCCGCGGCTGCGCCGGCCGCATCCAGCAATCGCCGCCCTTCCGGTTCGTCGACGCTGTACCACCGGTAGGGAACGGAGTTGCGGGCGAGGAAGTCCCGCGCCCGGAACGACTCGCTGGACCAGCGATGGCCGACCAGCTTCGTCTCGTCCACTGGTCGGTCGCCGAGCGCACGCCACATCTCGATCAGCGCATCGACGACCGGGTACAACTTCTCCTCCGGCGGTTCCCAGGGCTTGAGAAGGTAGTGGTCCACGTCCACCACGTTGATCGCCTGTATCGCGGCGTCGGTGTCGGCGTAAGCGGTGAGCAACGCCCGGCGTGCCAGGGGGAAAAGGTCCATGGCCGCCTCGAGGAACTCGATGCCGTTCATCTGTGGCATCCGGTAATCGGCGAGCATCGCCGCGACCGGCTCGCCGCGCAGCTTCAGCTCCCGCAGCGCCTCCAGCGCCTGAGCCGCCGAGTCTGCTCGCACTACGCGGTAGCTCTCGCCATAGCGGCGGCGCAAGTCACGAGCCACCGCGCGGGACACACCGGGATCGTCGTCGACCGTGAGCAGGACCGGCTTGATCATGACGGGCTTGACCATGTC
>DASVWA010000510.1:0-3175 GCA_036389855.1 Pseudonocardiaceae bacterium
CGGGCGGCTCGCCGGCCGCGGCGCGGCGCTGGAGCCCGGCGAGGGAGGCGTCGATCACCTGCTCGTAGCGCTCGACGGAGAACAGCTAGGTGACGTTGACGTTGACACCACGCGCGGTGAGCTCCTCAATCGCCGGCACGCCAGCGGCGGTGGCCGGCACCTTGATCATCACATTCCGCAGCCCAAGTGTCCCCCACAGCTGCAGTGCCTGCGCGATCGTCGCGTCGGTGTCGTCGGCGAGGTCGGGGGTGCACTCGAAGGACACAAAGCCGTCCTTGCCCTGGGTGGCGTCATAGACCGGGCGCAGCACCTCGGCGGCGCGGCGGATGTCTTCAAGTCCTAGCTCGAAGAACAGCTCCCGCGGCCTGCGCAGGCCACCGCTGACGGCGGCGCGCAGCTGGTCGTCGTAACGGTCCGAGCCGGTGATCGCCTTGGCGAAGATCGTCGGGTTCGATGTCGCGCCGGTGACACCCTGCTCGCGCACCAGGCGCGCGAACTCGCCGGTTTCCAGCAACGGTCGTGACAGCGTATCGAGCCAGATCGATACGCCCGCGTCACGCAGTTGTAAGAGACGGTTCATCAGTTGCCTCCTGCGGTCGCCGTGGCGCTGCTGGGCAACGGCGACTTCTGCTCGAGCGGCCTGGTGGCCGGGCCTTGGATGACGGTGCCGTCGGTGTGGAAACGTGATCCGTGGCAGGCGCAGTCCCACGTTCGCTCGGCGCTGTTGAAGTCGACGATGCAGCCCAGGTGGGTGCACACCGCCGAGACCACCTGCAGCTCGCCGTGCTCGTTTTTGTACACCGCACGCCGCTGGCCCTCAATGGTCAGCACGCGGCCCTCACCGTTGACGAGCTCCGACATCGGGCTCTGGTCGCGCTTGGCGAGCCGGGCCCCGACGAAGCGCTTCGCGACCGTCACACCCTGCGAGAGCAACTCCTGGGGCGAGCCCTTGGGGCGGGAGCGAGCCGGGTCGCGCAACACCGGGCGTGCGGCGAGGTCCTCAAGCGCCACGTCGGTGTCGCGCAGGCGCGCGGCGTCAACTGGCTCTCCCGAGCGGATCAGCGCCTGGATTGCGTCGGTGACCTCCCAAACATTGACGTTCATGCCGGCCACCACGCGGCCCGCCTCAAGCCAGAAAGCGATGAATTCACGCTTGGCCGGGTCGCCGCGGAACACGACCTCGTCCCAGTGCGTCGCGTAGCCCGAGTACTCCATCCCGACGTCGTACTGGTCGGAGTAGAAGTAGGGCAGCCGGTCATAGGAGACACTGTCGCCGAGCATGCCCCTGGCGGCTGCGGGCCCTTGATTAAGAGCATTGGCCCAGTGCTCGACGCGAATCCGGCGACCGTAAAACGGGTGCCAGGCATTCGCGACGTCACCTGCGGCGAAGATACCGGGCACACCAGTCTCGAGTCGCTTGTTGACGAGGATGCCGTTGTCAACCTCGATTCCGGCCACCTCAGCCAGCGCCGTCCGCGGGGCGACCCCGATCCCCACGACAACGAAGTCGCAGTCGATCGTGCCCCCATCTGCGGTGCACACTCGCTCGACGGCCCCGCTTCCCTCCAACGCCTCCAGCGCGGTGTTGGAACGCAACTCGACGCCGCGCTCAAGGTGCAGGTCGCGGTAGATGGCGCCAAGCTGCGCTCCCAGCACCCGCGCCAGCGGCAAGCGCGACCGCTCGATGATCGTCACCTCCAGGCCCTTGTCGCGGGCGGAGGCCGCCAGCTCGGCGCCGATCCAGCCGCCGCCGATCACGACCAGCTTCCCGCCGCGCGCGATCCGCTCGGCGATCGCGTCGGCGTCAGGGAGGTCACGTAGGTAGAACACCCCGGCCAGGTCCGATCCCGGCATCCGCAACCGGCGGGGCTCAGCACCCGTCGTGAGCAGCAGCCGGTCGAAGCGGACCCGCTCACCACTTCCCAGCACGAGCTCCCGGGCGG
The DNA here is from genome assembly GCA_036389855.1 of Pseudonocardiaceae bacterium. Taxonomy (GTDB): domain Bacteria; phylum Actinomycetota; class Actinomycetes; order Mycobacteriales; family Pseudonocardiaceae. The sequence goes on from DASVWA010000510.1 coordinate 1,944, forward strand.
CGGTGTCGATCGCCTGCACCGGCGTCGAGGTGCGCAGCTCGATCCCGTGCTCGTCGTAGAAGTCGGCGGGGTGGACGTACACCTTCTCGCGTGGGGAATCCCCGCGCACGTAATCCTTCGACAGCGGGGGACGTTCGTAAGGTCGCTCACGCTCGGCGCCAAGCAGCAACACGCGCCCGTCAAAGCCCGCCTGGCGCAGCGTCTCGGCGGCCTTCGCTCCCGCCAAGCTGGCTCCCACGATCGCGAATGTCTGGTTGCTGGTCATTATTTTGGGCTCCTCTTAGGCAGAGTCGCTGCGCGGCTGATCCGGCGTCAGCGGCTTGGAGGCGGACGCAGCAGCGAGCTGGGGCGGGATCCAGATGTGCGGTCAACCCGGTGGTGGCCAGGCCATCGAGGAGCCCATCGAGCAGGCGCAGGTTCATTCCGCACACCAGTTCGGTGTAGTCCTGCGCCAGCGTGTGGAACGGGCAGTTGGCGAGTGTGACGTCGCCGCCTTCGATGCGCGGTTCGAAACCGTATGCCTCAAGCGCGCCCAGTACGGTCTCTCGGGTATCCGGGTCGCCAGCAGTACTGCGGGCTGTGCAGCCGAGTTCTCGGCCCAGCTGGTGAGCACGCTGGTCAAGAGCCGCCCGGCTAGGTCATAGCGGCGCTGGGGCAGCGACACGGTCACGTGCTGATCCGATCGCTGGTACAGCTTGGTCGGGCGCCCCGCGCCAGGGCCGGTGCGGCCGGTGCGGCGGTGGTAGGCCACGACGACTCCATTTATAACCAACTCCTGTTGGCGAAGCGACCAAGGAGTCTAACGTTAGCATATCTTGGATATAGAACAATCCTGCTGAAGGCTGAGATGGGCGAGCCGGTAGTGGTGGTCGGTGTGGATGGCTCCCCGGCCAGCTACACCGCCCTTCGGTGGGTACTGGCGCACGCCGCCCGGATCGGCGCCCAGGTGCGTGCGGTCCGTTGCTGGACACCAATAGTGGCCAAGAGGTGGAAGCCGAGGTCACCGGTGAGCCAGTGCCACCAGAAGCCGAGCAAAAAGCCCGCGCCGAGCGCGAGCTCACTCAGGTGGTGGCGGCCGCACTGTCAATCCCCTCGAATCGTGGAGTCCGGCTATGCGGCTTCAGGGTCGCGGAGTTGTGCCATGAGGTGTTCGTAGTCGTTGGGTGAGAGTCCGCCGCAGGCGCTGTGCCGTCGTCGGGCGTTGTAGAAATCGACGATCCAGGTTGCGATCT
>DASVWA010000511.1:0-2809 GCA_036389855.1 Pseudonocardiaceae bacterium
CACGCCGGCGTCGTAGTGCGCTTCGATCCGGTCGGTGTCCAACGTCTCGCCCAGGAACAGCTGCCGGGAGAACACCCCATAGGGCCGCTCGGCCACCAGCGTCTCCACCTGCTCGGCGTCCGTGGTGGACCGCCGCTCGGCCTTGACGGTCACCACGTTGCGCTCCACGTTCAGATCGATGGACTCCGGATCCACCCCGGGCAGATCAAAATGCACCACGAACTGCTCGCCCTGCCGGTAGGCCTCCATCGGCATCACCGCCGGTCGCGACCAGGTGCCCGCCTGGCCGAAGACCTGCTGGGTCAACCGGTCCAGCTCCCGCAACGGGTCAGTACGCATCAGCATCGTCATCGCCTCCTTCGACCAGTTGTTGATGTCCGCCCCGGCGTACCACCAAGGGCAAACCTTGCAACACCTAATACAAGTTTGTTGTTCCCGAAGAGAAGACTGAGTCGAGATCGGTGTTGGCAGGAAGCACCAGGGGCGTGCAGGCAGCCAAGCCCGGTGGCATGGCAGCTTAGGTGTGGCCCTAGCCAACGATGAGGAGCTTCTGTCGCGCCGCGAACACTGATCTGGTCGCCACGTCGCTGAATGAAGTCGACGTCGCGGGCCTATCCGAGCCCCATCAGCACAGGCGGACGTCGTGAACAACTCATCCAGCAGCAAACTCCCCGAGCACGACTCGTCAACGCCTCCCGGACGAAGCAGACAGCACCTTGACGATCGACGTTGACATCGCGACACAAAGATCGCACCGGGTCGTCAACCACCGCGGGACGATTGGAAGAACCGACGGCGGCGAAACACTGGATGGTCGCGGCGCAGCTTGACAAGCCGGGCGGTGAACTGGGTCAAAGCCTCGAAGCCGCGGGCACTCCAGTCGAAGTAGGGATTGATCGTGTACGGGTCGCCCCCACCGGTACCCGAATAGCGACTCATCCCAGTCCAACGGCCCATCGATGGCCTTGGCGTATGGGTCCAGCAGCAGCTTGGCCGGGTTACAGCGCAACCCCGCCGGCGGGTCGTTCGGACCATGCACTCGATGGCGTAATCGTTGCCTCGGCCCGATCCCGGGCAGTAACCGTGTCACACAAACCCGTCGAGCTCCAACAGCTCGACGTGCCTCTCGCAGCCTGCCTGATCGAACAAGCACAACACCACGCGATGCGCCACCTCGGAAACAGCGCAAAGTTCGTCCCGGTGCCGTCATAGGTAGCGCCAAGCGGATAGGCGTCTGCCGCCATGCCTGCATGTTGAGATGATGGCGCACCGCGACGGCCTGCTGCGCTCGCAGTGGACCCGAAGCGAAGACGGCCGAGCGCTTGGGGATGCTGGTTATGCCGGCCTTGACAGCACTGGCCGGAGGTGCTACAAAATGCGCCGAACAATAGAAGTGGACGGGTCAGAAGTGCCCGCACGAGGCGGCGCAAGGGTAGATGCACAAGGGACACAGGAGGTTGAGGAACGGTCGAGATGGAGGTGATCGCCGCGACATTTCGGCGTACATCGGAGTCAAGACAGGTTCATTCCCTCGCAGGGCCCGGCCATAGGGCCGGGCCCTTTCCTGTGCACCCGTTGGCGTTCATCGAGCCGCTCGCGCCCGCAGGCACGCATCCGAAACCTCAAGCGGTGATGCGGGCGACCGTCGCGAGTTAACCTGTGGGCATTTTATTAGTAACGGATCTGCCTGGTGAATGTCTCGTGTAGTGTGTCGTCACGGGGGAATCGTGGGCAGCCGATATTTTGGGGTGGTTGTTGCGAGGCGAAGATATTTTTGGCGATGCAGGCTTGTATGGCAGCTTTGTTGCCGGGTGGCCAGATGTGAACCCACGACCCCTCGCCCTCAGGGCGATCATGGCCTCTCTGCCACGTGCTGTTTGCTGTCCGTCGTAATGCCGCCTGGTCTCTCTCAGGTCGCCGGTGTTGCTGTTGACCGGTGCTGTCAACATCAAGTTAGGTTAGGCAGGTAAACCTCGTCGATGGCCTATACATCGATCACTGTCATCCTTAACCCCGCGGCGGGTGCAGGTAGGCACCAGCCCGGTGTCCGTCGGGCTGCTCGGGCCCAGCGGTTCGATGTCCGTGAGGTGTCTGCGGGTTACGGGGCTGGCGCCCTCGCGCAGGAGGCGGTGGACGAGGGCGCTGACGTGCTCGTCGCAGCCGGGGGAGATGGGACGGTCAGCGCTGTAGCGGGGGTGGCAGCCGAGCATGACGTCGCCCTGGTCGTCGTTCCCTGCGGCACGCGCAACCACTTCGCCAAGGACTGCGGAGCAGATGTCATCGACCCCACAGGCCAGCTCGCCGCGATCGAGAATGGCCATGAGATGCGAATCGACGTCGGGACAGTCAACGGCCGGGTGTTCCTCAACAACGTCTCGGTCGGTTTTTACGCCGCGATGGTCCGCGATCCAGAGTACCGCCGGCGCCACATACGCGTCGCGGCGCGTTATGCCCGGCGTGCCGTCTTCTGGGGTGGGCGCAGCGCGTCGCTGCGCACCTCAGTGCCTCGCCGAGTCGTGACCCCTGAGCAGCTGCTGGTGGCTCTCGTGTCCAACAACGCGTATTCCCCGGGCGTCGCCCCCAGTCCGGCACTGCGTCCTCGTCTTGACGAGGGCAGGTTGTGGGTCTACCTCCTAGGTCTGCCGGGAGCGGACCGTCCGCTACCGGCGAGGGTCGTGCGGGGAACGGGCCGGCTCATCAGCGGTCGCGCGTTGGTCGCCGCATGGCCGACCACCCGGCAGACGATGACAACCGACACGCCGTCCATCCCCGTCGGAGTCGACGGTGAGGCCGCCGAACTCAACACTCC
>DASVWA010000512.1:0-1524 GCA_036389855.1 Pseudonocardiaceae bacterium
GCACACATCGCGCAGTGGCTCAAGGCAGGAGTGCTCGACAAAGGTCGATTCGCCCCCACCGAGGAGGGAACTCCGCAGGGCGGGGTGTTGACTCCTCCAACGCAATGGGCAACTTCTGCTTTGAGGTGTCGCTGAGCTACCGGCGGCTGGATCGGCTGCCGCGTGTCACGGGCGGTGAGGGACATGCTGAGTAGTATCTTAGTGTCATGTCTGGTCGTCGTGCTCGTGGTGAGGAATACGCCGCGCGGGTCAACGCGGCTGCTGCGCTGGTGGCTGCGGGCGTCGCGGTGGTGGACGCAACTGGGCAGCTGGCCGCCCGGTTCGGGTGCTCGCAGCGCCAAGCGCGCCGATATGTCGAGCGTGCCGCCGGCGGGCCGGTGGAGGTGCCAGTGCCGACGACGGTGTTCACCGTCAAGCTGCCGGTGGGGTTGGCGGTGCGAGTGCGGGAGCACGCCGCCGGGTCGGGGCGAACTATCTCCTCGGTGGTCGCCCAGGCGTTGGAGGAGTTTTTGTCGCGGGGCCGTAAAGGGCATCCGCGCAGGTGAGTCGAGCGGTCGCGAGCGAGTTCGTCTTCGGCCGTCACATGGCGGCGGAACTGTCGGTCGCCTACCGCATCCTGGTTCCCCAACGGCAGCTGCGCCTGGGCGCGGCCGCCGAGGAAGCGAGTCTTCGAGATGAGCAATGCAGCGATCTACGCCCGGGTGTCCTCGGCTCGGCAGAAGGAGCAGGAAACGATCGGCTCGCAGACCGCGGCGCTGCGGGCACACGCCGAGCAGCTGGGACTTGAGGTCCCCGCGCAGTGGGTGTTCTGCGATGACGGCCACTCCAGAGCCACCCTGGTCCGGCCGGCCCTGGAGAAGCTGCGGGATCTGGTGGCCCAGGTGCCGGTGGACGCGGTGCTGGTCTATGCCCCGGACCGGCTCGCCCGTAAGTACGCCTACCAGGCGCTGTTGATCGAGGAGTTCGCCAAGGCGGGCACCAGCGTGATGTTCGTCAAGGGGCCCAGCTCGGACTCACCCGAGGATGCGCTGCTGGTGCAGTTCCAGGGCATGATCGCCGAGTACGAGCGGGCGCAGATCATCGAGCGGACCCGCCGCGGCAAGACCCATCGGGCCCGCCAGGGCACGGTCAACGTGCTGTCCGGGGCACCGTTTGGCTATCGCTATGTTCGCAAGAACGAGCATGCCGACGCCCGCTACGAAGTGGTGGTGCACGAGGCGGCGATCGTCGCCGAGCTGTTCCGCCGCTACGTCGAGGACGGCGCCACGATTGCTGACCTTGCCCGCTGGCTGACCGCCACCGCGGTACCTACCCGAACCGGCAAGTCCCGCTGGGACCGCTCAGTGATCTGGGGGATGCTGCGCAACCCCGCCTACGCCGGGCGCGCCTGCTTCGGTAAGACCATGCGCACCGGTGATCAACCCGGACTCAACCGCACCGCCCGCCTCGCCGGGCGGTGCACACCCAAGTCCTACTCGGTCACCGATCGGCCCCGCGAGGACTGGCTGGAGATCCCGGTGCCGG
>DASVWA010000513.1:0-11879 GCA_036389855.1 Pseudonocardiaceae bacterium
GGTCCACCAGTGCATGAGATCGAACCCGGCGGCATCGAGTTCGCGGGACAGGCCATCACGGCTGAACTTCTTCGATATCTCAGTGCGCATCTGCTCGCCTGGTGCGTAGCGCACCGTCATGTTCACTGCCCGTAACCGCACGGTCATCGCGCGGCGAGCTTGCAGCCGCATCTCGATCCACTCGTGCGCGGCGTTCCACACCGCCACGTGGCCAAATGCCGTGACGTCGAAGTCGGCCCCGAGCTCACGGTTGAGGACCCGGAGCAGGTTTCGATTGAACTCGGCGGTCACTCCGGCGGCGTCGTCGTAGGCGGGCACCATCACCGCCGGATCGGTGATCAGCCCGGTACCGAGCAGCAACAATTCACCAGGCCTCAGCGAGGCGCGCAGTGCGCTGAGGAACTCTGCCCGCTCGCCGGGCGGCAGGTTGCCGATCGTGCCGCCCAGGAAGGCCACCAGCCTGGGCCCGCACTGGCCGGTCGGCAGCAGCTCGAGATGCTTGGTGAAGTCACCGACCACACCGTGCACCGCGAGACCCGGGTACTCCTGTGCTACTGCCGCCATCGCACCGCGCAATGCGGACTCCGACACGTCCAACGGCACGAAGCGCTGCAGCGAGCCGCTCGCGGTGAGCGCGTCGAGCAGCAACCGGGTCTTCTCCGAAGAACCCGAACCGAGCTCCACGAGCGTGCCGATCGGCGCCGAACTGGCGATCTCGTTGGCGCGGTGGCGCAGCAGCTCACGCTCGGTGCGAGTGGGGTAATACTCGGGTAACGCGGTGATCTCCTCGAACAGGTCGCTGCCACGGGCGTCGTAAAGCCATTTCGGCGGGAGCCACTTGGGGTCGGCGGACAGCCCGATCCGCACGTCATGACGCAACGCAGCAGCGGCATCGGAGTCGGACAGGTGGATCTCCAGCACGGGTGCGGTCATGGCTCCTCGGTAGTGGTCGAAGGGATCGGCGAGACGTCCACGGTGGACGGTGTCGCGGTGACTAGATGGCGGTCGGGGACCGGTTCCCACCCGGCGGACTGGTCGGTGGGCTCGGAGCAGATCAGCACGTGCCCGTCACCTGCGCGGACTGACAGGGAGTGGTGCACTGTGGTCGCGGCGACCGTGGTGCCGTCGGTGACCAGCAGGTTCAGTCGCGATCCTGGGGCCGCAGCTAGCACCTCGGCGGTTACTACGGTCAGCGCGCGGCCGGGCGAATCACCGGTCGCCAAACGGTGCCGGACCAGCGCCCACAGCAGCGCAGCATCGGTGGGCGCCTCAAGGGTGAGCAGGTCAGTCACCGGCAGTCGACCGGCCAACCTCGCCACGCTGTGCGGCCAGCCGATGACCCTGCCGTTGTGGCTGAACAGCCAGCGGTCGGTGCCGAACGGGGCGCAGGCGGTGTCGATCACCGGTAATCCGGGTGTGGCCGAACGCACGGCGGCGAGCACCGCGCTGGTGCGCACCTCGCGAGCCAGCGTGGTGAACGACGGATCCGACCACATCGGGACTGCCCGGCGGTACCGGATCGGCGTGGTGGCACCGTTGGGATACCAACCGGCACCGAACCCGTCGACGTTGACCGTGCCACCGCCTCGCATGTCGACCGGCGCGTAGGTCTGCCGCAGCAATGAGTGCGGCGGATCCAGCAGCAGCGCCGCCAGGTCGAGCGGCGGCCCGAGGTAGGCCAGGTGTCGGCACACGGTCAGGCCAGCTCGCCGGGGTGAGGGTCCCGGGCGCAACGGAAACCGGTGAAGATCTGTCTGCGGAAAGGGTGGTCCCAGTTGCGGAAGGTACCCCGGGAGGTTGCCGCATCGGTGCCGAACGAGCCGCCGCGCAGCATCCGGTAGTCCCCGCCCAGGAACACCTCGGAGTACTCCCGGTACGGGAACGGCGCAAAGCCTGGGTAGCCGGAGAAGCCCGAGGACGTCCACTCCCACACGTCGCCCATCAGCTGGTGTACGCCCAGTGGGGACGCCCCGGCCGGGTAGCTGCCCGCCAGTGCAGGTTGCAGATGCCGCTGCCCCAGGTTGGCGTGTGCTGGGGTGGGATCCTCATCCCCCCACGGAAAGCGGCGGGAACGCCCGCTAGCAGGGTCGAATCGGGCGGCCTTCTCCCATTCCACCTCGGTGGGCAAGCGTTTGCCGGCCCACGCTGCGTAAGCCTGCGCCTCGAAGAAGCTGACGTGCAGCACCGGCTCGTCGGGTGGGACCGGTTCGGTGACGCCGAAGCGGGTGCGCCACCACGACCCGCTGTCGAAGTACCAAAATTGCGGGGCTACCAAGCCTGCAACGCAGCGGTGCGCCCAACCTCGCTCGCTCCAGCACCCGGGGTCGTCGTAGCCGCCACCGGCGATAAACCGCTGGTATTCGCCGTTGGTCACCGGAGTGGTGTCCAGCCAGTACGCGTCGGTGTAGGCCCGATGTGCTGGACGCTCATTGTCCAGTGCCCACGGATCGGTGGAGGTTCCCATGGTGAACTCACCGGCAGGGACCAAGACCTCCTCGGGCAGGTTGGTGGCCCGCTGTGGTGCAGGGACGGGCGCGTGCAGTGCAGCTGGACCGACTCGAAGCTGGTGGGTGGCCAGCATGGTCTCGTCGTGCTGCTGTTCGTGTTGCACGATCATCCCGAAGGCGAACCCGTGCGCCACCAACCTGCGGCCTTCCAGTGGGGTGCGCTCCAAGACGTCGAGCGCCTTGTGTCGGACCTCGCCGAGGTAACCTCTGGCATCAGCCGGTGTGAGCAGTGGCAGAGCGGACCGGCCAGACCTTGGTTGCTTGAACGCGTCGTAAAGGTGGTCGATGTCTGCCCGGACGGGCTCCCGCCCGGCCACATCTCGGACCAGCCACAGTTCCTCCTGGTTGCCGACGTGAGCCAGGTCCCACACCAGCGGGGACATGATCTCGGAGTGCTGGCGGATCAGGTCGCCGTCGTCCACCGCGTCAGTTAGCGCCGTGCTGCGGGCACGGGTGCGCGCAAGTTCAGCTGCGAGGTGGTCGCGCAGAGCGGCGGTGCTCAGCTCGATGATCGGCGTGCTCACAGCGGTTGTCCTCCGTTGAGCCCTCGGGGTTGGGTTCCGTTACGGCGGCCGGTGTCGTGCTCGACCATGTCGTCAGCTGGGCAGCGACCGCGGCGAACCCGCCCTTCGGTGATCTGCTCCACAAGCTGTTGCACCGCGGCTGGCGCATCGAGCGCCGGCAGGGCATCGCAGGCCAGCTCGAACACCGCAACCGCGGCCGTGGCAAGCGCGTCGTCGCGCAGGCCACGTTCGGCCGCTTCCATCCAGAGCCCCACAGCGGGAGCGCAGGCATCCCGGGCGGCCGCGGTGACCGCGGGGTTGGCCAGCAGGGCCGCCAGCACGGCCACCGGTGCCAGCCACTGCCCCACCGGCTGGGTGTCCAGATAGCGAACTTCCAGGTACCCCTGCGGCCGCACCGGTGGGAACAGCGTGGTCAGGTGGTAGTCGAGATCTGCGGTGCTGGGGCGACCGGGCAGCGCGCCCGACAGCCAGTCGGCAAAGGTGACGCTTTCGGGCACGTGCCACGTCCCCCAGGGGCGACGCTGGCACAGCACCGGTGTGTCCAGCGCTCGACGGGCCCAGTCAGCGGCCGGATCCCAACGCACCGGGCTGGGCATGGTGCGTACCGGGTCCAACGCGAACCAGGCCTGCATCCGGGAAGACGCCCAGCCCGTGCGTACACCACCCAGGTACGGCGAGTTCGCGAACGCGGCGAGCAGCACCGGTCCCAGATCGTGTAGCGCCGCCCAGCGTGACGCCACCTCGGTGCGGGTACCGGCGTCCAGACAGACCTGGACCGCAGCGGTGGAACACATCATGGCGCGCCCCATCGGCCCGATCCGGTCGAAGGCGGTTTCCATCGCGGCGTAGCGCGGGATGTCGATCAGCCGGCGGGACGGGCGATGTGGATCAGAGCCTGAACCGGTGAGGACCAGCCCGGCGGGATCGAGTAAGTCGGTCAGTGCGGCGGTGTCGCCCTCCACGGTGGCGATGAGCTCGGTCAGCGACGCGCGGGGCGGGCTGGAGATCTCGAGCTGACCACCGGGTTCGACCGTGACGGTGGAGCCGTGGGGAAGAGGGAGCTGGGGGCTATCGGAGACGAGAGAATGCGGGACATGCGGGCCGAGCGCGTCGGCGAGGTGGCGGGCCTGCAACGGGCGATGAGGGTTCCCGGAGTGCTGCACCACCCACTCGAGCTCGGCACCGAGCAGCTTCGGCGGTCCGTGCTTGAAGCAGACCGAGGCGACGTATACCTCAGCTTCTTCCCGATTGCGCAGCACCGTTGGTGGTGCCGCCGGTGTCGATGCCCAGGGCAGCGGTACCGCTGACGTCACGACTTCACCTCCTGGCAAAACCGACCGGATCGAGGAACCGATTCGCCACGCTACCCAGTTGCCCCGACGTCCGCAGCGTTACAGCAGTGTTTACGACACCCATCCGCGCGTCCCCCACCCAGCACCCCTCCGGCGTGTCCGGCTCTCGGGCACGGCGTGTCGACCTCTCCTGCACGGGTGTCCCCGTCCCGAGCACAGCGCGGCGCCGTTTGGTGCACGGTCAGAAGTCGGTATCCCCCGGCACCGGATCTCGACACTGTGCCCAGGACGTGGACAGGCCGTGCACGGGGGGCGGACACGCGGGAGGGGTGGCGAGGTTAGGGGTTAGGGGTTAGGTGAGGGCGAATTGGGTGTGGTGCAGTTGCGCGTAACGACCGTGGGCTGCGAGCAGCTCCTCGTGCGTGCCGCGCTCGACCGCGCGGCCGTCCTCGATCACGAGGATCTGGTCTGCGGCGCGGATGGTGGACAGCCGGTGCGCGATGACCAGCGCGGTGCGACCGTGTAGCGCCTCGGCCAGTGCGGCCTGCACCGCCGCCTCGGACTCGGAGTCCAGATGCGCGGTGGCCTCGTCGAGGATCACCACTCGGGGTTGGGCCAGCAGCAACCTGGCGATGGCCAGCCGTTGCCGCTCTCCTCCGGACAGCCGGTACCCGCGGTCGCCCACCACGGTGTCCAGCCCATCCGGCAATGACCGCACCAGCGGTTCCAGCCGGGCCCGACGTAGCGCGTCCCACAGCTGTTCATCTGCCGCCTGCGGCGCGGCGAAGCGCAGGTTGCCCGCGATGGTGTCGTGGAACAAGTGTCCATCCTGGGTCACCACCCCGACGGTGTCCCGCAACGCCGTGAAGGACAGGTCGCGCACGTCGACCCCATTAAGCCGTACTGCCCCCGCGTTGACGTCGTAAAGCCGCGGCACCAGCGACGCGATGGTGGACTTGCCCGCACCTGAGGAGCCGACCAGCGCCACCAGCTGGCCCGGTTCGGCACGGAAATCCACCCCATGCAGCACCTCGGTGCCCCCACGGGCGTCCAAGATCGCGACCTCCTCCAAGGAGGCCAGCGACACCTGATCGGCCGACGGGTAGGAGAAGTGCACGTTGTCGAACTCCACCGACACCTCGCCAGCGGGCACCGTCCGGGCGCCTGGTCGCTCGGTGATCATCGGGCGGACGTCGAGCACCTCGAAGACCCGTTCGAAGGCCACCAACGCGGTCATCACGTCGACCCGGGCGTTGGCCAGCGCGGTCAGCGGTGAGTACAGCCGGGTGAGCAGCAGCGCGAGGCTGACCACGGTGCCCGGTGCGAGGTCGCCGCGCAGCGCGAGCCACCCGCCCAGCCCGTATACCAGTGCCTGCGCGAGGGCGGACACCAGAGCCAGCGCGGTGAGAAACACCCGCGTCGCCATCGCCGTGTGCACCCCGATATCGCGGACCCGTCCGGCCCGGTAGCCGAACTCGGCGGCCTCGGCCTCGGGCCGTCCGAACAACTTGACCAGCGTGGCGCCCGGCGCGGAGAACCGCTCGGTCATCTGGGTCGTCATCGCCGCGTTGTGCGTCGAGGCCTCGCGTCGCAAGTCGGCCAACCGGACACCCATCCGACGCGCCGGCAGCACGAAGATCGGCAGTAGCACCAGGGCCAGCAGAGTGACCTGCCAGGACAGCGTGAGCATCACGATCAGTGTGAGGACTAGCTGAATGACATTGGTGACCACGCCCGACAGCGTGGAGGTCAGCGCGGTCTGCGCACCGATCACGTCGTTATTGAGCCGGCTGACCAGCGCTCCGGTGCGGGTCCGGGTGAAGAATGCCACCGGCATTCGCTGCACGTGCTCGAACACCGCGCGGCGCAGATCGAGGATCAGACCTTCACCGATCCGGGAGGACTGCCACCGCGAGGCGAGCCCGATACCGGCGTCGATCACCGCCACGACGGCGATGAGTATGGCCAACCCCACCACCAGCGTCACCCCTGCGCGCCCGACGATGGCGTCGACCACCCTTCCGGCGAGCACCGGGGTGGCGACGGTGAGGGCTGCTGATACCGTGCTGAGCCCCAGGAAGATCAGCAGAGACACCCTGTGCGGCTTGGCGAAATCGGCAATCCGGCGCAGTGTGCCCGGCGCCAGGGCGCGGGGCCGTGCATCCTGGCGCATCGAGCTGCGCAACAGGCTCCACGAGTTGTCCATGAGCGTCCTCCGCTGCACACCAACCGGTTATCGCCTAGTTGTAACGTTGTAAGCAGCCGGGTGTTCCCTTTCGTCTAGGCGCTTGTGGCCGTCCTCCCGGCGATTCCCTCGGCACAACTACTACTGTTAGGGCGACTGACCAGGGCGATTGACCAAGGCGGACGTCCGAGCAGTGGAGGAGTCGCTATGCCGATCCGGACAGCGGCGGATCGCGGGCGGGAAGTCCGGCTACGCCTGCTGAGTGCCGCCGCCGAGCTCATCGCCGAGTTGGGGTGGACCGCAGTGAGCACACGGATCCTGGCTGAGCGCGCGGGCGTGACACCCGGACTGGTTCATTACCATTTCCCGTCATTGCAGGCATTGCTGCGCGACGCTGCCCTGGGCATGATAAGCGATCTACTGTCGGGGATTGAGTCCATTTTCGATGACGGCCGATCCCTCGACCGCGGCGTGGAAATGATGCTCGGATCGCTTGATGCCTGCAGCGGAGGCGACCGTACGTCGGTGCTGTTCACCGAGACCTATCTGGCTGCGATCCGCGATGAGACTTTGCGCATTGAGCTCATCGCCCTGGTCGATGAATTCCGGCGGAAGCTGGCCCGGTGGCTCAGCGAACACGGTGTGAAAACACCCGCTGACACCGCTGCTGTGCTGGCCGCGGCCATCGATGGCGTGATGCTGTACAGGGTGCTGGATCCGCAGCTGACCTCGTCGTCGGTTGCGCCGGTGCTACGTAGGCTCGTGGCCGAGGGACCCTCGCGCAGCGACTCACCACCATCGGTTGGGATGTCGTGGTAATCGAAAAATCGCCAGGACCACGTGATCAAGGTTATATGATGGACTTCTTCGATCCCCAGATCTACGACTACCTGTGCAATCGGTTCTGCCTCGCGGTCTGCGCGATGGCAGGGTTGCTGCGTTTACCGTGCACCACAGCCTCGATCCCGGACTTCCTGAAGACACACAGCAGGCCGTGCGCGAGATGTACTCATCGCTGGGCTGGGTCGCTGCCCGGGCATTGGCGAGGTGCCCAACGTCCTCGGAGTTGTACTACGACCAGGTCGCACAGACCGAGATTCCGCAGTGGAGCCGCCAGCGGGTTACCCTGGTCGGCGACGCCTGCCAGGCAGTCTCGCTGCTTGCCGGGCAGGGTGCCTCGCTCGCGATCGCCGGCGCATATGTACTCGGCGAGCAGCTGGCGAGCTCGGACTCCGTCGACGCCGCGCTAGCCCGCTACCAGCACCTGTGGCAGCCGGTGACCACGGAGAAGCAGCAGGTGGCTCGGCGTGGAGCGAGATGGTTCCTGCCATCGTCATCGCTACCGCTGTGGTTACGCAGCCTCGTTCTGAGGCTGACGAATCTTTGGGGGTAGCCAGGTACGTCGGCACCGCACTGGCGGGAAAGTCACACGCCAGCATCGAAGAACTCAGCCAAGAAGCCTTCGCCGCACTGCCCCTGACGCCGGCATCCGAATCACCCGCGAGGCCGGCGCCCTACAGTGCGGCTACTTCTTCTTCGTGCGAGTAGCACCGCCACGGCCACGCAGTGTCACCCCGGACTCCGAGAGCACCCGGTGCACGAAACCGTACGACCGCCCGGTTGACTCAGCGAGCGCCCGGATACTGGCGCCTTTCTCGTACTTCTTCTTCAGGTCCGATGCAAGCTTGTCCCGGGCGACGCCGGTGATCCGGCTGCCCTTCTTCAGGTCGGCCACCTCGAAACGCCTTCCTTTCAGACTGGAAGAGCCGGTCACGGCCCTTGCCGCAATGATCGACCAGGTTAGCGATCTCCGCCAGACGATCTCCGGGTGGATCTGTGAACGGTAAGGCAGCAGGGCCGGACACCTACTAAGCGGCATCCGCCTCGATGGTCTCCAGCCGTTGCCGCGCGAGTACGCGCTGTGAACAGGGTCAGGCCAGCAGTACCAGGTCAAGGTAGTCGGCGCTCCAGTGATCCTCAGTGCCGTCCGGCAGCAGGATCACCCGCTGAGGGTCCAGCGCTTGCACCGCTCCAGGGTCGTGGGTCACCAGCACCACCGCGCCGCAATAGTGGTGCAGCGCGTCAAGCACTCGCTCCCGCGAGACCGGGTCGAGGTTGTTGGTGGGCTCATCGAGCAGCAACACGTTGGCAGCGGAGGACACCAGTGCCGCCAGCGCCAACCGGGTCTTCTCCCCACCGGACAGCGTTGCGGCCAACTGGTCCAGTTGCTCACCACGAAACAGGAAGGCGCCGAGCAGCGTGCGTAACTGCTGTTCGGGAGCGTCCGGTGCGGCATGCCGGAGGTTTTCCCAGACGGTGGCTTCGAGATCCAGCGTGTCATGTTCCTGGGCGAAGTAGCCCACCCGCAGGCCATGACCGGCTTCGACCTGCCCGGCATCCGGGGTCTCCATCCCACCGAGTAACCGAAGCAGGGTGGTTTTTCCGGCGCCGTTGAGACCGAGGATCACCACTCGGCTGCCCCGATCAACCGCGAGGTCCACCCCGCTGAAAACCTCCAGGGAGCCATAGGACTTCCCCAGCCCGCTCGCGGTCAGGGGGGTGCGCCCGCAGGCGGCTGGCTGTGGGAAGCGGATCCGGGCAACTCGCTCGGCACGTTGCTCGGTCTCGGCGCCGGCCAGCAATCTGGTAGCTCGCCGTTGCATGTTCTGGGCGGCGACGGCCTTGGTGGCCTTGGCTCGCATCCGGTCCGCCTGCGCCATCAGAGCAGTGGCCTTCTTCTCCGCGTTGGCCCGTTCCCGACGACGCCGCTTCTCGTCCGCGGCGCGAGCCTCCAGGTAACGCTGCCAGCCCAGGTTGTAGACATCAGCCTCGCTGCGCACCGCGTCAAGAACCCAGACCTTGTTGACCACCGCAGCGAGCAGGTCGGTGTCGTGGCTGATCACGACCAGGCCGCCATCGTGAGCCGTCAGGAAGTCGCGCAACCAGGTGACCGAGTCGGCGTCAAGGTGGTTGGTCGGCTCGTCGAGCAGCAGCGTGGTGCCCGAGCGGCCCCCCGAACCGTCCGAGGCGCCGAAAAGGATCCGAGCCAGTTCCACCCGGCGACGCTGCCCCCCGGACAGCGTGCGCAGCGGCTGGGCCAGTACCCGGTCGGGCAAGCCGAGGCTGGCGCAGATCCGCGCCGCCTCGCTCTCGGCGGCATAGCCACCCAGCGCCGAGAACCGGTCCTCGAGGTCGCTGTAGCGGCGCACCGCGCGGCTCTGCTCGTGACCGTCGACCAGCTCCGCCATCTCCGACTGCGATTTCTCCATCTCGTGTAGCAGCTGGTCGAGCCCGCGCGCCGAGAGCACCCGGTCTCTGGCCGGCACCGACAGATCACCTTCGCGGGGATCCTGTGGCAGGTAACCCAGGCTCCCGGCGCGGCGGACCTGGCCCCCATAGGGCTGGCTCTCACCGGCCAGCACCCGCAGCGTGCTGGTCTTGCCGGCACCGTTGCGGCCGACCAGGCCGATCCGGTCGCCGGGCTGCACCCGCAGGGTGGCTCCGGACAGCAGGATGCGGGACCCGGCACGCAGCTCGAGGTCGGTGGCTGTGATCACGATGAGGTAGCTCCAAAGGGTGGTCGCCGGCAGGGGTCAACTCCCCACACGCCGCAGCGCGCGGGGCCGGCAGCACATCAGCTTGTCGCGACCACGCACCTATCCTACCGGCGACGGCATCCCGATTACGGTGCCGCCATGACCATCGACGGTAAGAGCACCGACCCGGGCTTTGATCTGACCGGACGCGCCGCTGTAGTTTCCGGTGCCAGCCGCGGTATCGGGCATGCGATCGCCGCCGCGCTGCTGGCTCGTGGTGCCGCCGTGACGATCACCGCACGCAAGCCCGACGAGCTCAGCGCCGCTGCCGACGAACTCGCCGCAACGGTCGAGGGCGGAGCCGATCGGGTACTTGCACTGCCCGGCAACGCAGGTGATGCCGCTGCCCGGGCCGAAGCGGTGGACCGGACGGTCGAGCGCTTCGGATCGCTGGACGTCCTGGTCAACAACGCCGGGGTCAATCCGGTGTACGGGCCGTTGATGCAGGCCGACCTCGGCGCGGTACGCAAGATCTTCGACGTCAACGTGGTGGCCGCCTTGGGCTTCGTGCAGCAGGCGCACCGGGCATGGATGGGCGAGCACGGCGGCGCGGTGGTCAACATCGCCTCAGTCTCTGGGCTGCGCTCCACCGGAGCGATCGCGGCCTACGGGATGTCCAAGGCGGCACTGATCCGGCTCACCGAGGAGCTGGCCTGGGAGCTCGGCCCGTCGATCCGGGTGAATGCAGTGGCTCCGGCGGTGGTCAAGACAGCGTTCTCGGCCGCGCTGTACGCCCACGGCGAGGCGGACGTCGCCAAGGCCTATCCCATGAAACGGCTGGGGACGCCCGCCGACGTTGCAGCGCTCGTCGCGTTCCTCGTTTCCGGCGCCGCGTCCTGGATCACCGGCGAGACGGTGCGAGTGGATGGCGGCCTGCTCGCCACCGGGACGCCCCGTTAAGTGTGTCTGACCGGGGGGTGTAGCTGGACCTCGACGCAGCGGGCACGCTGGGCGATGTCGTCGAGCACGGCACGGCGCGGTTCGGGGATGTCAAGCACGCGGGACTCGGCCTGCTGCAGCAGCGCGGTCAGCCGCGGATCGGCGGCCAGGTTGCGCAGCGCCGTGGCATCCCCACCGAGGACGACGGCATCCAGCTCTGCTGTGCGGGGCAGCAATACCCGAGCTGCGGTGTCCGCCGCAGCTCGCAGCGCCACCCGCGCCTGACCTTCGCGGCGCCGGGCGAAACGTTGCTGGGACTGCCCACCCGCGGCGGAGCGTCCGTGCACCAGCCGGCTGCCGGTGCTGGAAGTGACGACGACCCCGGCGCGGGCGATCCCCACGCTGTACCCACCCAGGCGCACCAGCAGCAGCCCGACTGTGCGCGGCACCATGAGGTGGCCGATCAGATCGTCCACGGCGAGGCCCGGGTACGTGCCGGGCTGGGTCTTCAGCGCGCTGAAGGGCACCGGGATCGCCGCCGTCCAGCCGTCATCAGCGATCAGCTCCACCTGCCGGGGGTCCACCATGGTGGACACCACCCCGCCGTGCCCGGCAGCGAACCGCTCCAAGAACCCGGCCAGCCGCTCCGGCTCCACCTCCACCGCGCGCCCACCGGCGGCAAGCTCCCTGGTGCGACTCACTCCGGCACGCTAGCGCGTGGTCGTGAGTGGCAATCGGTGCTATAGCACCGATTGCCACTCACGACCAGCCGTAGGCTGCACCTCGTGATCGACGTGCTGGTGGCTGGGGGTGGCCCGGCGGGATGGGCGGTGGCGGCGGCCTGCGCGCGGTTGGGCCTGCACACCGAGCTGGTGGACCCAGCGCCGGACCGGCCC
>DASVWA010000514.1:0-3272 GCA_036389855.1 Pseudonocardiaceae bacterium
GAACTCGGGGCTCATGTTGCCGATGGTCGCGCGGTTGGCCAGCGGCACCGCGCCGACGCCCTCGCCGTAGAACTCGACGAACTTGCCGACCACCCCGTGGCGGCGCAGCATCTCGGTGATCGTCAGCACCACGTCGGTGGCGGTGGCACCGGCCGGGATCTCGCCGGTCAGCTTGAACCCGACGACCCGGGGGATGAGCATCGACACGGGCTGGCCGAGCATCGCCGCCTCGGCCTCGATACCGCCGACGCCCCAGCCCAGCACGCCCAGCCCGTTGACCATCGTGGTGTGGGAGTCCGTGCCGACGAGGGTGTCGGGGTAGGCCTGACCGTTTCGGGTCATCACGACACGGGCCAGGTGCTCGATGTTGACCTGGTGGACGATCCCGGTGCCCGGCGGGACCACCTTGAACTCGTCGAAGGCGCCCTGGCCCCAGCGCAGGAACTGGTAGCGCTCCCGGTTTCGCTGATAGTCTAGATCGACATTGCGCTCGAAGGCATCCGGACGGCCAAACACGTCCGCGATCACCGAGTGGTCGATGACCAGTTCTGCAGGTGCCAGCGGGTTCACCGCATCCGGGTCGCCGCCCAGGGCCGTGACCGCCTCGCGCATCGTGGCCAGATCGACCACGCAGGGAACCCCGGTGAAGTCCTGCATGATCACCCGAGCAGGGGTGAACTGGATCTCCGTGGAGGATGCCGCCTGGGGATCCCAGCCGACCAGCGCCTCGATGTGCTCGGCTGTGACAAAGGCACCCGGGTCAGCTGACTCGAAGCGCAGCAGGTTCTCCAGCAGCACCTTGAGGCTGTAGGGCAGCGCACGCCACTGCGGGCCGAGCCGATGGTCCAGCTCAGCCAACCGGAACACCTCGTAGCGGGTGTCTCCGACCAACAGCGTGCCACGGGTACCGAAGCTGTCGGCGCGCGCTGCTGCTTGGGTCACGGACTACTCCTTCAGAGGGTCAAATTGGTGCCCTCAACAGTGACTCTACGTCCGCCTACCCGCCGGTGGCTCGGCGGGCAATGGCGTTTACATCCCAGTAAAGAGCGTGAGCGTTCGTGGTAACCCGACTGGGCGGATATGCCGGTGACGGCCCCTCGATCAGGGGGCTGCCCCGCTCGGAAGCCAGCCATAGCCTGGGCCTGACCATCAGCGCATTCATGGAGGTACCGCCATGCGGGTGCCCTTGACCGTTGCCGACTTTCTCGCCCGTGGCGAGACGGCTTTCGCGGAGTCAATCGCAGTGGTGGATGAACCCACTCAGCCGGCCTCGCCGGTGCCGGCGTCGACCTACCGGGAGCTGGGTAGGCGGGTTCGCGCCTGGCAGGCCGGCCTGGACGCACTCGGCATAGCTGACGGCGAACGGGTGGCCGTGGTCAGCCACAACTGCACCCGGTTGCTCGAGCTATTGCATGCCGTCCCGGCCAGCGGCCGCATCTGCGTTCCGGTGAACTTCCGGCTGCACCCCGACGAGGTGAACTACATCGTCGGGCACAGTGGTTCGTCGGTGCTGTTGGTCGACCCCGAGCTGGACGGGCCGCTCAAGGGTGTGGCGGCCCCACACCGCTTCGTGCTCGGCGCTGAAACCGAGGAACAAGTGATGCGCTTCGATACCGAGCCGCGCCCATGGGCCGAGCCGGACGAGGATGCCACGGCGACGATCAACTACACCTCGGGCACCACCGCACGGCCCAAGGGGGTGCAGCTGACCCACCGCAACATCTGGATCAACGCGGTGACCTTTGCCTTACACACGCGGGCCTGGGAGCGCGACGTGTACCTGCACACCCTGCCGATGTTTCACTGCAACGGCTGGGGCATGCCATTCGGCTTGGTAGGGCTCGGGACTAAGCATGTTGTGCTGCGCAAGGTGGACGGCGCGGAGATCCTGCGGCGGGTCGACCAGCACGGCGTGACCTTGATGTGCGGTGCTCCCGCGGTATGGAATGCGGTACTCGACGCCGCCACCAGCTGGACCGGTGAGATCCCCGGGCGGGGCAGGGTGCGGCTGGTCTGCGCGGGCGCCCCACCCCCCACCAAGACCATCCAGCGGATCGGCGAGGAACTCGGCTGGGAATTCCAGCAGATCTACGGACTCACCGAAACGGCACCACTGCTCACCTTCAACCGCTGCGCGGCAACCGATGACGATCTGCCCGCCGCAGATCGGGCGCGAAGGCTGTCCCGGGCCGGCGCCCCCGCCCTGGGCACACGGATCAGCACCTCCGAATCCGGAGAGGTCCTGGCCCGGTCCAACGTCGTGATGGCCGGCTACTGGGATGATCCACAAGCCAGCAGCGAAGTGCTGGTGGATGGCTGGTTCCACACCGGCGACGGCGGATCGGTGGATGACGAGGGTTACCTATCGATCATGGATCGGCGTAAGGACGTCATCATCACCGGCGGTGAGAACGTCTCCTCCATCGAGGTGGAGGACTGTGTGTTCAGCCATCCGGCGGTCGCTGAGGTTGCGGTAATCGGAGTTCCCTCCGAGCAGTGGGGCGAGACGATCAAGGCACTGGTCGTGCTGGCCGACGGGGAGCAGGTCACAGCCGACGAGATCATCAGGCACTGCAAGGAACGGCTGGCCAGTTACAAAGCACCGACGTCGGTGGAGTTTCGTGAGGCGATACCGCGGACGGCAACCGGGAAGATCCAGAAGTTCAAGTTACGTGAGGAGTACTGGCAGGGGCGGGAGCGCCAGGTCAGTTAAGGGCGACGGGGGATCGATCGACATCCACCGCCGTCGCGTCAGCGACACGCATCGCCATCGACATCGCCTGGAACGAGCGTCGACCGCGGGACAAGCCTCGCCACCCCTAACGCTCGATCCGAATCCCGATCTTGCGCACAGCCGCGCGCGATACATAGCGTGACAAGCAGTCACAGTACTTTAACCCGTGTGGTTAAAGTTATTTATGTTGTGTTTGAGGCAACTGGTGTGTATGAGGCTCAAGTGGCAGACTGCACCCGCATGCGGCTTGGCCAGATGGAGCGGACGTCAGGGAGGGCCGGCGCCTGCAGGGGGTCGGGGGAGGAGTGGATGTGAACGTCCGGACTCGGCGTCGCTCCGCCGGCCGTGTTCTCGCCGCAGCCTCACTCACGGTGCTAGCTCTGGTGGGCCAACCCGCCATCGGCCAAGCCGTGCCGCCGCCCCCACCAAACCCCAGCGATGACGACCTCAGGTCCGGCCAAAATCGCGCCAACACCACCGCGAGCCGGGTGGGGCAACTGGCCAATCAAGTCGCTCAGGCTGATGCCGCTCTGCTGGT
>DASVWA010000515.1:0-25480 GCA_036389855.1 Pseudonocardiaceae bacterium
TGATCAGCGCTGCCCTACTCGCGCTGGGCGCCCTGGTGGCGGTGGCGTTGCTGCGCGAGCCCCGCCCTGTGCGCATTGCGGGGCCCGTTCCGGGCGTACCGGAGCGGCTGCCGCTGGAGCGGTGCTCGCACTGCGGGGTGACCGGCCCCCAGCTACACCCGGCTAACCGGTCGTAAGTGGCATTCAGTGCTATAGCACTGAATGCCACTCACGAGGGACCGCCGCCGCGGCGGCGGTCCCTCACCACGATCACCACCATGATCAGGGTGACCACCAGCATGGGGATCAGAAACGGCACCGCATCGATGAGCGAATGGTCGGCCAGCACCACCTCGCCCGTGACGGCCGCCATCACGGTGCTCTTGCCACCTCCCGTACCGTCTCGCCGTCCGGCCGGGCAGCCGGTTGCGATGCCCGGGACACCCGGGACACGCCCCAGCCCAGGGTCAGCGCCAGCAGCAATGCGCAGGCCAGCACGACGGCCGACGCAGTGCCCCACAGCGAGTCGGGAACGCCTTTCTTCAGGTCCCGCTGCATAAGCTGCTTCTCGTTGACCGTATCCCGGGTGACATTGCCGAGCGCGGGTATCTCCGGCTCACCTAGCACAGCGTCCGCGGGCAGGTAGATCGGCACGGCCGTGATGGTGCGGCCGTCATGCAGCCGCACGAATGTCTTCCAGTCTCCCGATATCGGCATCGGTTTGGTGGTCCGGTAGCGGCCATCGCCGACCGGCTCCAGGTGGTTGACGTACAAACCACCGCCCTGCCAGGAGGTAATAGTCAGCCAAGACGGCTGGTCGACGGCAGCGGCCGGGGTGATCCGAACGACGGCTTGTGCGGTCCGGAACGGCTCCGGACCGGCGACCTCGTTGAGCGTAATCTCGGCGCGCACGCCGTCTGCCATGGTGGTCACCAGCCCGTTCGCCACAGCGGCCATCAGCACGGCGATGATTCCGATGAACAGCGGCCGGGCGACGGCGGGGCGGGGCAGCTTGCTCTGTAGGCCTTGGGCCAGCAGGGCCCCGGCGATACCGCCCGCGAGCCCGCCGGCCAGCGCCATCAGCATTCCCTCGACGAGCATGTCGGGGGTCCAGGGCAGCCGGTAAGCCACCTGGGTCCAAGCGTATTCGGCGGCGAAGCCGGCTGTCCCGATCAGCACGCCACTGACGGCACCGCACAGCAGCGCTCGGCGGGCCAGCACCAGGGCGGCCAGCTCCACGCACAGCGCCTCTGCCAGATACATCGGGATGGTGGGGAAGGGTTCTGCGAGGAACGGTCCGACGATCAACGCGACCGCGCCACGCACGCCGACGTAGAAAGCCACGGCGAACAGCGCGCCGCCCCGGCCCATCCACAGCCGAGCAGCCACCAGGGCACACGCTGCAGCCATGGCGATGAGCAAAGGCTGGAGCACTATGCGGAACTGGGGCACGCCGAAGTCCCATTCGCCCTGGAACACCGACAACCCGATGAGCAGGCCACCCATGATCATTCCACGCCGGACGAAGAGGCCCAGTGCCGTGACCTCGTCGTAGCCGTGGGCCAACCGCCCTTCCCGCTCGAGCACCGCGAGGCCCACCAGGGACAAACCGCCGCCGATGATCAACATGAGGTGGGTAGGACTCCACAGGGTCACATCCTGGCCGAACAGCCGGTGCCAGACGTCATCGAGAGGAAAGCCCAGCAGTCCGAAGAACCCCGCAGCGGCCATCAGCACCCCACCGACCGGCGCGTACCAATCGCGGGTGATCCGCACCGCTGCCGGGCCGGGCCGCTCCCCCACCGGCAGCACGATGGCCAGCACGCCGGAGGCGAAAATACCGAACAGCCCGAACATGATCGGGTAATGCGCGACGTTGGCCAGCGGACCGGTATCGCGGCCATCGGCGACGTGCAGCGAGATATCCCAATACATCCCCAGCAATGCGGTGATGAGCGAGAAGAATCCCAGTGTCGAGGGCAGCTCGACCCAACCCGGTTGCCCCGCGCCGAACGGCCAGCGCTGGGTCTCAAAGGCCAGCCTGCGCAGTATCGGAATCCGGCCGGTGCGGTGGCCGTAGCCCAACAGCAGCAATCCCGCGGTGAGCACGGTCGCCACGGTGCTGGCGATGATGATCTGGTCAAGCGCGGCGCCGCCGGCGGGGCGCACTTCCTGGGCCGCGGCCAACCCTGAGGTGGCGGTGGTAACCAGCCCCTGGATCGATGTCATGGCGTTATGGAACACCATCTGCCGCTACGTTGTCACGTATTCATGTCACGTTGAACGCCGTCAGAAGTCACGTTCCGGTCGGCGCCTTCGGCCAGCCTGTCGCATTCCTCTCGAACGAACGCTTCGATCGCCTCGGGCATCGTGGAGCGGAAGGCCGCCAGCAGCGCCTGCGCGGCCACCGGCTGCAGTGCTTCGACCACCCCGTGGACCTCAGACCACTCGCTTTGCGGCATCCCGCGCGCCACGTAGTCCCGCCACACGGTGTCCCGGAACAGCCCGACGAACAGCTCGGAAATCGCGCGGGCGTGCTTCAACAGCTCTGGCCGCATCGCCATCACTGCATCAACCGGCATTCCTAGCCGGACCGCTTGAGCCCCGGCCCGCAGCAGTCCAGGGTTGATGATCCGCACCCGGTCGTGGCCCAAGGACTGCAAGGTTCCCTCGGCATGCAACTGGTCCAGCGTCGTGGGCTGCGGCTCGACGCCCAGCCATTGGGCCAGTTCGGCGTAGGACATCTCCACCGGATCCTCAGGCTGCCAGGGAGCCAGAACACCCCGGTAGAAGGCAAGTGCCTGCTCGGCCGATCTCGCCGGAGTCTGCCGCACGACCGCTTCGATGGCGGCCAGCGAGAAGCCCTGCTGCTGCAGCCCGGCGATCAACTGGAGCCGGGCGAGGTGCTCGGTGCCGTAGTAGGCGGTGCGACCACGCAGCTGCGGCGACGGCAGCAGCCCGCGGCTGGCATGCGAACGGACGTTACGGACCGTCATCCCAGCACGCGCCGCAAGCTGATCGATGGTCAAGTCAGTGTCGGGGGCAACCACGCGTTAGATATTACCGCCTGGAATGTAACATCAAATACCGTAAAGATCGGCCGGTGCGCCCACTCACGCTTTCGGCAACCGAGGCTCGATCATCTGCGCGATGTGCAATGCCTCGGCACACGCATCGATCGGCGGCGCCAAGCTCGACGACGCTGCCACGCTCACCGTCAGCGATACCGGTCCGCCGTCCATCAACTGCGTGCACTGGAAGCCGTCCCGGTCCAGCACGAGCTGAGTTCCGGCCCGACCGTTGACCATGTTGTCCGCGAAGCTGACGAAAGCCGGATCACGGCGGCGAGGCTGATACGAGGCGAGGGCGTTGTTGTCCCGGTCCAGGCTCAGCGTAAATGGCGCGCCCAGCCAGTAGCAGCCGACTATGCCCACCTCGTCGAACGGTGTGCGGGTGCCCAGCGTGACGCCCAGCTCAGCCAGCTCCCGGTCGGACAGGATGGTGCACATATCGACCTGGCTGCCATCGGGCACTGCGGGAGCTTCCGATACCTGCGAGCCGCAGCTGGTCGTGAGCATTCCGAGCGCGGCCACCGCAACAGCGCCCCGCCAACCAGTCCTTGATCTGGCCACATCCACCAGCTTGCGGGAAACTGCTGCCCATCACCCACCTTCTGACCCAGGGACCCACTATCGAGCGCCGCTCAGGGCTTGAGCAGGTGGTGGTTGGTGCGGCGCACCAGGTAAGCGAACTCGGCTAGCTCCACGACCTCACGACCGGCGGCGCGGAGGAGTTCGGCGCCCTGGCAGTCGACGAAAAGATCAGGTTCACGCCACGCGAACACGATCCGCGGGATCGGGGTTGCCAGGATGAGCTCGCTGCAGCTGCGCGGTCGTGAAACGCGGGCGCTGCACGGTTCGAGCGAACTGTAGAGGGTGGCGTGGCCAAGGCGGGCATCGTCACGGGCGAGCTTGGCCAGTGCAGCCTCCTCGGCATGGTCATGGGGATCGGTCTCTCGGGAATAACCTGTGGCGAGCACGCCGCCCTCCGCGTCGATGATCACCGCGCCTACCGAGAACGCGGTTGGTGAAACGGGGCAGCGCCGCGCGAGTTCGATCGCATGCTGCAAATGTCCACGGTCGCGATCGATCCCCGGAGCTGTCATCGCCCGGTCGCAGTGGTGAGGTAGCGGAGCAGGACGACGTCCCCGATCTGACGGGTCTCGGCAAGGGTCATCGGATGCTGGGAATCTTGCGGGAACCGACCGGGATGCATGAAGCGGGGAGCCCTGGCATCACCCACGAAGAACGGTGCGATCACGAGGTGAATCTCGTCCACCAACCCCGCGCCCAGAAACTGGGTGACAACGGTGCCGCCACCTTCCACCATCAGGCGCTTGATGTTGCGCTGCCCCAGATCGTCCAGCATGGTAGCCAGATCGATCGGCTCTCCGGCTGCCACCACGGTCGCGGCATCCCCTAATGCCTTACGAACCGCCCGGACTACCGAATCACAGGCGTAAACCAGCTTGTCGCTG
The DNA here is from genome assembly GCA_036389855.1 of Pseudonocardiaceae bacterium. Classification (GTDB taxonomy): domain Bacteria; phylum Actinomycetota; class Actinomycetes; order Mycobacteriales; family Pseudonocardiaceae. The sequence continues at coordinate 4,517 of DASVWA010000515.1, forward strand.
TCACCAGAGAAGAACCGTGCAGCGGCGTCCAGATTCCCGCGACCGGTCAGGGTGACCTTCACGGGATGCGGAGTCAGGCCGCGTCGGATTCGCTGCCGCTGACGGTCCGTGGAGCGGACGAGCAACCTCGGATCATCCCGACGAACCGTGTTCGCCCCGACCAGGATGGCATCGGCGCTGGCGCGCACCGCGTCGACGCGGTCGAAGTCTTCGGTGTTGGACAGCAGCAACCGCGCCTGTCTCATGTCGTCGAGGTAGCCGTCGATGGACGTCGCCACCGAGACGAGAACGTACGGACGGGGCAAGACGGTCAGCGCGCGACGGTGATGGTCTGCACCGGGCAGGCCAGCGCGCCCTCTTCGGCGTGGGCCTCCAGCTCGGGTGCGACGTCCGGATTGTGGATCAAGCAGTATCCGCCATCGTCGAGGTCATAGACCTCGGGTGCGACCGCGTTGCACTGTCCGTGGCCCTCGCAGTTGTTCGGGTCCACCTTGACGCGCATGGCGTCCTCCTCGGCTTTCGATCTCAGCGTGGTGGAACACCACCATTTTGGGCGGACCGGCCACGGCGCACATCCCAGGGGTAATCGCCGACGTATGGATCGGTGAAGGGGTGATGACTGTCAGGGGGGGTTAAGTCCACCAGCGAAGTCCGGTAGAACAATGCCCTGAGGCGTGACGGCGTTTGGGCCAAGTCGTTATGTGTGTCAGGTGCGCTCTCGGCGTGGTCGGGGGGCGACAAGGAGGTGGGCTGGTGGACCGCAGGGTGCGGCGTGCGGTGTTGGAACGATTGGCGGCGGTCGAGGAGATGGCCGCTCGGGCGGGTGCGGCGCTGTCTGTACCGGTAGCGCGCAACCACATCCGGACCATTACCGATGGATGGCGGGAACTGCTCGTCCAACACCAGCCGGATCCCACTGGTCGCTGCCCGGTGTGCTCAGGGTGGCTTCGCCGCCGTCGCTGGCCCTGCGTGGTGTGGGAGACCGCACACCGGCACCTCATCGGCGACGGAACCGAGCCGATCGAGCGCCCCGCTGGGAAATCCGGTCCTTTCCGCCGACCCCGCCAGGTGCTGGTGGTCCCGCGCCAGCTCCACGCTCCTGCCACCGATCAGGTCACCCTGGACAACGTTTCCCGCAACGCGGCCGGTGGCGCATTGGTGCACCGACCCCACGTGACTGAGCCCGCGGTCGCCATGCCCCAGCTGCGACGAGGTGGATACCCACGCACTTGATCGTCCTTTCACGCGGCGGTTGCTGAGCCCGGCAGGGTTTGTCGGGGAGGCCGCCTAATCTGACGATCGTGCCCAAGCAGACCACGGCGAACCGACGCGGCTGGATCCGCAGGCTCGCGGCTGCATGCTGGCGCCACCCCTACCTCAGCGTGGCGGCACTGGTCGCTTCCGGGGTCGGGGTCGGCATGGAGGCCACCATCCCGCTGCTGACCCGGCTCGCGGTGGATGACGCGGTGGCAGGCAGCACCCAGCGGCTGGGCTGGTTGGTCGCCGCGCTGGTCGGGGTGGCGCTACTGCGGTTCGGGACCGCCTTCGTGCGCCGCTATCTCGGCGGGCGGCTATCCCTGGATGTGCAGCATGACCTGCGCCGTGCCGTGTTTCGCGCGGTGCAGAAGCTCGACGGCGCCAAGCAAGACGTTCTGCGCACCGGGCAAGTCGTGTCCCGCGCGATCTCCGATCTGCAGCTGGTGCAGAGCCTGCTGTCACTGGTGCCGCTGGTCGCAGGCATGCTGGTGCTCTTCGTCGTCGCGCTGGTCGCCATGCTGTGGCTGTCTCCATTGCTCACGGTAATCGCCCTGGTGGTGGTACCGGCTGCGGGGCTGTTCACCACCCGGACCCGGCGCACCCTGTTCCCGGCGACCTGGTCGGCCCAGCAGCGCGCCGCCGAGATCGCTGAGCATGTCGAGGAGACCGTCACCGGGGTGCGGGTGGTGAAGGGTTTTGGCCAGGAGGCCAGCGCGGTGTCCCGACTCGAGGACCGGGCGCGGCGACTGTTCGCCGAACGGATGCGTTCGGCACGCCTGACCGCCGCCTTCGCCCCCGCCCTGACCGCGTTGCCGTCGCTGGGACAGGTCGCAGTGTTCGCCCTGGGGGGCATGCTTGCCCTGGACGGCAGGATCAGTCTGGGAACCTTCGTGGCGTTTGCTGCGTACCTGGCGATGCTCGTGAGCCCGGCCCGAATGATCGCCAATCTGGTGGTCAGTGCGCAGCTTGCCCGGGCGAGCGTGGAGCGAGTCCACGAACTGATCGACTCCCAACCGGAGGTACGGGACGCTCCGGATGCGATCGATGTCCCGGATGGGCCGCTGGCTGTGCACCTGGACGGGGTGCGTTTCGGTTACACGCGCAGCGAGCCGGTGCTCAACGGGGTGTCCTTGCTCGTCGAGCCGGGTGAGACGCTGGCGCTGGTGGGCACGCCCGGCTCGGGCAAGTCCACGGTCTCGCTGTTACTGCCTCGCTTCTACGACATCCAGCAGGGCGCGATCCGGATCGGCCCGCCCGGCAACACCGTCGACGTCCGACAACTGCGCTTGGCGTCGCTGCGCCGGGCGTTGGGCATGGTCTTCGAGGAAGCGTTCCTGTTCTCTGACACGGTACGGGCCAACATCGCCTACGGTCGCCCGGACGCCACCGATGAGGAGGTGTACCGAGCGGCTCGGGCTGCGGCGGCGCACGAGTTCATCTCCGCGCTGCCGCAGGGCTACGGCACCCGGGTCGGCGAGCGGGGGCTGACCCTGTCCGGTGGGCAGAGACAGCGGATAGCCCTGGCCAGGGCGCTGCTGTCGAACCCGCGGATACTGGTCCTCGACGACGCGACCTCCGCGGTCGACGCGGCCACTGAGGCCGCCATCCACACCACGCTGCGTGCGGTGACCGCGCAACGCACCACCTTGCTCATCGCGCATCGCCGCTCCTCGCTCGCGCTGGCGGACCGGATCGCTGTGCTCGACGGCGGCCGGGTGGTCGACGTCGGAACCCAGGCTGAACTGACCGCTCGGTGCGCGCTCTTCCGCGCGCTGCTCGCCGGCCCCGGCGAGGTGATCGACAATGTTGCCGCCGTCACATCAGATGGACTTCAACCAGGCCCGGACGGCATCACCGCGCAGCTCTGGCCTTCTGAAGTGCCCGCCGGGGCGCCGACCGAACCGAGCAACACCTCCTCCCCTGCGACCCAGTCCGTCCAATCTGTGGGGGGCGATGTGCGGGGTGGGATGAACAGCATGGTGGGCAGCGTCGGGCCGACCCCGGAACTGCTCGCAGCGGTGGCTGCGCTCCCTCCAGCGACCGCCCAGGTCCGCTTAGATGGGACTGATCCGGCAACGCCTGATCCGAATTTCGGGCTTGGACGGTTGTTACGACCGGTGCGGGGATGGCTGACGGTCACCGCCATCCTGGTCGGGCTCGACGCGCTGGCCACCGTGGCTTTCCCGGCGCTGGGCGGGCTCGCTGTCGACGCCATCACCCGCCAGGCGCCAGATCTGCTGGCCCTGGTTGTCTTCGTCGGGCTCGGGGTGATCATCGCCGACTGGCTCGTCATGGCCGCCCAGACGGTGGTCGCCGCACGCGCCGGTGAGACGCTGCTGTACCTGCTGCGGGTACGCAGTTTCGCGCACCTGCAGCGGCTCGGGTTGGATTATTTCGAGCGCGAGATGGCCGGTCGGATCATGACCCGGATGACCACCGACGTGGATGCGCTGTCCACATTCCTGCAGACCGGACTGTCCACGGCGCTGATCAGCGTGCTCACCGTGGTCGGGGTGGCCACCGCGCTGCTGCTCACCGATGTCGGTCTCGCTGCGGTTGCGATGTTCAGCCTGCCAGTGCTGATCGTGGCCACCGTGGTGTTCCGGCACCGGTCGTCGGTGGCCTACGCGCAAGCCCGGGAGCAGATCAGCGAGGTCAACGCCGATCTGCAAGAGAACGTGTCCGGTATCCGGGTGGCCCAGGCATTCACCCGCGAGCGACGCTCGGCCGGGGATTTCGCCGCTCGCAGCGACGCCTACCGGCGCACTCGGCTGCGCGCTCAGCGCTACATCGCCACCTACTTCCCGTTCGTGGCGATGCTCTCCGACCTGGCGCATGCCGCGGTGCTGGGCGTCGCGGCGTCGCGGGTCGCTGCCGGCACCGTCACCCCTGGTGTGCTCACCGCATTCCTGCTCTACCTGGGGCTGTTCTTCGCGCCCATACAACAACTGTCCCAAGTCTTCGACAACTACCAGCAGGCCGCGGTCGGGCTACGGCGTATCCGGGACCTGCTCAACACACCGACCTCGGTGCCGTCCCCCGGTGCCGACGCCGTCGGAGTGCCGGCGCGGTTGCACGGCGAGGTGGAACTGCGTGAGGTCACCTTCAGCTATCCCGGGTCGAGGAGACCTGCGCTTGACAGGGTGTCGCTGCGGATCTCTGCGGGGGAAACCGTCGCTCTGGTAGGCGCCACCGGAGCGGGCAAATCTACCCTGATCAAGCTGATAGCGCGGTTCTATGATCCAGTCGACGGGATGGTACTGGTTGACGGTGTGGATCTGCGGCGTTACGACCCGGCGGCGTTCCATCAGCGGCTGGGCGTGGTGCCCCAGGAGGCACACCTGTTCCACGGCGACGTCGCGGACAACATCAGCTACGGCGTGCCGCGGGCAAGTCCCGCCGAGGTGGAAGCCGCTACGCGGCGGGTCGGTGCGCTGGAGGCCGTCGCAGCGTTACCGCACGGATTCCGCCAACCGATCGGTGAGCGGGGGCAGGGCCTATCCACCGGGCAGCGACAGCTACTCGCACTGGCCCGCGCCGAGCTCGTCGATCCCGATCTGCTGCTGCTCGACGAGGCCACCGCCGCGCTGGACCCCGCCACCGAATCGGTAGTGCTGGCCGCCGCGGACCGGCTCACCAAGCGCCGCACGACTGTCGTCATCGCGCACCGGCTGGCTACCGCGGCCAAGGCCGATCGGATCATCGTGCTCGACGACGGGCGGGTCGTGGAGCAGGGCCGCCATCCCGAACTACTTGCCGCGGGTGGGCACTACGCCCGGCTGTGGGCCGCAGGCTCGCCCGATGGGACGGTCGCAGCCTGATCGGGCGGCGAGATTCACGACCCTGCACAGGGTTGCACGTGGCGCTGCACGGGAACCCCCACCGCGCCGACGTTCCACTTGACTGATGGGCCACCGACGGCGCGGGCGATGCCTGTCGCCGCCCGGCGGGGGCTAGCCTGGAAACAGCCGAGCGACCCCGAACAGAACGGATAGAGGCGAGTCCCCGCAGTGTCCCGCAGCAGCTCCACACCCCACGACCGCTCCGCGCAGTTCGGCCCCAACGAGTGGCTGGTCGAGGAGATGTACGAACAGTTCCTGGCCAACCCCTCCACCGTGGATCCCGCATGGCATGACTTCTTCGGCGACTACCGACCGGCATCGCGCGGCACAAACGGCGAGGCGCCAACCTCCCAGCAGCAGCCACTGACGCCATCGTCGACGCTCGCCCGGCCCAACCGGGCTCTCACCACGGAGCTGCCAGTCCGGCGTGCCGAGCAGCACGATGGCAACCGGGAGCGCAACACCACCACCCCGCTGCGCGGTGCGGCCGCCCGGGTGGTGGCGAATATGGAGACCTCGCTGGCCCTGCCGACGGCGACCAGCGTGCGCGCGGTCCCGGCAAAGCTGCTCGCCGACAACCGCATCGTGATCAACAACCACCTCAAGCGCACCCGCGGTGGAAAGATCAGTTTTACACATCTCATCGGGTACACGGTGGTGCGGGCACTGGCCAGCTTCCCGCAGATGAACCGGCACTACATCACTGATGAAAAGGGCAAGCCCGCCGTGGTGACGCCGGAGCACGTCAATCTGGGCCTGGCGATCGACCTGCATACCGACCGGGGCCGCCACCTCGTCGTCGCCTCGATCAAGGGCTGCGAGGAGATGTCCTTCGCCCAGTTCTGGCAGGCCTATGAAGACATCATCCGCAAGGCGCGCGAGGGCAAGCTCACCGCCGAGGACCTTGCGGAGACCACGATCTCGCTGACCAATCCGGGCACCATCGGCACCAACCACTCGGTGCCCCGGCTGATGTCGGGACAGGGCGCAATTATCGGCGTTGGTGCGATGGAGTACCCGGCGGCCTTCCAGGGCGCCAGCGAGCAAGCACTCGCCGACATGGCCGTCAGCAAAATCATCACGCTGACGTCCACCTACGACCACCGCATCATTCAAGGCGCCGAGTCCGGGGAGTTTCTGCGCCGGGTACATGGCCTGCTGCTGGGCGAAGACCGCTTTTACGACGACATCTTCGTCTCGTTGCGCATTCCCTACGAGCCGGTGCGCTGGGTACAGGACATCCCTGAGGGTGAAGTTCACAAGACCGCCCGGGTGCTCGAGCTCATCGACGCCTACCGCACTCGTGGCCACCTGATGGCCGACACCGACCCGCTGAACTACCGGCAGCGCCAACATCCCGATCTCGACGTGCTCAGCCACGGGCTGACCCTGTGGGACCTCGACCGCGAGTTCGCCGTGGGCGGGTTCGCCGGGCAGTCGAACATGAAGCTGCGCGACGTGCTGGGGGTGCTACGAAACGCCTACTGCCGCAACAGCGGCGTGGAGTACATGCACATCCTGGCGCCCGATGAGCGGCAATGGCTGCAGGAGCGCATAGAGCGGGTACACGAACAGCCTAGCCCTGCCGAGCAGAAGTACATCTTGTCCAAGCTCAACGCCGCGGAGTCCTTCGAGACCTTCCTGCAGACCAAGTACGTCGGCCAGAAGCGGTTCTCGCTGGAGGGCGCCGAGACCGTCATCCCCCTGCTGGACGCCGTGCTGGACAAGGCCGCCGAGCATGAGCTGGACGAGGTGGTGCTCGGCATGCCGCACCGCGGCCGGCTCAACGTGCTGGCCAACGTCGTGGGTAAGCCGTACTCGCAGATCTTCCGCGAGTTCGAGGGCAACCTCGACCCCGGCCAGGCACACGGCTCCGGTGACGTCAAGTACCACCTCGGTGCTGAGGGCAAGTACTACCGGATGTTCGGTGAGGGCGAGACGAAGGTGTCGCTGACCTCCAACCCATCGCATTTGGAGGCCGTGGACCCGGTACTGGAAGGCATCACACGAGCCAAGCAGGACATCCTGAATAAGGGTCCGGACGGCTTTACGGTGCTGCCGGTCGCCCTGCACGGCGATGCCGCCTTCGCGGGTCAAGGGGTGGTAGCCGAGACGCTCAACCTCTCGCAACTGCGCGGATACCGGACCGGCGGCACCGTGCACGTGATCGTGAACAACCAGGTGGGATTCACCACCGCGCCGCAGTACGCCCGGTCCAGCGAGTACTCCACCGACGTCGCGAAGATGATCGGCGCCCCGGTATTCCACGTCAACGGCGATGACCCGGAGTCCTGTGTGTGGGTGGCCAAACTGGCCGTGGATTACCGCCAGGCCTTCCAGAAAGACGTCGTCATCGACATGATCTGCTACCGACGCCGCGGTCACAACGAGGGCGACGACCCATCGATGACCCAGCCGAAAATGTACGACATCATCGACACCAAGAGATCTGTTCGCAAGGGCTACACCGAGGCGCTCATCGGCCGCGGTGACATCTCCGTAGAGGAGGCCGAGCGCGTACTGAAGGACTACGCCCAGCAGCTCGAGCACGTGTTCAACGAGGTGCGGGAACTGGAAAAGCGCGCCGCGGCACCGAGCGAGTCGGTGGAGACCGAACAGATCGTGCCCACCGGGCTGTCCACCGGGGTAGACCGCAGCGTCATCGAGCGGATCGCCGACGCGCACGTCAACTTGCCCGAGGGCTTCACTCCGCATCCGAGGGTCAAGCCGGTGCTGGAGAAGCGGGCGAAGATGGCCCGCGACGGTGGCATCGACTGGGCCTTCGCCGAGCTGCTGGCGCTCGGCTCACTCTGCATGGACGGCCGGATGGTGCGGCTGTCCGGTCAGGACACCCGGCGAGGCACCTTCGTGCAACGACACTCGGTGCTGATCGACCGCAAGACTGGGGCCGAGTACACCCCACTGATGAACCTCGCTGACGACCAGGCGAAGTTTTTGGCCTATGACTCCGCGCTGTCGGAGTTCGCCGCGGTCGGTTTCGAATACGGCTACTCAGTGGCAAACCCGGACGCCCTGGTGCTCTGGGAGGCGCAGTTCGGCGACTTCGTCAACGGTGCGCAGCCGGTGATCGACGAGTTCATCTCCTCGGGGGAAGCCAAGTGGGGACAGCATTCCGACGTCGTGCTGCTGCTGCCGCACGGCCACGAGGGGCAGGGTCCGGACCACACGTCTGGCCGCATCGAGCGGTTCCTGCAGCTCTGCGCCGAGGGCTCGATGACCGTGGCGCAGCCATCAACTCCGGCGAACTACTTCCACCTGCTGCGCCGGCACGCCCTGGATGGGGTGCACCGGCCGTTGGTGGTCTTCACACCGAAGTCGATGCTGCGACTCAAGGCGGCGGTGAGCTCGGTGGAGGACTTCACCTCAGGGCGGTTCGCGTCGGTGCTCGATGACCCTCTGGTCACCGATCCGTCGACGGTGCGCCGGGTGCTGCTGTGCAGTGGCAAGATCAGCTATGAGCTGAACGCGGCACGCCAGCAACGTGGCATCTCCGACGTTGCGATCGTCCGCATCGAGCAGCTCTACCCCGTGCCCGAGCGGCGGCTGGCGGCGGCGCTGGACCGCTACCCGAACGGCACCGATGTGCGTTGGGTGCAGGAGGAACCCGCGAACCAGGGCGCGTGGCCGTTCTACGGGCTGAGCCTGCCCGACCTCATTCCCGACCGGTTGGGCAATCTGCGGCGGATCTCTCGGCGCGCCATGGCGGCCCCCTCGGCCGGATCGGCCAAGGTGCATGAGGTCGAGCAGCGTGAACTCATCACCGCCGCCCTCGAGCGCTGACCCATCCCCCACCCAGGCGTGTCCGGCCCTAGTGCACGCTGTGTCGCCGTTGTGGGCGCAGGCGCCTCGGATGAACAGGAGTCGAGGTGTATTTCACCGACCGTGGTATTGAGGAGCTCGAAGATCGACGCGGCAACGAACAGCTCAACGTCGAATGGCTGGCCGCGCGAATGCGCGCATTCGTTGATGAGCACCCGGAGTTCGAGCATGCCGTCGAGCGATTGGCCACGTTCCTGGCTCGCGACGATGCCGATGAGCCCGACACCCTCTGAGGCTCAACGGTGCTACTGCTTCGTCAGCCATCGGCCACTCGTCCTTACGGCGACGGTGCACGTCAAGACGGGTGGTGCTCATCGACGCCGGACACACCGGCAGGAGAGGACGACACGCGGGGGCGGGGCTGTTACCACGCGTAGGCTTCCGGAGCAGGTTTGGCACCGTTGGGGCCGGGCGGCGGGAACTGTTCGTCGAGCCGATCCAGCACCTCAGCATCTAGTGTGATGGTGACGGCTCGCAGCGAGCTGTCCAGCTGCGTGACCGTTCGCGGGCCGACAATGGGCGCAGTCACCCCGTGCTGATGCAGCAACCAGGCCAAGCCAACGTTGGCAGGGTCCTCGCCGAGATCGGCGCACAACTTCTCGTAGACCTCGATGCGCTCCCGGTTCGCCGTGAGCGCATTGGCCGAGAACCCGGAGGTACTCCGCGAACCGCCGCCCTCACGTTGCTTGCGCAGCACACCACTGAGCAGCCCACGATTCAGTGGTGACCACGGGATCAGTCCGAGCCCGTAGTGCCGCGCGGCGGGCAGCACCTCCAGCTCCACCCAACGATTGAGCAGGTTGTAAATCGACTGTTCGCTGACCAGGCCGGTGACGCGCTGGCGGCGAGCCGCCTCTTGGGCAGCTGCGAGGTGCCAGCCAGCGAAGTTCGACGAGCCGACATAAATGATCTTGCCTTGCTGCCGGAGCACCGACATCGCCTCCCAGATCTCCTCCCACGGGGTAGCCCGATCCACGTGGTGCATCTGGTAGAGATCGATGTAGTCAGTCTGCAACCGGCGCAGTGACGCGTCACAGGCCCGCCGGATGTTCAGCGCGGAAAGCTTTGTTTCGTTAGGCCAATCCCCCATTGAGCCATAGAGCTTCGTCGCCAACACGGTGCGCTCCCGTCGACCGCCGCCAGCGGCGAACCACCGGCCGATGATCTGCTCGGTGACACCTTTGCCCTTCTGCCAGCCGTAGACGTTCGCGGTGTCGAAGAAGTTGATGCCGTGCTCATGGGCCCGGTCCATGATTGCGTGGCTGTCGGTCTCGGAAGTCTCCGGGCCGAAATTCATCGTGCCGAGGCACAATCGAGACACCAGAAGACCGCTACGACCCAGCTGCGTGTAGTCCATGCCCGCCAGCCTCGCATCGCGACCGTCATCGGACCATCCGACAGTGGTCGTGAGTGGCATTGAGTGCTATAACGCTGTTACGAACTCACGAGACGAAGTCCTTGGCCAAGTCGGCGGGGACCGCGCGTTCCCGCAGCATCCGCTGGTTAAGTTCGGTGAGAATCTCTGTGGTCAACGCGGCTGACACCTCGTTGAGCGCGTCAACACCCGCCTGGCTCAGCGTCCCGACGCGCACCAGCGGAAGGAGGCGCTGAGCCGGGTACATGTTCTTCGGGTCCGCCAACTCGACCCAGCCGTTCGCGGCGATGTCTGGCGAGGTGGTGTTCAGGTTCACAATCTGGGCGTTGCCGCTGCGTAGTGCCTCCAGCGTCACCGGACCGGCCACATCGGTGCTGAGGATCTCGCGAAAGGTGCACCCGTAAATCTGAGCGATCTTGTCTTTCCAGCGACCCGGCCACTCGCCCGCGGCGCCCAGGGTGAGTTGCCCGCAGTGCGGTCCGAGCTGGTCCATGCTGGTAAGCCGCAGCGTCGCAGCGGTCTGCTGGGTGACCACGAGAACGTCGGAATCCTCAGCCGCAGACTGCTCGAGAACTTCCAGCCCCTGAGGTAGGGACCGCTGCAGCGCGGCGTACACCTCATCTGCCGCCGTTGCGGTCGCGTTCGGATCGACCGACTGCAGCAGATTGCCGGAGTACTCGGGCATGACGGTGATCGACCCGTCCTGCACAGCGGCGTTGGTGATCTCGCGGCTACCCAGCCGAGGCCGGGTCTGCACCTCGACACCCGTCTTGCGCAGCGCCGCGGCGTAAATTTCCATGAGCAACTCGCTCTCGGCGAAATCGGCCGAGCCGACCACGATGGCGCCGCGGCTGCCGCCGCCGGCGAGTGGGTTGCCGGATCCGCAGGCTGCGACAGCGGCCGCCATCACGACGGCCATGACCAGCGTCACGAGGCGTGTCATCGATCCTCATCCTCCGAATCCCGGATTATCGCGAATCCTCACCCGACGTAGCCGCCGCGGCGGAAGTCAGTGTTACGCCGGTGGGCACTGCGACGCGCTGCACGCCGGCCAGTAGCAGGTCTAGCACTACCGCAAGCCCGGCGGTGAGTAGCGCACCGGCCACCATCTGCGGGTAATCCCCCGAACGCAGGCCGTCCAGCAGGAGCCGGCCCAGGCCGCCCAACCCCAGGTAGGCCGCCACCGTCGTGGTGGCAACTACCTGCAGCACCGCGCTGCGCAGTCCGCCAAGCAGCAACGGGAGGGCCCCTGGCAGTTCTACCTGGAACAGGCGTTGCGCCGGTGTCATACCCATCCCCCGCGCAGCGTCGACGACCGCGGCCTCGACGCTTTGCACCCCGGCGTATGCCCCAGCCAGTACTGGTGGCACGGTCAGTACGACCAGCGTGACCACCGTGGAGAGTCCTTGCGAGCGAAACAGCAAGAACAGAAACGTCAGCAGGCCCAATGTCGGCAGCGCCCGCATCGCGTTGGCCAGTCCTACCAGCAGCACGCCGCCACGAGCGGTGTGCCCCACCAACAATCCGAGCGGAACCGCGATCGCCGACGCGATGAGTACCGTGACGCCGGTGTAGTACAGGTGCTCGGCGATCCGCACCGGCACGCCACCAGGACCCCGCCAGTGCGCCGCGTCGGTGAACCAGGCAAGCACCTGGATGAAGATCACGTGCCGGCTCCTGCCCCTAGCTGCGCCCGCATCCAGGGAGTACTCACCCGGCGCAACCCGACCAGGAGCAAATCCATCACGACCGCCAGCACGACAGTCAGCACGGTGCCGATCATGATCGGTGCCAGATACTGGGCCTGGAAGCCCTCCGTGAACAACTGGCCCAGCCCGCCGATACCGATCAACGCCCCCACACTGACCAGGCTGATGTTGCTCACCGACGCCACCCGGACACCCGCGGTCAGGGCCGGCACAGCCATGGGTAGCTCGATGGCGACGAATCGCCGCACGGGTCGGTAACCCATCGCGGTGGCTGCGGCCACCACGTGTCCAGGCACCGCATCCAGCGCGTCGACCACCGGCCGAACCAGCAGCGCAGACGTGTACAGCGCAAGTGCCACCACCACGTTGGTGCCGTCCAGGATCTGGGTGCCCAGGATGCCGGGCAGGATTACGAACAGGGCCAGCGACGGCACCGTGTACAGCACGCTGGCCGATCCGAGCACCACGGCCCGCAGCCAGCGCAGGCGCTGCGCTGCCCACCCCAGCGGCACCGCCACCGCCAGCCCGATGAGCAGCGGCAGGACCGCGAGAACGACGTGCTCGCCGAGTAGTTCGACTACCTTGGCGCGATTGCTCGAACTGGTCAGATAACTGCCGATGTCACCGAACATCGACGCCCCGCTGCCGGCGCCACACCGCGAGGACCTCCTCGGCGCGAACACCGCCCGCCACGGCACCGTTATCATCGACCACCACGCCGAACCCCGACGGTGAGGACAGTGCCGCATCCAGCGCAGTTCGCATCGGACCGCCCAGCAGGTGCAGCGACCCGCTAGCCCGCAGCTGGCCGTCGGGATCCTGCGGAGCCAACCAGCCACGCGGCCTGCCATGGGCGTCCACCGCCAGCCGCCATCCTTTTGCTGCCCCGGCCTCGCCGATCCGTACCGTGTCCAGTTCGTGGACCGGAAGATCACGTGAGCAGACGAACGACATCGCGCGGTAGCCACGGTCGCGTCCGACGAATCCGGCGACGAAGTCGTCGGCGGGCTCAGCGAGCACCTGCTGCGGTGCGTCGAACTGGGCCAGCACTCCCCCGGCCCGCAACACCGCGACGGCGTCACCGAGCTTGACCGCCTCGTCGATGTCGTGGGTGACGAACAGGATGGTCTTGCTCAACTCACCCTGCAACCGCAGCAACTCGTCCTGCAAGCCCTCCCGAACCACCGGATCAACGGCCGAGAACGGCTCGTCCATGAGCAGCACCGGCGGATCGGCAGCGAGCGCGCGGGCGACCCCCACCCGCTGTTGCTGCCCGCCGGACAGCTGCGCCGGGTAACGCCGACCCACCTCAGCGGGCAACCCGACTACTTCGAGCAACTCGGCGGCCCGAGCCCGGGCATCCCGCCGGGTGGCACCAGTGAGCCGCGGCACCGTGGCGATGTTGTCGACCACGGTGCGGTGCGGGAACAACCCGGCCTGCTGGATGACATAGCCGATTCCGCGGCGCAGCTGCGCAGGCGGCCGGGAGCGGATGTCGCGGCCATTGATCAGCAGCGTGCCGGAGGTAGGCTCGATCATCCGGTTGACCATCCGCAGCGACGTGGTCTTGCCGCAACCCGAGGGTCCAACCAGCACGGTGATCTGCCCCTCGCCGGCGAGCAGATCCAGCGCGTCGACGGCCACGGTGCCGTCATCGAACCGCTTGGTCACGCCGCGGAATTCGATCATTGGCCGTCTTCCGGTAACCGGTCGGAGCATCCGAGGGTGTCCGGGCACCATAACCCGGGATCCCGCACCCGGGCACTAGACGCGATCACAGCAGGCACCGAAGGCTGACACACCGGGCAAGAGGTGCGGACACGCCGGGGAGGGGGAGTTAGCGAAGTGGGCCGAGGCCGAGTAAGGCGCGGAACTCGGGTCCAGCAACCGCCCGAGAGAAAAACCAGCCCTGGTAGGCGTGCACGCCGAGCCCCCGCAACACCTCGAACTGGGTCGCGGTCTCCACTCCCTCCGCGACACAGGTGCGACCCATCGCGCGGACCATGTCGACCACCGCACGGGCCACCGCGGAGTCCGACGGGTCGACTCCGACCCCGCTGACGAACCGCCGGTCCAGCTTGACGATCTGCGCGGGCAGCTCCTTGAGCCGGGCCAGCGACGAGTAACCGGTGCCGAAGTCGTCGACTGCGAATCTCACCCCGCGCTCGACCAACTCATCCATCGCTTGCCGGGCCGCGCTGGGCAGGTCCACCAGCGCCGTCTCCACCAGCTCCAACACCAAGCGGTCCCACGGCAGCCCGCTCTCGGCCAGAGCGGTAGCCACGGCGTCGACGAAGCCGGGCTCGCCAGGAATCAGCGCGGAGAGGTTGACCGCGACCGCGATGGGACGCCCATCAGGTGTCACCCAATTCCGCGCCTCGTGCAAGGCGGTGCGCAGCACCCAGCGGTCCAGCTCGCGCATCATGTCGCCTTGCTCAGCCACCGGCAGGAACACGTCTGGGCCGATCATCCCGTGATCGGGGTGTGGCCAGCGGATCAGCGCCTCCGCCGAGAGGATCGCGCCGTCGGAATCGACCACCGGCTGGTAATACAGCTGCAGTTCATCGCGCACCAGCGCCTCTCGAAGCTGGCATTCCAGCTCCACCTGCCGGTCAGCCGACGCCATCAACGCCGCGTTGGCCATCGCGAAATGCCCGGTACCACCACGCTTGGCCTCGAACATAGCCGCGTCGGCGAAACGCAGCAGGTCCTCCGCGCCGCCGGTAGCGGCTTTGTCGGTAACAGCGTCCGGCACCGCCACCCCGATGGCCGCCGACACCCGGATCAGCTGGCCACGAAGGGGGATCGCGGTGCGCAACAAGGCCGAGACCGTGGCGACCAGCGAGCTGATACCGCCCTGTGCGGCGACGTCAGAGCAGACCACCACGAAGACGTCACCGGAGAGCCGGCCACCGGTGCAACCCTCGGGTAACCCGTCGCGCAGCCACCGGGCCAGCGCGACCAGCAGCTCGTCGCCGGCGTCATGACCCAACGCGTCGTTGACCCGTTTGAAGTTGTCGATATCGCAGAACAACACGGCCACGTCGGAGTCAGGTGTAGCGAGCAGCTCGGTCAGGGTCTCCTTGATCGCGGCCCGATTGGGAAGGCCGGTGAGCTCGTCGTGAGTCGCCCGGTACTTCAAGGCCTCGGCAACTCGGCGGCGCTCGGTGACGTCAGTGAAGACAACCAGCATGAACCGTTGTCCGTCGTCTTGCACCGACGTCGAAATGTGTAGCTCGCAGTACACCGGCTCGCCATCGGCCCGAAGCAGCATCCGCTGCGGCACTGTATAGCTCTCACAGGGGGCCGCTCGGTGGCTACGCATCGTGCGCAACCGCTCGGCTCGGTCGTCGGGGTGGGTGAGCGCTTCGGAACTCATCCCCCGAAGTGTCTCCAGGTCATAACCCAGCAGCTTGCACAGCGCCTCGTTGGCGTCGATCAACCGATCAGCGTCGTCGAAGATCCCGATACCTACCGGGGCGATCGCCACCAAGTCAGCAAAGCGCTGGCTGGAACGCATCATCCGGATTTCGGCAGCTCGCTGATCAGTGACGTCCTGCGCGGTCCCGACCAGACGCAAACTCCCGGACGTGTCGGCGACGACCGCGCCGTGACACCGGAGGGTGCGTACCGTCCCATCCGGCCGCAGCACCCGGTGCTCGTACTCCACCGGCACGTGGTCGACGAGCAGCTGCCGCCACAGCTCATCCACCCACTCCCGGTCGTCGGGGTGCACCAAGGACAGATAGGCCTGGTAGGTGGGCTGGCCTGGGGCAGGCACCGCCCCATAGAGGTCGTGCATCATGTCCGACCAGACGAGCCGGTCCGAGCCCGGCTCCCACTCCCAGGTCCCGATCCGGGCCACCCGCTGCGCCTCCGCCAGCCGACGCTGCTCCTCACGCAGCTCACGCTCCAGCGCCCGTTCCGGCGTGACGTCTTGCACGGTGCCCATCAGGCGCAGGATCTCCCCGCTGTCCGACCGCTGCGCGCGCAGCCGGCACACGTAAAAGGTCTCGCCGTATTCGGGCAACCCACGAAATTCCGCCTCCAGGGTGCCCACACCAGGGTCGGAGACCATCTCCTCCACCCGGCGCAACAAGGTCGGCAGGTCTTCGGGGTGAACGTGCCGTAAGGGGTCGGCGGGATCGACACAGCGTCCAGCGAACAACTCGGCCAGAGCGGGGCTGTAGCTGAGTTTGTTGGTCCCCCACTCACAGGTGAAACTGCCGATCCGGGCAATCCGCTGCGCCTCCAGCAGCCGCGCGCGCTCCTGCGCAAGCTCACTGTCCACCCGAGGTTCGCTGAAGAGGTCCCGGGGTTCGCTGAAAATGTCGGAGCGGCCCCGCGACCACCGGGTCGCACCGGCGACCGGACCGGCCTGCCAAGGCCTGAGGCTGACGACCGACTCGACCTCGGTCCGCTGGGCCTGGGCAAGCCCAGGCTCGGTCATTGGTGCCTCGCCGGTCAAGCGTAGGTCGGAGACGTCGACCAGGAACACCACGAGCAGATTCGTGCCCGGCACGATCCAGCGCGTCACCCGCACTGGTACTGAGTGCCCTTCCGGTTTGATGAGTTCGGCATCGGTGCCGGCACCCGTGAGCAGACGTTGCAGCGGCAGCCCGATCAGCGAGTCCGGAAGCCAGCGTCCGGCGAGCCGAGCCACTGCCAGGTTGGCCTGGACCACCATGCCGCCGTCACAGACCAGTGCAGGCGACTCCGGCAACGGGATTGGCGGGCTGACCCTGACGGCTGCCAGCGGCCAGCCGGGTGCGGCCCGACCTATCGGCCCGACATCCAGCGATAAGGGGCCGAAGTCGGCCCGCTTTGCCCGGTCGGCCACCGGCACCGTCCTTCCGCCGCGCCTGCCGGCGACCCTCACTCGTCC
Organism: Pseudonocardiaceae bacterium; assembly: GCA_036389855.1. Taxonomy (GTDB): domain Bacteria; phylum Actinomycetota; class Actinomycetes; order Mycobacteriales; family Pseudonocardiaceae. The sequence goes on from DASVWA010000515.1 coordinate 21,425, forward strand.
GCGTGACGGCACTGGCAGCAGGAGCTTGCCCTGACAACGGGGTGTCACAACTCTGTCGAGTGCACAACGCGCGAACTGACGATTGGTTATGCGGGTCAGCAACCGCCTGTGACGTCTCCCGGCATCAATCCCCACAGCAGTCGATCAGAGTGTCACCGGATCAGGTGGCGGGAGGCGCAGTGCGGCGTGGAGCATTCGACCGGACCGTCCGACGAACTCGGTACAATCCAGCTCGCCACTTCGCAAGCTGGGGCTGGCTAGGGTAGGGCACCGTGCAGTTCCGTGAGTTGGTGGTGCCAGGAGTGATCGAATTCACCCCGAAAGCCTTCCCCGACGCCCGCGGGCGGTTCGTGGCGCCGTTCCAGGAGCTGGCGTTCGTCGACGCAACCGGACACCGGCTGCGGCTGGCCCAGGTCAACCACAGCGTGTCCCGGCGCGGCGTGATTCGCGGAGTGCACTTCTCCGACGTGCCACCCGGCCAAGCCAAGTACGTGCACTGCTCCTGGGGCGCGCTGCTGGATGTTGCGATCGACGTCCGGGTGGGGTCGCCGGCCTTCGGACGCTGGGAGGCAGTGCGGTTGGACACCGAGACCTACCGCGCGGTGTACCTCGCCGAAGGAATCGGGCATGCCTTTATCGCGCTGGCTGAGGACACCGTCATCACTTATCTGTGCTCGACCGGATACGACCCCGCAGCGGAGCACACGGTGTACCCGCTGGATCCGGCGCTGCAGCTGCCCTGGCCTACCGACCTCGACGTAGAGCTGTCGGACAAGGACCGCGCAGCGCCGGTCCTTGCCGAGGCCGCGAAAGCCGGGATCCTGCCGCGCTGGGAGGACTGCCAGGCCCGCTACGCCGAGCTCCGCGCTGCGACGTGACCTTCCCCAACGCAGTGAGCGGGCGCAGCGGGGTCACCGGCGCCCGAATAACCCCTTCAGCCCGCTGAATGCGGGGGTGGCCAGGTTGAGCAGCGTCGGGGAAGGGTGCGGGGGGTGGGCCAGAGACGAGCGAGGACGAGGCCGACTACCTGTGCGGTGCCGAGCTGGCGCGAGTCGGTGGATCCGTCGGGATTGTCACCCAGCACCCACCAGCCGTCACCGTGGCGCCCAACGATCCGCTTGATCGACAGCTGGTCGGGGCGCTGGGTCCACCGGACCAGCGCCACCGCTCCGGGGCGTGGCCGCGCTCGCAAACCGACCAAGACGATGTCGCCGTCGGACAGGGTCGGCGACATCGAAGGCCCACGCACCACCGCGCGCCGCCACGGCCACCCGACCGGGTTGGATGTCACTGATGATCACCGTGCCGATGCTCGCCGGATCGCGCAGTAGTAGGGTCGCGTGACGTCGGAGCATCACATGTCAGGGAGGCACGATGCGACTGCTGTCGTGGATTCTGCACCGCCCCCGCCTGGAGGTTACTGCGCACTGCGACCTCCCGTGCGGCGTCTATGACCCGGCGCAGGCCCGGATCGAAGCCGAGTCGGTCAAGGCAATCCAGGAGAAGTACCAGGCCAACCCCGACCCGGAGTTCCGTACCCGGGCGATGATGATTAAGGAACAGCGCAGCGACCTGGTCAAGCACCACCTCTGGGTGCTGTGGACCGACTACTTCAAGCCGCCGCACTTTGAGAAGTACCCGCAGCTGCACGAGCTGTTCAATAAGGCCACCAAGGCAGCCGGCGGCGGTGAGGGAGGCGCCAAGTCGTCAATGGACCCCGCCACCGGACAGCAGCTGCTAGACCAGATCGCGCAGATTGACAAGATCTTCTGGGAGACCAAGCAAGGCTGAGGCCCACACCCTTGCAACGACGCTGACCAGCCAGCATCGCTGGTCGGCGTCGTTACGCGGTAAACGATCGGGGTATCAACAGCCGGTCCGGGTCGACAGCGGGGCCCGTGGGGCGCACGATCGATTACATCATGAACGCAGTCGAGCGCTTCACCGCATTACTGGCCGGCCGCGGGCCTGGGCCAGAGCTCGATGTGGGCGCGCTCGCGATCGCCGCCGGCGCAGATCCGGAACTCGACACCGGCCCCGTGTTGCGTGAGCTGGATCGGCTGGCCCAGCGAGTGGACTCGCTGGAGACGCTGATCCACCGGCTGTTCGTCGAAGAGGGCTTCGCCGGCAACACCGGCACCTACTACGACCCCCGCAACTCCCTGCTCAACCATGTCGTCAACCGAAGGCTCGGCATTCCGATCACGCTATCCGTCGTCTGCATTGAGGTAGGTCGCCGCGCCGGCGTCTCGCTGGAAGGTGTCAGCATGCCCGGTCACTTCCTGGTCCGGCCGCTGGCCACCGACCGGTACCTTGACGCATTCAACGGCGGCGAGCTGCTTGATCTGGCTGGTTGCGAGGCGCTGTTCCGTGCCTCAACCGGGGCAGGTCCGAACGTCCGATTCGGGCCCCAGTTGCTGACAACCTCCCCCAGGAGGGCGATTTTCGCCCGCATCCTGGAGAACCTGCGAGTGGTCTACCGCGGCCTTGGACGGCCAGCGGACCTCGAATGGGTATTGCGGATGCGTCTCGCACTGCCTGGCGTGGGAATCCAAGAGCTCATCGAGCTGGGCCATACGCTCGGCCAGCAGGGCCACTTCCTTGATGGCGCCGCGTTCCTGGAGTCGCGGATCCCGGACTGGCCGCAACATGCCGAAGTCCTCGAACAGGCCGCGCGCGGCTTACGCGCGAATCTCAACTAAACCCGTCGGTACCCGGTGGCCCACCGCAGCGCAGGTGGGCAAAACAGCAACACCAGCACGACCACGCAGAACGTCGCAGCCGGTACCCCGTAGGCAGGCCGCGACGACGGACCTGCCGCGTACCAGCAGACGCCGAGCATCAACAACTGAGCGACGATGGCCGGACTGCGAGCACCGTGGCGGCCCCGCACCAGATTCACGCCGATGGCGAGCAGGATGGCGCCAAAACCGGCGAACCAGACCGCGGTAGCCACAATCGGCACCGGACCGCTGCCTCCGCCCGCAGCCAGGACGAGCAAGCCGACGCCGATCACGACCCCGGCCAAGCCCTGTAGCCCGACGAGTACGCCCGCGACGCGAACCGGGCGTGGGGCAGCGGGGGCGGCAGTCACCGCAGCAGATTAACCGGCCACCATACCTCCTTGCTGCGCTGACTGGCCATGGTTGGGCGACCACGGCTGGGTGTGGCGCGCGAGCACAAAAGTGACGCGAAACGTTCTGGGGCGTGATCTCGTTAGGTCCAGTAGGGATAGCTGCCGTGAGTCCAGCGACCTCCTGGTCGATGTGGCTTATCGGGTGACACACCGTGGTGCACCTATCGCAGTGTCGGAGTGGAACGGGCAGTTCGAGCAAGGCGGCGGTAACACGTCGAAGTCCAGCACCGTGACGCACAGCTATCCCTGGTAAGGATTCTGAATTGGTTTCACATGCGGTTAGCGGTACGGCTAGCGGGTACCCGCTTGGTGGATCGGCTTACCGAGTCCGTAGATACCCCTTGACATCGCGGGCGTTTGTGAAATCATTCACAAGCCCTAATCACAGACGACGACGGCGCTGGGAACTGAAGATCACAGCGCGATCGACGAGGAGCAAGAACCATGGACTGGCGCCATCACGCGGCCTGCCGAGACGAGGACCCGGAGCTGTTCTTCCCCGTGGGAACCAGCGGTCCCGCTCTGCTGCAGATCGCCGAGGCGAAGACCGTCTGCCAGCGTTGCCCGGTCAATAGCGAGTGCCTGAGCTGGGCACTTGCTTCCGGGCAGGATGCTGGCGTATGGGGCGGCATGAGCGAGGACGAGCGACGCGCCCTCAAGCGGCGTAACGCTCGTACCGGGGCCCGTACCGGCGCCTGATCCGCGCAATCAGCACAATTGTTGAGGGTCCGGCACCGCCAAGGTGCCGGACCCTCAACTATGTCGGCACCGCCCAAGCTTAGAATTACCGGGCTCGGCTCTCACGGTGCGTCGTCAGTGGCAAGCGGAGCACCGCTACCGTGCCGCGGGGTTGCCTACGCTGCAGAGTCAGGGATCCCTGTAGCTCGGAGCCGACCAGAGTCCGCACGATGTGCAGCCCG
>DASVWA010000516.1:0-11107 GCA_036389855.1 Pseudonocardiaceae bacterium
GTCGAGGAAGAGCAACGCAAGCCCAAATGACCCCGAACCAGCCTAAGAAACTTAAGTGCGCAGGCGCTCTACTGTCGTCAGATCTCTGCTCTCAAGTGCGTCCGCGATATTCGACGCCATCCAACGTCTTAGCGAACTGGCCCCCGCCGTCAACACCAGCAGCTCGTCAGTCCCTTCGCACCTCAGCAAGCCCAGGCGATCCGAACTGGCCCCCTTACTCCCCGTGGTCAACGCACACACGAACGTAAGCCACCTGGTTGATGATTTCAACGGTAACTTTACGTACTCAAATGAACACGCACCGTAGCCAGCCTTCACTGTCTGACAGTACAACGCGACGCACTGTCAGCGCCGGGTTCACCGACAGCTCAGGGAGATGACGCGCCGCAGCCCGCTGGGCGTCTCACTATAGGGCCTCCACCAGCCTGAATACGATCCCGGTGGGTGGCGGGTTACCCGGAGCTACCCGGCGGAGCCGTCACCTACCACCACGGGACGCCCGAGCGCACCACCACACCGCACGCTGGCCCCCGCCTTGAGGATGGACGTTGCTGTGGGTGATCGGATGTCCTAGCCCTCGGGTAGCGCGGTGATGAGATGGTGGCCGTCGCGGCTTTGGCCGCGGGTGACGAGTTGGCCGTAGCTGGCGTCGGCGCGTCTGGCGCGGAGGTTACTGGCGATGGTGCCTGCCCGCGGGCGCCGCCCAGCGAGATGGGGTGGGCCGGGGGGTGACACCATCGGTCAACCGGCTCAAGGTGTCACCTAGGCGACGGCGGTCGAGAGAACTCACTGACAACGTGTGCAGACGAGCAACACCCTCGTCCGCATCCGATGCAGGAATTTCCGCGATCCACGGCCCCAGATACTGGCCGACGAAACCCAAAAGGCCCACCAGCGCCACGCCCACAAGCCACTCCTCACGTGGAGGAGGAGCAACACAAGGCCAAAGACTCACACCAGTCTGGGGCTCATTGCCAAGCCCCCTGTTATCAGATTGTGATCTCGAAGCGCACCCGGAGAACGTGTCGCTTGGGCAAGGCACACTCGCGGTAAGTCATACGGTTGGCAATTAAACGATAACTCCGGGTACTATTACCACATTTGATGAATACCTGACACGCTGTTCAGCGGTACATGGTGATCCATACTTGGGCACCGGCGTCCAGACCGGTGGCCGGTTCGGGCACGACGAGGTAACCGTCAGCGCGAGTGAGCACCGACAACAACGCAGACGCTCCGAACAGCGGCTCGGCGCGGCCATCGTTGAGCTGGACCTGCACCACGTCGCGGCGGCCCGCCTCCGAGGGCACCGCACGGGTCAGCGACGCCATCACCGACGGCTCAGGGGGCGGCGCGGCGCAGCCCGCGAGGCGCCATACCACTGGCACTCCGACCAGGCGGAACACCACCAGTGCGGACAGCGGGTTACCCGGTAATCCGATCACCGGCACGCCGTCACACTCCGCGAGCAGGGTGGGCTTGCCCGGCTTGACCGCGAGCCCGTGACAGAAAATCCCGGGCTTTCCCAGACTCGCGACGGCATCGGTGGTGGCGTCGCGCGCCCCCACAGATGAGCCAGCCGAAATCACCACCAGGTCCGCCTGGCCTAGCGCCGTCCGCAGCGCGCCACGCAATGCAGGTGGGTCATCAGGCACGATCCCGCAGAACACTGGTACCCCGCCCGCCTCGAGCACCAACCCAGCCAGTGCCGAAGCGATGGCGTCCCGGACCTGCCCTGGACGCAACGCTGCAGTGTCAGGTGGGACCACCTCATCTCCGGTGGACAGGATCGCCACCTCCGGCTGGGCATGGACGACCACCTTGGTGACCCCTGCCGCGGCGAGCATGCCCAGGTCCGCCGCGCGCAGCGGCCGACCCGCGGGAACGAGGACAGCTCCGGCGGTAACGTCTTCGTCAGCCCGGACCACTCCCCCGCCGGGCGCGACGGGTCGCAGCACCTCCACCACGGCCGGCATCGTCTCGTTGGTGTACTCGACCATCACCACCGCGTCGGCACCCACGGGCAGCACCCCGCCGGTGGGAATCTCCACCGCGGTACCCGCCGCTACCGTCACGTCCGGCTCGGTCCCCATCCGTACGGCGCCGATGACGTCCAGGTACGACGGCAGCCCCTCGGAGGCGCCGTAGGTGTCGGCCGCGCGCACCGCGTAACCATCGACAGTGGACCGTGCGAACCCAGGCAGCGGCCCGGGCGCAACGATGTCGTGCGCTGGCACTCGACGCAACGCATCGAGGAGGGTCACCTGCTGCTTCGCCGTGCGCCGGGACGGGGTGAAGCCGGCGAGCGCCTCGTCGACGGTCCGGGTGGTGAAGAACTCCCGCCCGCTCATCACGCGCCGTCGGGCCCAAGCTGATGGTCACCAGTCTGATTGTCACCAGTCTGATCGTCGAATTGGGGGTCGTCGTCCTTCGGATGCTTACGAGCGGTTGTGCCACCGCGGTGCAGACCGAGCACGCTCACCACCGGTCCCAGCGCGACCTGCCCAAGCCCGCAGATCGACGTCTTGCGCATCACCAGTTCCAGCTCCAGGATCCGCTGCCGGCCCGCGTGATCCAGGCCGCCGTTGCCCGGCGAACCGGTGAGCAGGGTGTGCGCCTTGGTGGAACCGACCCGGCAGGGCACGCACTTGCCGCACGATTCGTCGCGGAAGAACCGCAGCACGTTCGTCGCCGCCGCGAGCAGGTCAGTTCCCTCGGCGATCGCGACGAGGGCCCCGGAGCCGAGCATGGAGCCCGCCGCCGCGAGCGTGTCGAAATCCAGCGGCACGTCGAGCTGGTCGGGTCCCAGGAAGTTCGATGACGCGCCGCCGGGCTGCACTGCGGCTAGCGCCGCCCCGCCGGCCATCCCGCCGGCTTTGTCGAGCAACGCCCGGATAGTGGTGCCCATCGGTACGCAATACACCCCGGGACGGGTCACGTGGCCGGAGACGGCGAAGAACTTCCATCCCACCGACTCCCCCAGGCCCGCGTCGGCCCACCATTGCGCGCCGCGTTGGACGATCACCGGGACGTCGGCGAAGGTCTCCACCGAGTTCATCAGGGTGGGCCGGCCGTGCAGGCCGTACACGCCCGGGAACGGCGGCTTGTTCCGCGGCTCGCCACGGTGACCTTCCATACACTCGATCAACGCGGACTCCTCGCCGAGGATGTAGCCCCCGGGCGAGGTGAAGATGTCCAGCATCAGGGTGCGCCCGCTGCCCAGCACGTTCACCCCGAGCAGACCGTCGGCGCGCAACGCCTCGATCTCCGACCGCAAGACGTGCTCCTCGGGACCGTACTCGTGGCGAATGAACACCCAACCCTGCTCGGCGCCAACGCACAGCATGCCCAGCAGCAGCCCTTCGAGCACCAGGTGCGGCTGGTCAGCAACGATCTGCCGGTCCTTGAAGGTGCCCGGCTCGGACTCGTCGGCGTTGCAGATCGCGTACTTCACGCTATCGGGCTGGCTGGCCACCAGTGCCCATTTCTTGCCGGTGGGAAAGCCCGCGCCGCCCATCCCGCGTAGCCCGGACTCGGCCAGCGTGGAGATCACCTCGGCGGGTTGCAGTGATCCGGTCAGCAGCGCGCGCAGTACCTGGTAATGCTGGTCGCCCGGGTTGTACGGGTCATTAGGCCATGGCGTGTGACGACCGGACGGGGTGGGCCGCGCTAGGGACAGCGCGCCGTCGAGGGCAGCGGCGACCAGCGCGTCGGCGTCCACGGCCCGCGCTGGCTGCTCGTTCACTGCGACGGCGGGCGCCAGGTCGCAGCGCCCCAGGCAAGACACCTCGCGGAACTCCACGTCGGACCATCCGTAGCGCCCGGCCAACTCCGGCACTGTCCCGGCGAGCCAGCAGGACAAATCGCGGCAGGCGTGCAGCGTCACTTTCGGTGGCACGTCGGTGCGAAAGTGCGGGTAGAACGAGACCAGACCCTCGATCTCGTACAGCGGCCTGCGCATCCGGCGGGCCAGCGCGACCAGCTCCTCCCGGGGCAGCCAACCGATCCGGGACTGGATGGCGTTGAGCTCAGGGATCAAGCTCGGCCCGGGAAACTTGCCGGCCCGAGCTTCCACACCTGGCACCTTGTCGCCGACCACAACCACGAGGTTAACGCGGACCACTTCCCGCATCCGCAATTCGGCTCCGGATGGCGGTCAGCGGGCGGCTTCAGACCGCGGTTCAGCTCCGAATGGCGCGGGCTGCGGAGGTGCACCGAGCGGCTCGACCTGCACGGCGCAGAATTTGAACTCGGGGATCTTGCCGTAGGGGTCGATCTCGTCGATGGTCAGCACGTTGGCCGCGGCCTCCCGGAAGTGGAACGGGATGAAGCAGTTGCCGGGGGCCTCGCGGTGGGAGACCGTCAACCGCAGCTCGATCTCTCCCCGGCGGGAACGGACCCGGACCATCTCGCCGTGCGTGAGCCCCCGGTCTGCGGCGTCCTTGGGATGCACGTACACCTCCGCCTGCGGTGCGATCGCGTCCAGAGCGTAGGAGCGGCGGGTCATCGACCCGGTATGCCAGTGCTCCAGCAACCGGCCGGTGTTGAGCACCAGCGGGTAGCCGGCGTCGGGCAATTCCTTGGCCGGCAACCACTGCGCAGGCACCAGGTGGGCCAACCCGTCGTCAGTGTTGAACCGCTCATCGAAGAGCACCACGGTGCCGTCGGAGTGTTCCGGCTCGGCGTTGGGGTATAGCTTGCCGGTGCCGCCGAGGTTGTCGTAGGACAGGTTGGCGTAGTTGGGCATGAGGCTGACCAGCTCGTCGAACACCTCGCGCGAGCTGGTGTAGTGCCAGTCCAAGCCGATTCGCTGGGCGATGTCCTGCACAATTTCCCAGTCGACCCGAGCCTGGCCGGGCAGGTCGAGCACCTTGCGGCCGAGCTGCACCCGCCGGTCGGTGTTGGTGTAGGTGCCGTCCTTTTCCAGGTAGGACGACGCGGGCAGCACCACGTCGGCGAACTCGGCGGTCTCGGTGAGGAAGATGTCCTGCACCACCAGGAACTCCAGCGCCGACAGCGCCTTGCGCACCTTGTTGATGTTCGGGTCGGACAGGAACGGGTTCTCCCCCAGCATGTACATCCCGCGCACGCCGCCGGTCAGCACCGAGCCGATGATCTCAGTGACGGTCAGGCCCCGCTTCGGGTCCAGCCCAGCCACTCCCCAGGCCTGCTCAAAGCGGGCCCGCACCTGGGGGGAGTCGGCCTTTTGATAGTCGGGGTAGAACATCGGGATCAGCCCGACGTCGGAGGCGCCCTGCACGTTGTTCTGCCCGCGTAGCGGATGCAGGCCGCTGCCGGGCTTACCGACGTTGCCAGTGATCGCGCACATCGCGATGAGGCATCGGGCGTTGTCGGTGCCGGTGGTGTGCTGGGAGATCCCCATGCCCCAGAAGATGATTCCTGCACCGGCACTACCCCAGACCCGGGCCACCTCGGTGATGGTGTCAGCGTCGATGCCGGTGATCTGCGCGGCCCGTTGCGGTGGGTAGTCGGCGACGGTGCGCGCCAGCTCGTCATAGTTGGACGTCCGGCTCGCGATGTAGTCGCGGTCGATCAACCCGAGGCGGATGACCTCGTGCATCACCCCGTTGTAGAACGCCACATCGGTGCCCGGCTTGAGCTGGCAGTAGATATCGGCGTGGTCGGCGACCCGGTCAGCCCGCGGATCAATGTAGATGATCTTCATGCCGCGCCGGCGGGCCTGCTTGAAAAACGAGCTGGCCACCGGATGATTGGCGGTTGCGTTGCTGCCGGTGATGATCGCGACGTCGGCGTTGACGACGTCGCCGTAGGTGGTGGACACCGCGCCGGAGCCGATGCCCTCGAACAACGCGGCTACTGACGACGCGTGGCACAGCCGGGTGCAGTGGTCGACGTTGTTGGTGCGAAAGCCGGTGCGGATCAGTTTCTGGAAGAGGTAGGCCTCCTCGTTGGAGCACTTCGCCGAGCCGAACCCGGCGATCGCCTGTGGCCCGCCGTCGGCGTGGACCTCTTTGAGCCGGCGAGCGACCAGGTCCAGCGCCTCATCCCAGCTAGCCTCCCGGAAGTGCGGCAACACCTCGTCGTAGTCCACCAGCCCGCCTGGCTTGCGGCGCTTGTGCTCGCCTTTGACGTCTGCCGAAAGTGGCCCCTTGGGGTAGGAACTTTCCTGGCGGATCAGCGGAACCGTCAGCCGCTGGGCCGACGCCGCGTAGTCCCAGCCGTAGCGGCCCTTGACGCACAGCCGGCCCTGAGATCCGGGCTGGTCGCGGCCCTCGGCATAGGCGATTGCGCCGCGCTGGCGGTCCACGTGGTAGGTCAGCGCGCAGCCCACCCCGCAGTACGGGCAGACACTGTGCACCGCGTCCAGCTGCTCACGGGGGCGGATCGGGATGTTATTGATCGGCTTGTTGGTCAGCGCGCCGGTGGGGCAGGCAGCGACGCACTCGCCGCAGGTCACGCAGGATGACGCCCCCATCGGATCGTTGAGATCGAAGGCGATCCGGGTGGTGTAACCCTTACCGGAGCGGCCGATCACGTCATTGTTCTGGATGTCGTCGCAGGCACGGGTGCAGCGGTCACACAGGATGCAGGCGTCGTGGTCGACGGCGATCACCGGGTTGGATGTGTCGGTGCCCCGGCCGGACCCGCACGGCAGCGCGGTGATCTCCCGGGACACGCCGTAGCGGTCGGCCAGCGCGAGCAGCATGTTGTCACCGGTGGTGATCTGCTTGGGGTCGGCGTCGCGCGGAGGCTGGTCGGCGATCAGCAGCTCGGTCAGGGTTGCGCGGCTGCGCTCGAGCTCGTCGTTGGTGGTGCACACCGCCATGCCGTCCTCGCAGGGCCGCACGCAGGCGGCGGCGAAGACCCGGGTACCGGTGTCCACGACGCACATCCGGCAGACCCCGACCGGGTCGTACCGGTCATCGTGGCACAGCACCGGGATGTCGATGCCGAGCCGGCGAGCCGCGTCGTAGATCGTGGTGCCCTCGGGCACGGTGATCTCTCGCCCATCGACGGTGAGGGTGACGCTCACCCTGCGCTCCCTTCGGCCGCGCTCGTGAGTGGGTAACAGTGTGCTAACACTGTTACCCACTCACGAGTAGGCCGGCGAGCGTGTCGCTCGTCGGCCTACCATCGGTATCCAGCCCACGAGCCGCGTAGTAGCCGTCGATCATCTCCTGCAGCCGGTCGGGGGTGAGCGCAGCTTGGCGCCCGGAACCGAGCTGGATCGGCTCGCGCAGCAGCCGGGCGGGCAACCAGTCGTCAGCACGGGTCCACCCTTCGCGCAGGTTGAACATCCGCTTGATCAGCACGATCCGCTGCGCAGTGACGCGCAGTTCTGCTGCGTCGACGTCCCACCCGGTGACGACCCGCAACAGCCCAGCCCACTCGTCATACGGCTCGTCGAAGACCCCGCGCAGGAACTTGCACAGGATCATCGAATCCATCACGGCGGCCCGGTCCTCGGTGCCCACCGCGGCGGCCACCTGAGCGTCGCCGCCGGCCAGCCGGTCGTAGTCGCCAGACAGGTCGGCCTCGTAGGCGCCGGATCGGTTGTGATCGGCACCCCGGGCGTTGACGGCCAGGCCCAACGCCATGCCCTGCAGGGTGCGAGGCTCGTAGCCGGGCAGCTCCATTCCCTTGACGTGCGGGGCGTACTCCTCGGACCCCCCGCCCACGACTACCGCAGCACGCCGGGAACCCTCGGCGAGCAGGGCGCCCAGCCCGTCACCGCTACCGATCTCGTCCAGGGCACGCAGCAGCGCCCCACCGTCACCGAAGCATAGCCACGGCGCATCGAGCAGGCCGCGCTGCGCGCATTCCATCGCCCAGGCGATGGTGCCCCCTGCGGAGATGGTGTCCAGACCCAGCTCGTCGCAGCGAGCCGAGGCGGCCAGCACGTCGTCGGGGTCGGACACCCCGCACATCGGGCCCAGCGCGAAGACGTTCTCGTACTCCACCCGGGCGCTGCGGCCGTCGCGGGCGCGGTAGATGTGCTCGCAGCCGATGCTGCAGGAGGCGCAGCCGCTGCGGGTACCTCCGCGCAGGTCGTGCAGTTCCTCGGCGGCCAGCTGCGAGGCGCCGGCGAAGGTGGCGGAGGTGAAGTTGCGGGTGGGCAGTGTGGAGATGGCGTTGAAGGCCAGCAGGTTGGCCAGCGTGCCCAGCTCGCGGTACTTCGCGGTGGCCGGGCCGAAGGAGCGCTCCCGCAGATCCCGGGCGGCGGCCAGCACACCTTCCGGATCGGCCGGGCCGATCTTCGTGGCAGCCCGCACCGCGACCGCCTTGATGTTCTTCGCGCCAAGCACCGCGCCCAGCCCACCACGGCCGGCGTGCCGCCCGTCGTGGGAGATCGTCGCGTAGCGCACCCCGCGCTCGCCCGCTGGTCCGATCGCGGCGATCCGCCAACCGCGGCCCAGCTTGCGCTTCAACATGGCCTCGGCCTCGGCGGCCGGCAGGCCCCAGCTGTCCCCGGCCGCGATCAGCCGGGCACCTTGGCCGTCGACGAGCAGCACTGACGGGGTGGTTGCCCGGCCGGTCAGCACGATCGCGTCATGCCCGGTGAGCTTGCCTGAAATGGCGAACTGGCTCGACGCCAGCGCGTCATTGAGCATCCCCGTCAACGGTGATTTGGCGATGACGGCGAACTTGGCACTGGTGGTCAACGGCGTGCCGACCAGCGGCGAGAACACGAACGCCAACGGCGCCTGCGCGCTCAATGGATCGACCCGCGGTGGGGCGAGCCGATACAGCAGCCAGGCTCCTAGCCCGACGCCACCCAGGTAGGCGCGCAGCACCCGCTCATCCAACGGCAGCGTCCTCACGTCCGGACCGCTCACATCGACGATCAGCGCCTGACCCGCATACCCCCCAGCCCCTCCCCCTCCGGCGTGTCGGCGCCCCATGTCGGGTGTGTACGACTCATGTGCTCGGCTCATCGGGTTCAGCCGCCCGCGTCCGCGGAGAGGAAGGCCACGGTGTCCCCGTTGGCGAGCGGGACCTCGCCGTCGCGGCTGATCTGGTCGCCATTGAGTGCCGCAACCACGTGGCGATCCAGGGCAAGACCCACCGCGGCGGCCGCACCGGCCAACGTGGCGGCTTGGACGGTGCGCGGTTCGCGGTGCCCGTTGCGGGCCAGCGCGCCGTACCGCTGCACCGTGACGTGCGGTGCAGGGTGGCGCCGGGCGCTGCGATAGTCGTCCGGGGAGTTGACGTTGACCACCGAGTCCAGCGCTGGATCGGCCGCGGCGAGCACCGGGTCCTCAAGCAGCGCGGCATCATTCAAGCGCAACGTGGCACACCGCTGGAACAAAAAAGCCGGGCGTAGGTCGCCAGCCGCCACCAAAGCGGCGACCAGCGGCGCCAGGGTGACCCGGTACGCGGCGGCGAGTGGCTGCGGGAAGCCGCGAGCGACCGGAAGCACTACGTCGGTGCCGTCAGTGAGCGCACGCAGCACCCGGCGGACGAAGACTGGGTGCAGGAATGGCAGGTCGGTGGAACAGATGAAGGCGACCTGTGCCCGACCGGTCAGCGCGGCAAGTCCCGCGGCGATGCCCTGCAGGGGCCCCAGTCCCTCCTCGGGATCCTCCACCACGTCAGCCTGCGGGGGGATCTCAGGTAATGGCTGACCCGGGGCGCGTACCACCACCAGCGGCCCGTCGATCGCGCGGCCAAGCACGCCCAGGGTGCGGCGCAGCAGGGTGGAGCCGTGCCACTCCAATGCGGCCTTCGGGGTGCCCATCCGAGACGAGCGGCCCCCAGCGAGCACCACGCCGGCCGCCAGGTTCCCCGCCTGCGCAGCCATGCCCCGATCGTAACGCGCACACCGCGACCTCCTCAGCGATCCAACCGGCCAGCCACAGCGGTGCGGCGTCGAGCACGATCAGGTTCACGCCAGCGGAGACGTCCCGTCCCTGGGATGCGATCGCGGTCCGCGCAGCGTTCACCGTGCCCGGTATGCAGCCGAGGCCTTACGGTTCGGTTGGCTGGCGTAGTCGGCGAGGACCAGCGCGCCGGCCGGGCCTGCCAGAGGACCGAGCGCGGCCGGAACGATGAAGTCGTCAGCACCGTGTTCTGGCAGTCTGTGGTAACCGGCCATGGTCTCCGCGAGCTTGGTGCGGACCACTGAGAACAGCCCCGACAGCCCAGTCACGCTGCCGCCGATCACGATGCGCTGCGGTGCAATCGTGTAGACGATGTCACGCAGCCCGGCGGCCAGGTAGGTGGCTTGCAACGCGACAGCTTCTTGAAGCTCGTCGCCATCGAGTTGCTCGGCCGGGCGCCCCCAGCGGGCAGCGATCGCCGCTCCGCCTGCCATGCCCTCCAGGCAGTCGGCATGAAATCGGCAATCACCCGGGAAGTCATCACCGGGCTGGCGCGGCACGCTGATATGGCCCATCTCAGGGTGACCCAGCCCGTGCAGAACTCGGCGCTCAATCACAGCTCCGACGCCGATGCCGGTGCCGACGGTCATATAGGCAAACGTGTCCAGACCACGCGCGGCCCCCCAGCGGCCTTCGGCGAGCGCAGTCCCGTTGACGTCGGTGTCGAAGCCTACCGGCACGTTCAGCGCACTATGGACGGGACCGATCAGGTCGAGATCCGACCAGCCAGGCTTCGGGGTGGTCGTGATGAACCCATACCGGGGATGGGATCGCCGCAACTCCACCGGGCCGAACGAGGCGATGCCGATCGCGTCCAATGGCCCGTCCGAAGCCACCTGCTGCTGGAAGAACGCGAGGACCTGACCCAACGTCTCGGCAGGTTCACCGGTCGGGATCCGGACTTGGCTGACGATGTGATCAGGATCGGAACCGACCAGGCAGATGACCTTCGTCCCACCTGCCTCGATCGCCCCCAATCGCGGCGATGTCATCTCTTGGCTCCTTTCATCTATCCACGTACCCGGGATCTGCCGGTCACCCATGCGCATCCAGTTGCCCGGCGTGGCAGCGGATCAGCCCGCTGAAGACCGCAGCTCGACCGGCCCGAACGCGTATGGAAATGCCTTCGCCGAGTACCAGCAGTTCTACGCACTCGGCGTGGACGGGCTCTTCTCCGACGTCGTCGACACTGCCATCGCCGCGCGTACCGAGTTCCTCACCAGGCAACGCAGTGCTGCCTGAAG
>DASVWA010000517.1:0-2100 GCA_036389855.1 Pseudonocardiaceae bacterium
CGGAGGACGCGAGCCAAAGCTAGTCCTACGCTGGCAGAAGGATGAAAGACTGACGCCGTTGTAAACCACGCTGTGTCACTTCTGTAATCCCCGAACGGCTTCCAGCACAGCCTTAAAATTTGATCGACGGTTCCCAACGCCTCGCCCAACTCACCATGCGCACACCAATCTGAAAAAGCACGGACCCTGCACGACGGATCGACCTGGCCAGAATTCGAGTGAGTACCGCTCTCGAAGGCGGGAGCGCAGGTTCGAATCCTGCCGGGGGCACCATGTGATGTCTCGGGACATCGTGCACAGATGTCTCGGGACATCGTTCACGGTTTCGGTTGTCGTTGGTAGTCCTTGGACGGGTCGAGGTGGAGTTCTGGGAGTAGTTCGCCGTCGGTGGTCAGGACCCGGACGTGGAGGTCGTGGACTAAGACCAGGATGTCGGTGCCGGCGTGTCGGCGGCCGACGCCGATGTGGTGTAGGCGGCTGTTATGGCGCAGCGTGAATACGCCGCTGGGGTCGATGGTGTCGTGGCGGATCCGGTAGTGACTGTCGTCGAGCGGGGTGCCGGTCGGGACCGCTTTGGGCCGGGCATCGTAGGCCTGCTGGGGGGTGCGCCGGCCAAGAGCACGGTGGGGTCGCACGGTGTTGTCATAGGCGCGGAAGGCATCAAGCTGGCTCTGCAGCTGTCGCACGGTGCGGGCTTTGGGCTGTGTGGCGAGCCATTTCTTAAGGGTCTGATGGAACCGTTCGACCTTGCCGCAGGTTTGTGGGTGATAAGGGCGGGAGTGCCGAAAGCTGACGCCGCGGTGGTTGAGGGTGACCTCCAGGGCGACGCGTCCGCCGCCACGGCAACGGCCGGTGAACACGGCCCCGTTGTCCGACAGCATGCTGGGGCGGATCACCGTAGCTAGCAGCGGCTTTACCGAAGCGGTCGTCGACGTCGTAGGCCTTGAACACCCGCAGGGTGTCACTGCCAACGCCAAGCCGAAAGTGGTCATCGAGGAGGTTGAGAATCTCCACGTCGGTGCCCGCAGCGAGCTGCCAGTGGGTGATATCAAGCTGCCAGCGTTCGTTGGGTTGCTCGGCTGCAAACCGTAGGTAGCTGCTCTTGGGCCGCTTGTGCGGTTGCGGAGTGACGAATCCGCGTTGGCTCAGGATCCGCCAGATGGTGCAGACCGCGGGACTGGCACCGCGGCGCTGTTGCAGGTGAAAAGCGATCGTCGCGGCACCAGCCTCGTAACCGCTTTTGTCGAGGTCCTTGCGGATCGCGACGATCTCGTCCTCGAGTTCCTGCGTGGTGCGCTGCGGACTGGTGCGCGGCCGTCGTGACCGCGGCGCCAAACCCGCGTCGCCCTCAGCGAGGTAGCGCTGCACCAGGGTTATCACCCAGCGACGGGACACCCCGTACTGGCGGGCCACCTCGCTTTTGGTGCGCCTTTCGACCAGCACGGCTGTGACCACCAGCTGCGGCATGCCCATCGCTCACCCCTCATCTCAGGGTGTGAACGATGTCCCGCGACAGGTGTGAACGATGTCCTGAACTCAGACACCGCCGGGGGCACCAAGCCAGAGCTATAAAGCAGTGCTGAGCTGCTAGTTCGTGGCGCGAGCGGTGATGTGAGGCTCGAATTGGGGGCACAAGAGTCAAAGCTGACACACGGATTGCGACATACAGCAAGATCGATCCGTGAGGGAGTATCCCAGCAGGCCCAGTTGCATTGAGCGATGGGTCCGCCTGATCTGGTCCACCACTGGTGGGTCAACGGGGCCATCCCGCCAGCGGCTGGTGAGCACGACCACGCCGCGGTCACAGCGTGGTGGCCTCACCGGGGTCTAGTACCCGCAACGTCGTCCCCGGTGGGCTCAAGTTGTCGAGCAGCTGCTAGTGGACTTGTTGGCCCGGCGCGGACAGCACCGCCTGGTGGATCGGCACCGCGGTGCCTGGCGCCACCGCGTGCAGGTAGTCGATCGACTCGGCGATTTTGAGCCACGGCGCCGCGGTCGGGACAAACAGCACCTCTACCCGGTCCGGGGCGGCGTGAACGAGTCGCCGGGGATGTAGGTGCGTGCCGTCGACCAGGTAGGCATTGTTCGAGATCATCGGGA
>DASVWA010000518.1:0-3386 GCA_036389855.1 Pseudonocardiaceae bacterium
GCGAGGCGCTGCCCCTGCTGGCATTCACCTTGGCTCAACTGGCCAACGGAGTGAGCCGCGGGGGGCGGCTTTCACGGCACCGCTACGACGAGCTTGGCGGGGTGCAGGGCGCGTTGACCCGTCAGGCCGACGCAGCCTTAAACGAAGCGATCACAACTAGTGGCCGGCGTCGGGAGGAGGTCATTGCCGGATTGCTGCGGTTGGTCACCGTCGATGAGCAAGGCCGTCCCACCCGGTGGCGGGTCCCTCGTGATGACCTGCCTGAGCCAATAATCCACGAGCTGGACGGTTTCATCAAAAGGCGGTTGCTGATTACTGACACCGACAACGGCAGCGCGGTTGTCGGGGCGGCCCATGAGGCGTTTTTGTCCGCCTGGGCACCGCTGGCCCAGGCGATCGAGGAGAACGCCTCGGCGCTGCGAGCCCGCCGGGCAATCGAACAAGCCGCCACCACATGGTATGACGAGTATCACCCACCGGCCCGGCTGTGGGAACGCGGGCAACTCGCCGCCGCTCTAGCCGACATCGGCACCCGCCCTCGGGCCCGGGATCTGGTCACCGACCATGCCGAGCTCAGCCCGACGGCACGGGCTTTCCTGCGTGTCAGCATCCGTCGGGACCGCCTCCGGCGCCAGCGCGCCATCATCGTGCTGTCGGTGCTGCCGGTAGCCAGAGTGCGCCCGTCAGGGGCGAACGCCACCCCCCACACTGCACCGCATTGGTGTGGCCGCTCATAGTCCTGAAGTGGGAGGTTGATTCGAGAGTCTGCAGCAGACTCACGCGGGCTTGCGGGCCAGCGTCGAATTGCACGGCGGCGACACCGAGTTGAAGAGCACCCCGGGGATCCTGGTCGCGGATCCGCTCGGCCTGAGCCACCATGCCCCGGGCGATGGCAAGGCGTTGGACCCGGTTGGCTTGTTGCTGTTGCCAGACCGCGAGACCAGCGGCGATCAACGCGATCACTAGCAGGATCGACAGCACGATGACGATGAGGGTGCGACGACGCCGCTCACGCTGTTGGATGGCGTAGACACGCTGGGCGGTGGCGTCGAGGAACGCTAGTGCCTGGTCATCGAGCTCGACACTGGGCGGCGTAGCAGGGTTGCGATCGCTGTCGCCGGTCATCCCTAAGACGGTCCGAGTGGCGGTGAGCCGCTTGTCGTCCCAGAGGTAATGCTCGGATCGACCCGCGCTGTTCCACTCTGCGGCCGCGTGCTCGACTGCCCGGGCGGTGCGCAAGACGTTGGCGATGTCGGCGATGGCGGTGTCCAGGGGATGCCACGCGGTGAACAGGGCCTCGTGGGCCACGGTGAGCCACACCTGGTTGTCGTGATCGGTGTCGCTGAGCAGCAAGCGGCGCTCGACGAAGACCTGGAGCGCGACACGCAGCGGCGGAATGAGGCTGGCGAGTGTGATCCGCCGCCGAGCGCGTCGGCCGGCGACGCGAGCCTGTCAAGATCTCTGTGTAAGTTGATCTGTAAGTGGTCAGGTGAGGTAGGGTCCGAGTCGGTCGGGGTAGGCCAGGGCCAGCGCGCCGAGGGCTTGTTTCCAGCCCTGCACGACGGCGCCTTCGACGAGCCGGCCGGGGGCCTTGCGCTGGTTTGGAGATAGGCCCTTTTCCTTGGCTCGTTCGCGGGCGCGTTTGTCTTCGATGTCGCGGATCGCCAGCCACAGCAGCTTGATCACTGCGTCGTCAGTCGGGAAGTGACCGCGGTTTTTGATGATTTTCCGGAGTTGGTAGTTGAGCGACTCGATCGCGTTGGTCGTGTAGATGATCTTCCGGAGCTCGGGTGCGAACGCCAGGAAGGGGATGAACCGCTCCCAGGCGTTGTCCCAGGTCGCGACCGCAGCCGGGTAACGGCGGCCCAGCTCGGACTCGGCAAAGGCCAGCAGCTGGAGTCTCGGCGGCTTCGACAGTGGGGGCGGTGTAGATCGGGCGCAGTGCGGCGGCGACACGCTTGCGGTCGGCGTAGGACACAAACCGCATCGCCGCCCGAATCAGGTGCACCGTGCAGGTCTGCACGGTGGCGGCCGGCCAGGTGGCCTCGATGGCCTCGGGAAACCCAGTCAAGCCGTCGCAGCACACGATGAGCACGTCGCGCACCCCGCGGTTGCGCAGCTCGGCGCACACCCCGGCCCAGAATTTCGCGCCCTCGGATGCCTGAACCCAGATCCCGAGCACGTGTTTGACCCCGTCGAGGTCCACGCCCACGGCGATGTGCGCGCAGCGGTTGCGGACTTGGTGGCCGTCGCGGACTTTCACCACCAGCGCATCCAGGTAAATGATCGGGTAGATCTCCTCCAGCGGCCGAGACTGCCAGGCCTTGACCTCCTCCAACACCGAGTCGGTGACCTTGGAAATGGTGTCGTGGGACAGCTCGGTGCCCAGCGTGCGGGCCAGGTGGTGGGAAATGTCGCGCACGGTCATCCCACCCGCATACAACGAGACGATCATGTCGTCGAGGCCGCCAGCGCGGCGAGAGCCCTTCGGGACCAACCGGGGCTCAAATGTCCCGGCACGGTCGCGCGGCACGTCCAAGCGCACGTCACCGACCTCTGTCGCCAGCGTCTTGGGGGTGGTGCCGTTGCGCGAGTTAGGGCTGCCGCGCCCGGCCGAGTCACCCTTCTCATAGCCCAGGTGCTCGGTCTGCTCCACCTGCAAGCCACGCTCGAACACGGCTTTGATCATCTCCGGGAGGAAGCCACCCTCACCGGTCAACCGCAAACCACCGGCGTCGACCCGGTCCATCACGTCATCGAGCAGCCCGGCGTCAAGCATCTCGTTAATCACCTCACGCGCCGAGGACGGCAACGGCGCGGACAGCTGCAAGCCCAGCGGGTGCTCCCGCTG
The DNA here is from genome assembly GCA_036389855.1 of Pseudonocardiaceae bacterium. Lineage (GTDB taxonomy): Bacteria > Actinomycetota > Actinomycetes > Mycobacteriales > Pseudonocardiaceae. The sequence goes on from DASVWA010000518.1 coordinate 2,852, forward strand.
CTGATCTTCAATCACGGTCATCTGTGTACTCCTCAGCTCAAGAGGATCTTGTTACACAGACCATCTGACACGCCCGTCCAGTGCCATGCGCACGACTACAACGACCCTGGCAAACCCGCCATCGCCTGGGACGACAAGCAGGCACGCGAGGCGCTGGTCTCGGCGTTGGTCAGCGATGCCACCACGATCACCGACCCGCGGACCGCGCCCGCCCAGGCCCTGGCATACCAACAGCGCTGGGAACACGAGACCGGCAACGACCAGCTCAAAACGCATCTGCGCGGACCCGGCAAAGTGCTGCGGTCCAAAAGCCCGGACATGGTGCGCCAGGAAATCTATGGCTACCTGCTCACCCATTATGCGATCAGCACCCTGATCTGCCAGGCCGCCACCGAGGCCGACATCGACCCCGACACAGTCAAGTTCACCCGCACCGTCCGCATCCTCCGCCGGACCGTCGGTCCGGCGGCCTTCCCCCCCTGAACAGCACCAACACCTCCACGCCGCAATCACAACGACCATCACCGCCACACGC
>DASVWA010000519.1:0-2008 GCA_036389855.1 Pseudonocardiaceae bacterium
CTCCACCCCGAGCCGTAACGCGCCGGCCACCGCGTGCGCCGACTCGATCGCCGGAATGATGCCCTCCGTGCGCGACAGCAGCTGGAAGGCGTCCATCGCCTGCGCATCAGTGATCGGCCGGTACTCGGCGCGCCCGGTGTCTTTGAGCCAGGAATGCTCAGGTCCTACTCCGGGATAGTCCAGACCGGCCGAAATCGAGTGCGTCTCCACGGTCTGCCCGTCGTCGTCCTGCAGCAGGTAGGACAGCGCGCCGTGCAGCATCCCGGGCTCGCCGGCGGACAGCGTCGCGGCATGCCGGCCGGAGTCCACCCCGTCACCGGCGGCTTCGAAGCCGACCAGGCGCACCCCCAGGTCATCGATGAACGGATGGAAGATGCCGATTGCGTTGGACCCGCCACCGACGCAGGCAGCGACCGCATCGGGCAACCGGCCATACCGGGCCAGCACCTGCTCGCGGGCCTCCAGCCCGATGACCCGGTGGAAGTCGCGCACCATCACGGGGAAGGGATGCGGCCCGGCGACCGTTCCCAATAGGTAGTGCGTGGTGTCCACATTGGTCACCCAGTCCCGCAGCGCCTCGTTGATGGCGTCCTTGAGGGTGCGCGAACCGGTCTTCACCGGCACCACCTCGGCGCCGAGCAGCCGCATCCGGGCAACGTTGAGCGCTTGGCGCTGGGTGTCCACCTCGCCCATGTAGACCACACACTGCAAGCTCAGCAACGCGCAGGCGGTTGCGGTGGCAACCCCGTGCTGGCCCGCTCCGGTCTCCGCAATCACCCTCGGTTTGCCCATCCGCTTGGTGAGCAGCGCCTGGCCCAGCACATTGTTGATCTTGTGGGAACCGGTGTGGTTGAGATCTTCGCGTTTGAGCAGGATCCGTGCCCCGCCGGCGTGTTGGGACAGCGCGGCTGCCTCAGTGATCGGCGAGGGCCGGCCGGTGTAGTCAGCGAGCAGGCCGTTCAGCCGAGTGGTGAACTCCGGGTCGGATCGGGCGTCGGCATAAGCGGCGGTGAGCTCGTCGAGAGCGGCGATGAGGGCCTCGGGCACGAACCGGCCGCCATAGCGCCCGAAGTGCCCGCTGGCATCAGGCTGTTCAGTGTCACGCGCAACGGCCTGGACGTTGACCATGTCAGTCACCGGGTCCCATTAGCGCACCGGCTTCGGGCAGGCCGGGTGCGACCCGGCGGTGACCAGCTGGACGACCGCGGCTTTGGGGTCGCCACTAGTCACCAGCCCTTCACCGACAAGCACCGCGTCTGCTCCCGCCCCGGCGTAAGCCAGCAGATCCGCCGGCCCCCGCACTCCGGACTCGGCGACCCGCAGGACGTCACCCGGCAGCCCCGGCGCGATCTTGCTGAACACCGCGGGATTCACCTCGAGTGTGTGCAGATCGCGAGCGTTGACTCCGATTAGGGTTGCCCCAGCCTCCAGCGCGCGGTCGGCCTCCTCGGCGGTGTGCACCTCGACAAGCGCGGCCATACCCAGCGACTCCACCCGGTCGACCAGCGCCACCAGCGCGTTCTGCTCCAGTGCGGCGACGATGAGCAGCACCACGTCCGCGCCGTGCGCGCGTGCCTCGTGCACCTGGTAGGGGCTGACGATGAAGTCCTTGCGCAGCACTGGCACGTCCACCACAGCCCGCACCGCGTCGAGGTCAGCCAGCGATCCGCCGAACCTCCGGCCCTCGGTCAGCACACTGATCATGCGGGCGCCGGCCTGGGCGTAGTCGGCGGCGAGCGCGGCCGGATCCGGGATGTCGGCCAGGGTTCCCCGGGACGGGCTGCAGCGCTTGACCTCAGCGATCACGCCGATTCCCGGGCCGCGCAGCGCCGCCAGCGCATCCCGCGGAGGCGTCACCCGGGTGGCACGCCGTTTGATCTCGGTGAATCCAACGGCGGCTTCGCGGTCCGCGAGGTCCGCTTTGACCCCTTCGAGGATCGCCTCCAAGACGCTCAAGCCTCTCCCCTTCCGCCCCCCGTGCCGAGCCGGACCTCGATGCTAGCTCCGG
>DASVWA010000520.1:0-2782 GCA_036389855.1 Pseudonocardiaceae bacterium
GATGTCCTCGGCGTACCACTGGCGGTGACCGCGCTGCTGGGCGGGGTGATCGGCACGGTGGTCGCTGGCACCCTCGAATACGACACTCTGCAGCGCCTCGGTGTCGTCCCGATGCTCGCGGTCGCGCTCATCGAGGAGGCCGCCAAGCTCGTCGTCCCGGCCGCGCTGTTGTTCTCGTTCTACAGGCGAAAGCCGGCCAATGGGCTCGTCATCGGGCTGGCCTGCGGCGCGGGGTTCGCTGTGCTGGAGACCATGGGCTACGCCGTAGTGGCCTTGGTTGAAAGCCGCGGCCAGCTTGCCGCCGTCGACAGCACCCTGCTGCTGCGCGGCCTGTTCAGCCCAGCTGGACACATGGCCTGGACCGGACTGACCGCCGCCGCACTGTGGCAGGCAGCCGCACGAGGATGGCCGGGCCGGGCCGTCGGTGGGCTGGTCGGCACCTACGGCCTCGCCGTCGTCCTGCACACGCTGTGGGACAGCCTTGACAACCTCATCGCCTACGTTGTCCTCGCCTGTCATCGCACTTGGCCTGCTCGGCGCGATCACTCACCACCTCGCCCGTAACGGGCGGGGTGGTTCCTCCGGATAGCAGCCCAGTGTGGTTGCCTGGGCGCTAGGAGCGGAGGTCTCCGTGCCGTTCGCTAACGACAGGCGCTGCGTCCTGGATCCTGGTGGTGATCGCCACCGCGTTCAGCTCGGCAACGATCAGCGCGGGCTGAGGGTTTGGCCCGCAGCTCAACGGATGCACCTGGGGGAGGATCACCCGGTGAGCCAACCCAGCGCGCGGCGTACCGAGCAGCTGTTCAAGGCCGCCCTGCTGGTCAAGGGCATCGACGGCGCCGCGGAGCTGATCGGGGCTGTGGCGCTGCTGGTGGTGTCGGGGGCAACTGTGCAGCGGCTGGTGGCTGACGTGCTCAGCCGCGATCTGCTCGGCCCGCCGGACGGCTCGCTGGCCCGACACTTCGTCGCGGGCACCGCCGAGTTCGCGTCCGGGCACCGCACGTTCGCGGTGGTCTACCTCGGCCTGCACGGGGTGGTGAAGCTCGCACTGGTCGCGGCGCTGCTGCGCAGGTGGCTGCCCGCCTACCCGATCGCAGTGGTGCTGCTTGGCACATTCGTGGTCTATGAGCTGTACCGCGCCACGCGCACCGGCTCGGTGCTGCTGCCGTTGCTCGCTGTGCTGGATATCGCGATCATCGCGGTGATTATGCGCGAGTACCGGCTGTTACGCCGTGAGCGCACGGGCATCAGCCCAGGACGTTGACGGCGCGGGCTACGACGAGCACGACCACGGCCAGTGCAACGGCCGACTGCACCATCATGGTTACCTTCGCCCAGCGGGATAGCGGTAACACGTCGGTCGGGCTGAACGCGGTGGCGTTGGTGAACGCCAAGTACAGGTAGTCGGCGAATCGCGGCTCCCAGTCCGGGTCAGCCAGCTGGGGACTTTGCATCTGCGCGAACAAGAAGTCCGGACGGGTGTGCGTCGCGGCGGCTCTCGCGGCCGGACCGCCCCGGTCAAGCTCCCAGTAGACCAGCGCGAAGGCCAGCACGTTGGTCAGCCAGATGGCAGCGCCCGCGGTGAGCAGCTCGGCGGGGCTGCTCGGCCTGCCGTGGACGAGATCGAGCACGAGCAGCACCACAGACCAGCCGTTTGATAGCCCGACCAGCGCGGTCAGCCCGAGCCCCGCTGTGCGCAGTAGGGCCGACTCGCGGTTCATCCTGAACGGGTCGGCTACGACCAGCGCGGCTAGCAGCGCTACCTCTAGCACCGGCAGCAGGTAGCGGGCCTGTGGCACCATCCGATCAGGCAGCATCAGTTGTAGCCCGATGGCAACGACGACAGCGAGCGCGGCGGGCCAGCGGTGCTCACCACAGGTACGACGCAGCCAGGCGGGGACCTGCGGATGGACCGGCTCCGGCGCGTGCATGCCCCTCCTCCCCACCGGCCTGAGCCGTCGATCCACCAAGCGGGAGCGCGGTGTTTCCGCCGGCCGGCGTTCATGCTTGCGGTTGCCTGACTGTTCGTGGCGCATCGCGTGCACAGCCCACCATGAACCACGAAGATTCCAATTCGCGCTACCAGGGGGGTTAAGGCCCGAGAAAGTCGGCGGCATCAATCGCAGTGTTGTCCGGCGGGGCACGAGGTCACGACCGCACACTGCATGCAGTGACCCCGCCACCACGGAAAGGAGCTTGCCGGGGTGCAGGAGGAAGAGGGATAGACCGATTCTGAGGCCGCTGACCGAGAATCAGGTGCGCGGCGAGCGGATACGCCGGTCAGAGTCCGCGAACGAAGAGCCCCTGCGGTTTGACCCATGCCTGCCATCACTCACCTGGAGGGAGTGCCAGACATGTCTAGACGTCGACCGCTGGCCGCGGCCCTGCTGATGACCGCGGCGGTGCTGCCCACCGCCCTACTCGCATCCGCGCCGGCCTACGAGCCAGAGTGCCCAGTCGAATTGCGCTGCCATGCCACCCCGGCCGCCTACGCCCAGACCAACCCAGCAGACGCCAACGCCTATGGCAACTATGACCCGGCCGACCGCCCACGCGACGGCAACGACATCCGCTACATCGTCATCCACAACACCGAGGAAAGCCACGACTCCGCGATCGCTCGGTTCCAGGACCCGCACCGCGGCGTCTCGGCGCACTACCTGATCCGGTCCTCCGACGGCCAGGTCACCCAGCTCGTCGACACCAGTGATATCGCCTACCACGCCGGCAACTACTGGTTCAACATGCACTCCATCGGCATTGAGCATGAGGGCGTCCTCCT
>DASVWA010000521.1:0-1734 GCA_036389855.1 Pseudonocardiaceae bacterium
TCACAACCCGCGCCGCATCGCCGAACCTTGGATGAACCACCACAGACAGCGGCATGGCTGCCTCCTCTCATCTGCTCGGTGGCGGGGTGATTTTCCGCCGCACTCAGCGTGCGGGTTACCCTGGCCACCAGGCCAGCAGATGCGGCATGCGCGCATCACATGCGCATATTCAGGAGGTGGCTCGGTCGGTGGAGACGTTCGGGGACACCTTGCGGCGCCTCCGCACCCAGGCCGACCTCAAGCAAGGTGACCTCGCCAAACAGGCCAATTGGAGTCAAAGCCAGATCAGCCGCACCGAACAAAATTTATTTTTGCCTGATGAAGGCACCGTGGAACGGCTGGACGGTGCACTCAACGCCAACGGCCAGCTCATCGCCGCGTACGCCACGACCAAGACGCCCGGACCAACGCTACTGCAGCCAGGGCGCGATCCTCTGATCTTCAGCGACCTCATCCGCAAGATCCATCGCACCGACGTCGGCCGGGACACCATCGACCAACTCAACGTCATCACCGAGCAGCTGTGCTGCGAATACGTCTCTCGACCCGCCGACGAGCTCCGCGCCGACGCACACCACCAACTGGAATACGTCCAGCAGCTCCTACAAGGACCCACCAGGCTCGTCGAGCACCGTGAACTGCTGGTGATCGCCGGATGGCTATCCCTACTCATCGGCTGCCTGCACTACGACCTCGGCCTAGCCCGGCACGCCGAAACCGCCCGCACCGCAGCCTTCCAACTCGGCCGCGAAGCCGGCCACGGCGAAATCGTCGCCTGGTCATTCGAAATGAGCGCATGGTTCGCACTCACCCAAGGCCGACTGCGCTCAGTCCCCGACTACGTCGACGCCGGCATCAACGCCGCGCCCCACGCCTCCGTCGCAGTCCAACTCGCCGCCCAGGCCGCCAAAGCACACGCCCGCATGGGCAACCCCAGCGACGTACGGCGCGCGCTCGACCACGGCGCCCGACTACTCGGCGAGCACGAGCACCCCTCACGTCCAGACAACCACTTCGTCATCGACCCCACCAAGTGGGACTTCTACGCCATGGACTGCTACCGCATCGTCGGAAACAACGCCCGCGCCGCCGAAAACGCCCACGAAATCCTCCGACTATCCGCCCGCCCCGACGGCACCGACCGCAGCCCCATGCGCGCCAGCGAAGCCAGACTCACCCTCTCGATCGTCTCCCTACGAGACGACGACATCGACAACGCCACCGACTGGGCACGCAAAGCATTCAGCACCGACCGCAGGTCGATCAACAGCCTCTCCACCGTCGTCGACGAGCTATATCACGAAGCCCGCGCCCAGTACGGCGACGATCCCGCGATCAGCGCACTAAACGACGTAATCGCTTCCTTCTACGCCTCCATCAGCCACAAGTAACAGACCCTCGAACTGCTAGGCCACAGCCTTCAGCACTGCCTACTGGTCATCCTGGGGCCAAGATCGGAACCACCAGCCGCCGTCATCACGATCTTGGGCTCGCCACGCTCGACCGTGAGCACCGCCCGGTAGCGCTGCTCAACGACCCAGTCTCAAGCGTCCAGTCTCAAGCGTGTGTTGCCGAATAACTCTCTAATAGATCAAGGCGCCGGCTGCGCCGACGCTGGCGTGGCGGGCTTGTGTTGTGTCCTTGCCTGCCCGGCGGTCCGGCTCCGCGTGCTGCGCGCGGCCCTAATGGGCCGTGCTCGGTCGCGCCGGCCGCATGACCAGCCCTCCCAGCAAA
>DASVWA010000522.1:0-6181 GCA_036389855.1 Pseudonocardiaceae bacterium
GATGCCCGCTGCGGTATGGATCAACCAGTACGCGAACAAGCGCAACTGGCAGGCCCATTACCACGGCACCGGAGCGGAGATGTGCGAGCAACTCTCGCAACCACCGGATTACTTGTTCGCTGCGGTCAGTACCACCGGCAGCATTCTCGGCTGTGCCCGACGGCTGCGGGAACGCTTCCCTGATTTGCGCGTCATCGCAGTCGACGCGGTCGGTTCGATTATCTTCGGAGGGCCACCCGGTCGCCGCGAGATTCCCGGTATCGGCGCCAGCCGCGTGCCGGAACTCCTCGCGCCCGAAGAGATCGACGGGGTTGTTCACGTGAGTGACCTCGAGTCCGCGCAGGCCTGCCGCGCTGTCCTGGAGACCGAGGGCATTTTCGCGGGAGGCTCCACCGGGTCAGTCGTGGCCGCGATCTCCAAGACGCTGCCCAGCCTGCCCAGGCCATGCCGCATCGTCACGATCTTCCCGGACCGCGGGGATCGCTACCTCGACCTCGTCTACGACGACGCATGGCTGGCCAAACTGCAGCACCGTGACCTCGGCGCGGCCGAGTGACTTCGCACTGACGGAGCAGCCGTGATCCGTGCCTCCCGAAACGAACAGCCATCCGAGCTCGTCATGCGGGATCTGGTGGACACACTGATCCAGGAGAACCTGTGGGGTTTCGCAGACGCCGCACAGCGATGTCGGCCGGCGGCGCTGTGCACCGAGACCGTGGACGCTGACGAGCAGTGGTGCCGCATCGACGTGGCCGGTGGATGGGTGTGTTTCCGGGCCCGCGTGGCGGGAGCCTTGCAGCCGCGCCGGTTCTCCCGCCCGCCCGTCTGGCACGGTGGCGCGCCGGGATCACAGCCCAGGCAGCTGCGGCCTGACGAACTGTTGGCGCTGCTGGTGGGCGACTGCTCGGATTTGACCCATGCTGTTGCGGGCGGCGCGGACCTGCGCACGGCGGTGCAGCACGCGGCCGTGGTGCTCTCCAGGCGGGCCCGCTTGGCTGACGCTCGGCCACGCCCCGGCGAGCTGCTCACCGGGGAACGGCTCGCCGCCACCCGCAACCGGCCGTTTCACCCGACCGCCCGCGCCGCCATTGGCTGGACGGCGGGTGAGCTGGCCCGGTACGGGCCGTTGCGGCAGCAACCACTGGGATTGAGCTGGGTCGCGGTGCGCCGTGACCGGCTGCGCCGCGGTACCGGCATCGGGTCGCACCGGCTGCACGAGCTGTTGCTCGACGAGACCGACCGCCAACATCTGGCCGCCGCCGTTGCGCGCGCCGGCCTGCACATCGAGGACGTCCAGCCGCTGCCGGTGCACCCGTGGCAGCTCGACCATGTGCTGCCCATCGCCTACGCGGCCGAGCTGGCTGCCGGCGACGTGGTGCCACTCGCCCGCGGGCTGGGGCGGTTCCACCCCACCGCCTCGCTGCGCACCCTCACCACCGCGCCGGAGACCCAGCTGCACGTCAAGCTCCCACTGGGAATCGCCACCCTCGGTGCCACCCGGCTGCTGCCACCCCGGTATCTGGACAACGGGGAGCGTGCGCAGCGCACCATGCAGCAGCTGATCGAGCGGGACGCGGCCCTGCGCAGGCTCGTGCAGGTCTGTGACGAGCGGACGTGGTGCAGCTGGGCGCACCCGTCAGGCGCCGATGTGTTCGACGACCGCCCCGGGCAGCTCGCGGCGCAGCTGCGCACCTACCCGGCTGGGCTGTTCGACGACCCGACCCAGCTGGTGCTGCCGATGGCGGCGCTGGCCGCGCACGAGTGGGACGTGCTGAGCCCGGTAATCGGTCCAGCTACCGGCGCCGTGGAGTTCTTTCGCGGGTTGGCCGCGGCATTTTGCGAGCTTGGACTGGGCTTCCTGCGCTACGGGGTGCTGCCCGAGCTGCACGGCCAGAACGTGGTGGTGGTGCTGCGCGACGGCGTGGTGGACGGCTTTGTGCTGCGCGACCACGACACCTTGCGGCTCTACCCGGACTGGATGGCTGCCGAGGGCGTGGCCGATCCCGGTTACCGGATCGCGCCGGGCGCCGCGCAGTCGCTGTGCCTGGAGTCCGCCGAGGCGCTGCTGGGATACCTGCAGACGTTGGGTTTGCAGGTCAACCTGTACGGCATCGCCGACGCGTTATGCCGGCACTACGGCATCAGCGAGCAGGTGCTGTGGGCGCAGCTTCGGGGTGCCGTCATCGACACGCTGGCCCGTCTAGCGCTGCCCGGCTGGGTCGCTGACGTGGTCGAACGTGAACTGTTGCACGCGCAGACGTGGCCGTGCCGGCTCGTGCTGGGGCCGCTGCTGCACCGGGGACGGTCGGGTGGCGTGAGCATGCCGGCCGGTACCGGCCGGGTACCCAACCCGCTGGCGCCCCCGTCCCAGCTCGCGACCAGCCCCGCGGCGCTGGGGGCGGCCTGATGCGGCCGTGCGAGATCGCGCAGCGGGCAGCTCGGCAGCGGCTGCTCAACTCTTTCTTGCGGGAAACCGGCGGGCACGTCGCCGCAGCCACTGGTGGCGCGCCGCTGCGGGTGCCACTGCCCGAGTCCGACGCCGTCCTGCTGGGCAGCCTGCGGTACTGGTCGGTTCTCGGCCACCACGCCTACGGCGATGAGTTCTGGGTGCAACCCGACGGCAGCGACGTCGCCACGCCGGTGAATCACCGGGAGCTGGTGGCGCTGCTGCTCACCGAGCTGCGCAGCGTCGCCGCGCGCGCAGCCGACGACGAACTGGCTGCCCAAATCGACAACAGCGTGGCCCGCACGGCCCGCTACCTGGAATGCGGCCGCTCGCCGCAACCGGACGTCACAGATCCATGGGCGTTGACGCGACGCGCCGAGCAGTCGTTGCTGTTCGGTCATCCTTTCCATCCCACGCCGAAGAGTGCCGAAGGGTTCAGCGAGCAGGACCTCGCGGACTACGCGCCGGAGCTGGGTGCCTGCTTCACCCTGCACTATGTGGCGGTCGCTCCCGAACTCCTCGTCGAGGAGCGGGTCTCGTCCCCCGCCTGGGTGCCCCCTGAGGTCCAGGAGCCGGCGCAACGGCTGCTGGGCGCGGATCGAGCGGATCATGCGCTGCTCCCGGTGCACCCCTGGCAGGCTGGTTACCTGCTGCAGTGCGACGCTGTTCGCGCCTTGGTGGCCGACGGTGGCCTGGTTCCCCTCGGCCCGCTCGGCAACGAGGTGTACCCGACCTCGTCGGTGCGCACCGTGTGCGACCCCGGTTTTGCCACTGCATGGAAGCTGCCGCTACACGTGCGAATCACCAACTTCGTCCGGAACAACCCGATGGAACACGCACAGCGGGCCGCCGACGCTGGCCGGCTGCTCACGGCCCTGCGCAGGGAGTGGCCCTACGACGGCTTCGAGGTATTGCTGGAGACCGGATATCGCACGATCGACGACACCGTGCTGGCCGCCGACTTCACCGTGCTGTACCGGGAAAACCCCTTCGCCACTCGCGAGCAGGCACCTCAGGTCGTCGCCGGCCTACTGGAGGACAACGCCGACGGGACGGAACCGGAGCTGCTCCGGTACGTCCGGCAAGCCACTGCGCGCCCGCAGGGACAACTGCCGGCCGATCACGTCGCCGGGTGGTTGCGTCGCTACCTGGAGATCTCCCTGCTTCCGCTGCTCGCGGTGTTCTCCGCACATGGGGTGAGCCTGGAGGCCCACGTGCAGAACTCGTTGCTGCACCTCGATGACGGCTGGCCGGCCCGGTTCTTCGTGCGCGACATGGAGGGCACCAGCGTGAGCCGGCAGCGCTGCGATGCGGGTAGCCGCGACGTGTTGCCCGCCGACAGCCCGGTGCTCTACGACGACGCCGAGACGTGGCTGCGCCTGAAGTATTACGTCGTCACCAATCACCTCGGTCACCTCGTGCACGTCCTGGGCCGGTATGCGGGAATCGACGAGTGGCGGTTGTGGCAGGTGGTGCGGCAGCTGCTGTCTGACCGGTGTCGAGCCAACCGGTATGCGGCCGACTTGCTGCGCTCGCCGGTGCTGCCGGCCAAGGCCAACCTGATCGGCCGCTTCGCCGGACGGGGAGAGCGGCCACTTTATGTGGACATCCCCAACCCGATGCACGGCGTAAGTCGATAATCACCATGAATGATGCTCTCAGCACGCTGATCCAGGATCGTCTCGGCGGCGGCGAACCGGTGTGCCTGTTCGGGTATGACCTGGACCAGTTGACCGACCACGTCAGCCGGGTGGTCAGCGCGCTGCCCGACCGATGCCAGATGTTCTATGCCATGAAGGCCAACACCGCCGAGCCCCTGCTACGGGCGCTGGCACCCCTGGTCGCTGGCTTCGAAGCAGCGTCCGGCGGCGAACTGGCTAAGGCCCGCGCGGTTGACCCCGTGGTACCGGTCCTCATCGGGGGGCCAGCCAAAACGGAGCAGGAGATCGAGCAAGCATTGACGCAACGGGCGACCCGCTTTCACGCCGAAAGCGTGCTGGAACTGCATCGAATCTCTGCGGTGGCGGGCCGGACCGGGCACGTCGCCAACGTCACGCTTCGGGTCAACCTCGCCGGTCCGTTCCCTACGGCGACCCTTTCTATGGCCGGCCGGGCAACTCAATTCGGCATCGACGAGGCCATCCTGCCCGAGGCTGTCGAGACTGTCCGCCGGTTACCTCACCTGCGGATGGTCGGATTTCACCTGCATTCACTGTCCAACAATCTCTGCGTCGATGCGCACCTCGAGTTGCTCGACCTGTATCGCCGCAAGGTGATCAGCTGGGAACGCGAGTTTGGGCTAGCCTGCGAGGTGGTGAACTTCGGCGGCGGCATCGGCGTGAACTATGCGGATCCGGATCAACAGTTCGACTGGCCGCGCTTCACCCACGGCTTGGACCGGCTGGTGCAGCGTTCATTCCCCCCGCATTGGCAAGAGATCGACTTCGAATGCGGCCGCTTCCTGGTCGCAGCATGTGGCTACTACGCGGTCGAAGTCCTGGACATCAAGCACAACCACGGTGCCAGCTATCTGGTCATAAGGGGCGGGACCCACCACTTCCGGCTACCCGCGTCCTGGCAGCACAGTCACCCGTTCACCGTTGTCCCGGTCGAGCGTTGGCCACTGCGCTGCCCGCGTCCGGAGATCCACGACCTGCCCGTAACGGTGGTCGGTGAGCTGTGCACCCCGAAGGACGTCCTGGCCCGCGACGTTGTGGTGCCCCGGGTACGCGCCGGCGATGTCCTGGTGTTTCACCATGCCGGAGCCTACGGATGGGAGATCTCCCATCACGACTTCCTCAGCCACCCGCACCCGGAACACGTCTACTTCCGCAACGGTGCCTGATCGGCGTCATTGCCCGGTTGGTGTTAATGTCGCAGTGGATTTCGCAGGGGTGTGCGATCGGGATCTAACCATTCTGGTGGGATGAATTCGGGGATGTGTTCGCGGATGCGTACTTCCCACTCAGAATGGTGGATCAAGTGATGATGCCACCGGCACAGCAGTACCAGATTGTGCTGTTCCCTTGACTACAACCCTCGCTACTGCCGGTGGATCGGGTGAGCTCAAATAGCAGGGTCGGGCCTGCTTCTCGCGTGGGTCGTCTTGGTAGCACTGTCCGACTCGGACAACACGCTTGGCACGCAGCCCGCTGCGCCCTTCGTGGAGCTAGCCTTGGCTCCGGTGAGCTGCCGATGGCCATGCGCCGGCGGCCTCCGCGGTGGCACTTCAGTACGTCGGGCATGCAGGGGATCGGCTCGCTGGACGGCGTGCTCGGGGATGGACAGTTCGTGGCCAGCGGGTCACGTCGCCGCGCCAGGTTCTGAAACGATGCGGACATGATGACGAGCTCTGAACCTCCCCAATGGATGTCACTGGCGTGTGAGAAGTGCGGATGCGAACGGGATGTGCAGCTACCCCGTGAGGACGGCACCTTCATGACCGTCGAGAGATACATGGCCTTGCACAAGGTGGCCGGCATGGTGCTGCTCTGCGAGGAGTGTGCACCCGTCGGATCACGCAGACTTGGCGAGTGACTCCGTCGCAGTTCGCGGATACGCCGAGGATCGACCTGCAGTCGCTGGACCGACAGCCCGACGCCCTGACCACTCACCGGCCTGCGACGACCGCGAGGCCTGGCCACCCTGATCCACTATGCCCGCTGCGGCAGAGTCGGTGGGGAGGAGTTGTCTGGGCAAACAAGCCGCAACTTCACGATGTTGCGCCGACGCCTA
>DASVWA010000523.1:0-6464 GCA_036389855.1 Pseudonocardiaceae bacterium
GGTTCCCGTGGGGCCTCCCGCGGCCATCGGCTCCACCGATGACCTGTGTTATCCCTATTACCTGCGGCTGGACGTGGCGGATTCCCCAGGGGTGCTGTCGGAGGTTTCGGGGGTGCTCGGATCGCACGGTATATCGCTGCGAGTGGTCGAGCAGCACGACTCGGTGGCGGGCGTGGCGCGAGTCGTCTTCGTCACCTACCGAACGACCGAACGGGCTTTCCGCGCCGCCCTATCCGCCCTGATGTCATGCGCATCGGTGCTGCGAACTGGGCAGGTGCTCAGGATTTTTGCCGACTAGGGTTCAGCCGGTGGCGAGTCCGATCTTCACGGCAGTGGCGTACTCATCGTCGATGAGCACGATCTCGCGGCCGCCGCGATCGAGCAGGCTGGCGGCGATGGAGGCACGGAAGCCACTGGCGCAGTGCACCCACAGCTGGGCGTCGGGAACCTCGTCAAGGCGTTCGAGCAGCGAGTGCAACGGCACGTGGACTGAACCGGGCACCTGCCCGCAGGCGCGCTCGTCATCACGGCGCACGTCGAGCACCACCGGCCCAGCCCTACCTGTTGCAGCCCCAGACGTTGCGGCGAGGTCGGCGAAGGTCACGCGCCGATACGAGCGCAGCTCGTCCCCGGCGGCAAGTTCGCTGGGAGTGCCGACAGCGGCGCCGGCGGGGCGATCGATGCCGATGCGGACCAGCTGACGCTGCGCACCGGCGACCTGCTCTGCGTTATCGCCGATCAGGGTGAGTGCAGTGCCCCACGGGATCAGCCAGCCCAGGTATGTGGAGAACTGCTCACCCAGCGCGATGCCAACGCTGCCCGCCAGGTGTTCCGCGGCGTAGGCGGTGCGGTCCCGCAGGTCGACCACCCACTGCCCGGCCGCAATGCGTTTGCGCAGCTCGTCGGGCTCCACCGGTTGCGGCGGTGACAGGTCCGCCGGGCCGGGACCCTGCCGATTGCGGGCGCCCACGTGGGCGTAGTAGCGCGGGTAAGCGGTCAGCCCGGCGACAAGGCGGGCCACGAACGCGTCCTCGTCATCCACGGTCAAGGCGTCGTTGCGGGCCCGTTCTTGACCGATCGTGCTGCTGTTCTCACCGCTGGAGGGTCCAGAGGAGCAGAAACTGCCGAACCCATGGGTGGGGAACACTCGGGTGTCGTCGTCGAGCAGGCCGGCCAGACGCCGAGCAGAGCGGAACTGAGCCCGGGTGAGCTCCTCCGTCCGGGCCGGATCGACCAGGTCGGTGCGCCCGACGCTGCCATACAGCAGTGAGCCGCCGGTGAACGCCACCGGTAACTCATCAGGGGCGTCCTGCGGGGCATCGATGAGGTAGGCGAGGTGAGTGTCGGTGTGCCCAGGAGTGGCCACCGTGCGGATCCGCAGCCGTCCAGCAGCCAGCTCGTCCCCGTCCTGCACCGCGTGCCGGTCAAAGGCCACCCCGTCGGCGGCGGAGAGCACGTAACGCGCGCCGGTCCGCCTGGCCAGTTCATAGCCGCCGGTGACGTAGTCGTTGTGCACGTGGGTCTCCAACACCACAGCACACGTCAGGCCTCTCGCTGCGAGTATCGCCTCGAGCCGATCCAGGTCTCGTTGCGGATCGATGACCACTGCGGTGAGCCCGTCATGGGCGATATAGCTGCGATCGCCCAGCTCGCTGGTCTCGACAACCTCGACGTGCACCACCGGGCGCTTCCTCCCTTGTCGTTATGTCCGAATGACCGTACATTACGCACCAGCGGAGAAACCGACAAGCGTGGAGAGACCGAGCGATCATGGTGTGGCTTTCACCCGGGCAGCAGGTGTCCGCCTCGGGGCACCGCCCGGTCGATCGTGCCAGCGCACTACCGCTCTGGGCGCAGGTGCATGCCGACTTGCGGAGACGCCTCAACGACGGCGAATTCACTGACGCCTTTCCCGGCGAACTCGCCCTGGTCACCGAGTACGCCGTCAGCCGGCATACCGTCCGCGAGGCGCTGCGCCGGCTACGCTCCGAGGGGATCGTAGTCGCTGAGCGTGGCCGGGCGCCCCGGGTAGCGCCGCCACAGGTGATCGAGCAGCCGTTGGGCGCCCTCTACAGCCTGTTCGCCTCGGTGGAAGCGGCCGGACAGCTCCAGCGCAGCGTCGTGCGCGCGCTCGACATACGTGCTGACGGGGCCGTCGCCGCCCGTCTCGCACTCGAGCAATCCGCGCCGTTGCTGTATCTGGAGCGGTTGCGATTGGCCGCCGAAGCGCCGCTGGCCGTGGACCGCGTTTGGCTTCCGGCATCACTGGCGGCACCACTGCTCGAAGCTGACTTTACGCACACTGCCCTTTACGACGAGCTCGCGCGTCGCTGCAGCATCCGGCTCTCCGGAGGCCACGAACACCTCCGTGCCGTCGTCCCCACGTCCGCAGAACGCGCTGCGCTGGGCATCGGCGACGGTGTCGGCGCCTTCGCCATCGAGCGGCTCGCCTGCTCCGGTGACCATCCCGTCGAGTGGCGGCACACCCTCATCCGCGGCGACCGTTTCACTGTCAGCGCCCAGTTCTCCGCTCGCGATGGATACCGCCTCGACGGCGCCGGCCTCGATGCGCGTCAATGAACATCCTTGCCGCAGTCGGACTCGGCCTGCTCATCGGCGCGGTCCTCGGCGCACTCGGTGGCGCCGGGGCGATCCTCACGGTTCCGGCTCTGGTCTACCTGCTCGGCCAGAGCGCTCAGGACGCCACCACCAGCAGCCTGGTCATCGTCGGGCTCACCGCGCTTGTCGGGGCCGCCAGCCACGCCAGCTCCAAGCAGGTCCACTGGCGCACCGGCATCGCCTTCGGCATCGCCGGAATAACCGCCGCTTTCGCCGGGACGGCACTGAACCGCCGCGTCGATGAACACGTGCTGCTCCTTGGCTTCTCCGCCGTCATGATCCTGGCCGCCGCCGGAATGCTGCTCCGTGGGCACCGAGATTCCCACCGGGCCGACGACCATCCGGTTCCCACCGCTGGGACAGGTGCCGATACCACCGTGCGGGAGTCCCACCGCGCACCGGGCGCCGCAGCAACCACCCAACTCACCCGGCCCGCCACGGACGGTGAGCCGCGACTACGCGGTCGGACTGTGCTCATCGTCAAGGTGGTGCTCGCCGGACTTGCGGTCGGTTTCCTCACTGGCTTGTTCGGCGTCGGCGGGGGTTTCGTCATCGTCCCGGCGCTTGTCCTCGTACTGGGCCTGCCCATGCCGACAGCAGTGGGGACTTCCCTGGTCATCATCGCCTTCAACTCCACGGCATCGCTGGCTGCACGTGGCGGGCAGGCGCATTTCGACTGGGCACTGATTATCCCTTTCGCGATCGCCGCGATGGCCGGCTCACTCGCCGGCAAGGTCGTCACCACCCGGCTGCCCGACACCACGCTCAACCGCGCTTTCGCCGCCCTGCTGACCGCCGTAGCGGCTTACATCGCCATCAACAGTGCGCTATCGCTCGGCTGGTGACGCTCCAGCTAGCCACCCGGTTGGACCTCGCTGGTTGCGGGTATGTGCACTGGTGGCTGCCGGAAGGAGGTTAGGACGAATGGCGAAAACCGCGCTGGATGACGATCACCGCCGCGGAGGAGCTGCCAGTCGCATCGGTACTCGCGCCGGTGGCGCCGGCCACCGATATCCTGGAGCACAAGCTGCTCTCGCTCGACGCGCACCATTGTGACTTCAGCTGGATCCTGCCGGGCGCGCGAGCGCTACGGGAGCAGGTTCGACTGGGTTGCGCTACGCGCCCGAACCGAACATCACCCCTACGCCGAGGCGTTCTTGCTGCTCGCCGAGCGTCTCGGTATCGCCGACCGCGCGCTGGCCAGGGAAGGACAAGTATGACTCGCCAGGCACTCCAATACCCGCCGACTGGGAGGAGCTGCGGTGACGTTGCGCATCGCCGCTGTCGGTGACCTCCACCTGGGCACCGATTCCCGCGGACGGTGGCGCCCAGCGCTGGAGACGGTGGACAAGCAGGCTGATGTGCTGTTGCTGGCCGGGGATCTCACTCGGCGCGGCACCATGCAGGAGGCGCAAGTGGTGGCCGACGAGTTCAGTGACCTGCCCGTTCCGGTGCTCGCGGTGCTGGGCAACCACGACTACCACTCCGACGCCCAGGACGACATCGCCGCACTGCTCGAACAGCGCGGAGTGCGTGTTCTGGAAGGCCGAGGCGAAGTGCTCGACGTGGGTGGGTGCCGGCTCGGTGTCGCGGGCGTCAAGGGGTTCGGTGGTGGGTTTGCCGGCAAGTGCGGCTCGGCGTTCGGGGAGCGTGAGATGAAGGCGTTCATCAAGCACAGCGAGCTTGTCGCGGTACAACTTGCCGATGCGCTGCGTACCGTCGAGGACGCTGATGTGCTCGTTGCGCTCACGCATTACTCGCCAGTGCCCGACACGCTGCGCGGCGAGCCACCTGAGATCTACCCGTTCCTGGGCGCCTACCAGCTGGCGGAGGCCATCGACAGCGCACGTGGCGGCGCGGGTGTCGATCTCGCGGTACACGGGCACGCCCACTTCGGTTGCGAGCAGGGTTGCACCCTGGGCGGCGTGCGGGTGCGCAACGTCGCCCAGCCGGTAATCCGTGCCGCGTACGCGGTCTACGAGATCCCCGCCGGATGACCGCAGGGTAGCCAACGCCGCAGACCTGAGCGCGATGTGGCCGAGAAAGGGAGGCGAGAGACCTGTGACGGTGCCGGTGGTCATCGAATCCCAGGGTGGTGACCTGGCTGGCGACCTCACCGTTCCCTTCCATCCGGTAGGCATCGTGGTGTTCGCGCATGGCTCGGGCAGTTCGCGGCACAGCAGCCGCAACCGTGCGGTGGCTGAGGTCCTGCAGCAACGCGGTTTCGCCACGCTGTTGCTGGACCTGTTGACCGAGGCCGAGGAGCAAGTGGACGTCCGCACCCGGCAGTTGCGCTTCGACGTCGGGTTGCTGGCCGGTCGGGTGACTACCGCCGTCGAGCAGATCAGAGAACACGCCGTCGTTCGAGGGCTCCCGGTGGGCCTGTTCGGTGCCAGCACCGGTGCGGCCGCCGCATTGGTCGCGGCCGCACACGACCACTCCGTCCGGGCCGTGGTGTCGCGGGGTGGTCGGCCGGATCTCGCCGGCGACGCCCTGGGTCGTGTGCAGGCGCCGACGTTGCTCATCGTCGGAGGCCTGGACGTGCAGGTCCTTGACCTCAACCGGCAGGCCAGTCTGCAGTTGGCGGCGGCGAGCAGGATCGAGATTGTGCAGGGAGCAACTCACCTGTTCGAGGAGCCCGGCGCGTTGGAGGAAGTGGCACGGCTTGCCGCCGGATGGTTCCACGACCATGTGGGTTGAATCGGATGTGCGGGTGTCAGCCCCGTCGTCGGGGTAACGCTAGATCCGCTTCGTCGATTCGCCGCTCCGCAAGGTAGTAGAGGGTTGCCCCGGACTCGACAGCGTCATCCCAGCGGGGACTCACCACGACGCGTCCTGCACTGCGCACGGCAATCACCGTCGCGCTGAAATGCCGGCCAAAATGCATTTGGCATTCGCCGAAGGTGCTACCTGAGAGACTCGCCGGGAGCTGCACCGAATAGGTGTTGCCACCGCCTCCGCTACTCATGAGATCGGCGTAGACCTGCGTGATTCCCGGGTCGAGGGCCTCTTCGGTCACCAGGGTCGGCATGTACCACTGCACGCACTGGATCTTCGGATTGACGTACCGGAATTGCTCGCGCCGGTTCATCTCACGCAGCGCCACCACCATGTGAACCTGTGGGTTGGTGTGGTCGACCGCCAGTGCGATGGCCAGGGTCTCGTTGTCGTCGCGGCCATCGATGATCACCGTCGCCGCCTGCGCCACACAGGCACGGGTCATGACGTCCACCGACGTCAGGTCCCCGCGGACGAACTCAACCTCGGGCTGTTCGGCCATCGGATGCTCGGTGACGTCATCCCAGGCACACAGCACCAGCTGGTGGCTGCGATCGTGCTTGAGCTCTGCCACCATGCGTTCGGTGCGGCCCGCCAGATAGCCCAGGATGACGGTGTGATCCTGGGCGTCGAGCTGGACGAGCCCTTTCATACGTCTCCCTTTCCGGGTCTGGAGATAGGACGCCAACCGGGTGAAGAGGATTGTCAACGTGACGATGCCGCCGATGATGACGTAGGCGCCTACCACCCGCCCGAGCGTGGTCGTCGGGAAGAAGTCGCCATAGCCGACCGTCGCGGCCGTGACGAGGAAGTACCACCAGTAGTTACCCGGCCGGGCGATATCGTTGTCAACAGGTTCGACCCACCACATCGCGAGCCAGCTTGTCGCGAAGATCGCGGCAGCGATCACGAGGGGGAGCCGCCATCCGTGCAGGCGGGCGTTTATCAGCCTCCAGAGCCGGTAGATCAGGATGGGCATCTCGGCCAGCTCACCGCCCCGCGTAGCCCTGCCGCATGTCTTGCACGATCCGGGGCTGGTCGAGCGTCGAAGGCGCCAGTTGTTGCGG
>DASVWA010000524.1:0-1694 GCA_036389855.1 Pseudonocardiaceae bacterium
ATATCCCGGTGATTCGGTTCGTCAAGGGGGACCGCAAGGTGGAGGTGATGCGCCCGCACCTGGACCGGCTGATCCGGGCCAAGCGCACCGGGGTGGCGGCGATCGGGGTGGCTCAGGAGTTCCAGCGGGTGTTCACCGGCACCACGTATCACGGTGATGAGGGTGGCAGGGCCCCGGCAAAGTCGGAGATCAGTTGTTGTGACCCGCGGTGACGGTGCACGACACGCCGAGGGATGAGGTCAGCAAGCGGGCATGGCCCTCAGGTGATCATGAAGGTTCCTTACGCCGTCTGATCACCCCAAGGGACCATGCCCAACTCTGCATCCTTGCTGATTCATCCTGTCGTTGCCCACCTGGCCGCTGCCGCTGACGACGATCGGGTGTCGGGTCGCGAGTTACTGAGCGCACTGTCCGGTGTGCCGGACCCACGGGCTCGCCGTGGTGTGCGGCACCCGATGCCCAGCATCCTTGCGGTGGCGCTGTGCGCGGTGCTGGCTGGGGCGCGGTCGTTCACCGCGATAGGCGAGTGGGCTGCCAACGCGTCCGGGCAAGTGCTGACAGCCCTGGGTGTCGGCGATTGTCCGCCGAGTGAGTCCTGTGTGCGCAGGGCGCTGCAGAATCTGGCGGGCGACGCACTGGACGCCATGCTCGGCGAGTGGGCCGCCGGCCATACCGACAGGTTCGGTGCGCGCCGGGCGGTTGCGGTGGATGGGAAAACCGTGCGGGGCTCACGGGGTGCGCAGGGCCCGGCTCGGCATCTGATGGCCGCGATCGACCACCACGCCGGGGTGGTGATCGGGCAGGTCGACGTCCCGGGCAAGACCAACGAGATCCCGATGTTCTCCCAGCTCTGTGATCAGATCGCTGACCTGGAAGGCGTGGTGGTGACCGCGGATGCGATGCACTGCCAGACCGCCCACGCCGACTATCTGGTGTTGCAGCGCGGCGCGCACTACGTCCTGACCGTCAAAGGTAACCAGCCTGCGTTGCGTAACCAACTCAAAGCTCTGCCCTGGAAAGACGTTCCCGTCGGGCACACCAGTGCCAGCCGGGGTCACGGCCGGGTGGAGAAACGCGCCCTCAAGGTCGTCACCATCTCGGCCGGGATCCTGTTCCCGCACGCTATCCAGGCCATCCAGATCACCCGCAAGACCCGCAAACTCAACGACAAGAAATGGTGGACCGAAGTCGTCTACGCGGTCACCAGCCTCAGTGCCGCACAAGCCACCAATGCCCAGCTCGCGACCTGGATCCGCGGTCACTGGTGCGTGGAAAACCGCCTGCACTGGGTCCGTGACGTCACCTTCGACGAGGACCGCTCCCAGGTCCGCACCGGAAACGGACCCCGCGTCATGGCCACCCTGCGCAACCTCGCCATCAGCCTTCTCCGCCTGGCCGGTGCCACCAACATCGCCCAAGCCCTCCGACATCACGCATGGGATCCACTCAGGCCCGTAGAACTACTCCTAACCAGCTGAGATGGGACTTTGCCGGGACCCTGGAGGACAACCCGGGAATGGCGACGCTGCTGGTCCGGAGCCTGCAGCGGGAAGGCTACGCCGTTGATGCCGTCGACAACGGTGAGGACGCGCTGTGGAGCGCGCTGGAAAACGACTACGACGCTGTGGTGCTCGACGCGATGATCCCGCCGCCGGACGGATTCGAGGTGTGCCGCCGGATGCGGGCCAAGGGTC
>DASVWA010000525.1:0-3916 GCA_036389855.1 Pseudonocardiaceae bacterium
TGCCCAGCCGCTGAGCAGGGCGCCGAAGAACCGCTCCCCGGTCTGTTTCGGCGCGCCCAGGCGCATGTTGTCCAGCACGGTGAGTTTGGCCAGCGCTTTGGTGAGCTGGAAGGTGCGAACCACCCCGCGGCGGGCTACCCGGTGCGGGGCGAGCCGCGATAGCGAGGCCCCGTCGAAGGTCCAGCGGCCGGTGTTGGGCCGGTCGAACCCGGTGAGCAGGTTGAATAGCGTGGTCTTGCCCGCTCCGTTCGGGCCGATCAGGCCGGTGATGCAGCCCCGCTGGAACTCCAGGTGGGACACATCGACGGCCCGCAGGCCGCCGAACGAGCGAGTGAGTGAATCGATCACCAGGATCGGGTCCGGCTTGGGGACCCCAGGCTGGGCGGACACCCCGGCCAACGGATGCTCAGCGCGCATCGAGCGCCACCTCGCTCTTCTTACCGAAGATGCCCTGCGGTCGGAACACCATGAGCAGTGCCAGGGCGATCCCGACCAGGATAAACCGGATGGCACCGACATCCTGGTCGTCGATGAAGGTGATCAGCGGTTGGCCGCCTGCGGTGGCCTGACGCAGGAAGTTGTCCGTCATGGCGAGCACGAACCAGAAGATCATCGCGCCGATGACCGGACCGAACACCCGACCGGACCCGCCGATGATGAGTGCCGCGTAAGCGAAGAAGGTCTGCGGTGGTGAGTAGAAGTCCGGCGTGAGCGACTGCGTGGTCAGCGCGAAGACGATCCCGCCGACCGCGCCGAACACCCCGCCCAGCACCAACGCTTGCATCTTGTAGGCGAAGACGTTCTTGCCCAGTGCCCTGGCCGCATCCTCGTCCTCCCGGATCGCCTTGAGTACCCGCCCCCATGGGCTGCGTACCAGGAGAAACACCAGCAGCAGCGACAGCCCGACCACAGCCCAACCCACGCAGATCGACCACAGGTCCTGGCCGAGAAATCGCACTCCGAAGAAATTGTAGAAACGACCGTTGTCGAACGGGCTGAGCTGGCGGAAGCCGCCACCGTAGCCGGTAAGGCCCTGGGTCCCCCCGGAGAATTCGGTCATCGAGGTCGAACGGGTGATCAGCCGAAGGAGTTCGGCAGCCGCGATCGTGACGATGGCCAGGTAGTCGGCGCGCAACCGCAGCGTCGGGATCCCGAGCAGCAGTGCGAGCATCGCACCGGCGACCATCCCTATCAGCACACCCACCCACAGCGGCAGCCCGAAGTTCACCACCGCGATTCCCATGCCATACCCACCGACCAGGGCGAAGCCGATCTGGCCGAAGTTGAGCAGACCGGTGTAGCCGAAATGAATGTTCAACCCGATCGCGAGCAGCGCGAAGAAGATCGCCGAGGGTCCGACCAGCGCCGCGATGCCGTTGGTGAGCAGGTTCGAGACGTCGATCATGTACTCACCCGATCCGCGCGCGGCTGCCGAGCAGACCCTGCGGTCTGATCACCAGGATGATGATGAGTACTGCAAGCCCACCCAGGTATTTGAGGTCGACCGGGATGACCTGAGCGGAAGCCTGCACCAGCACCCCGACGATCAGGCAGCCCACCAACGCGCCGTAGGCGGTGCCCAAGCCGCCCAGGATCACTCCAGCGAACATCAACAGCAGCAACGCGAAGCCCATCTCGTACTGCACCGTGCCGGCCAGCTCGGAAAGGCCGAACAGCACGCCGCCCAGCGCTGCCAGCGCCCCGGCCAGCACCCATACGAACAGCACGACCCGCTCGACGTTGATGCCGGAGGCGGCGGCGAGGTCCCGGTTGTCCGACACCGCCCGCATTGCCTTGCCGATCCGGGTCCGTTGCAGCAGCAACGCAATCCCGATCAGGACAACCAGACTGATCCCGATCGTGGCGATGTCCTTATCGGTGATGCTGACGATCCCGTAGTCGCGCTCCACCTGGTTGGTGTAATCGGCAAACGCCTCCGACCGGCCACCGAAGAAGATCAGCACCAGATAGCGCAGCACGAGTGCCAGACCGATCGAGATCACCAGCTGGGCGATGAGGCCGGCGCGTCGCCGCCGCATCGGCCGCCAGATACCTAGATCATTCGCTGCACCGATGGCGGCCCCGGCCACGATCGCCAGCACAGTGGCCCAGATCAGATGCAGTCCGAAGGTGACGTTCAACGTCCAGGCCACCACAGCGCCGATCGTGACCAGCTCACCGTGCGCGAAGTTCGTCAGCCCGGTTGTACCGAAGATCAGCGACAGGCCCACTCCAGTAATGCCGATGACAAGGCCGAACCGGATACCGTCGATCAGTATCCGCAAGACCTGTGCGGTGGCCGAGGTCTCCAGGCCCTCGCGCTGTTCTCCGAAGCGGAACACCACCAAGGACAATGTCCCCGGGGCTACATCGCGAACCACTTCCCCCTGGAGCACGTTGACGCCCGGGGGCAACGATTCCTGGTCGATCCGAAAGGTGTATTCGCCCGGCCGAGGAACGGTCAGCTCCCAGCGGCCTCTGGTGTCCGAGGCGGTACTGGCGACCTGCTGCCCGCCGGAATCGAGGGCTTGAACCCGGACGCCGCTGAGCAGCGTGCCGTCGGCGTTGCGCAGCGTGCCGCTGACCGGCAGGCCCTGTGCATCGGGGGGAGGTGGTTGCGACGGCGTGGGCGCGGTGGGGGAGCGCTGCTCGGCTGCCAGCGCTGGTGCGGCCAGGGTGAGCAGGGCGGCTCCGGCGATCAGCAGGGCGATCAGCGCGATGAGTAGGGCGCGCAGCAGGCCGGGGCCCCGGTGGGCAGGGCCGGGATCGTCGGGCCGCGCCCTGGTTCGTCGCTGGATGGGGCCTGCTGGTCGCACGGGGGTGCGCCTCCTCCTGCAGAGGGTCGACAGCGCGGTCGCGGAGATCCTGGTGAACCCCTTGGCCGACCGGGTGCCCATAGTGCGGTATGGGTAGCGGACACCGATTGGCAGGTCTGGCAAGCGCGATGCCGATGGGCGTCTAGGGCTGCAAGGTCATTCCGGCGGGCGGGCCTGCAGCAGGCAGGTGAGTCGGGCCGTGCAGACCGGACGATCCTGCTCGTCGCTGATCCGGATTTCGAAGGTCGCTACCGTGCGGCCGCGATGCAGGGGGGTGCACACGCCGATGACCTGCCCCTTGGTTGCCGCCCGGTGGTGCGAACAGGACAGCTCCAGCCCCAGCGGGACCTTATCCGGCCGGCCCCACAGCCAGCCCGCTATCGAGCCGAGGGTTTCGGCCAGCACCGCGCTCGCCCCGCCGTGCAGCAAACCAAACGGCTGCCGGTTGTGTGCCACCGGCATGGTCCCCACCATCCGCTCCGGGTTCCACTCGGTGATCTTGATGCCCATCCGCTCGATGAGCTGCTCGTCGGCCCAGCGGGCTAGCAGCTCGGTGTTGGCCGGATCGGCGGCGAATGGGTCACCGGACGTGGTCACACAGAACCTCCCTGAACGGACCGCTGCCCGTCCACTGTAAGCAACGCTGCGCAACGACAGGCATCCATGTGGCTACGCACCGCAGCCGTTGGGCAGCCGCAAGCATCCATGTCGCTGGAATGCATACGGGCTGGCCTGGATGTCGGGGGCTCGGCCTAGACTCGCGGGCCGTGACGGTTTCCCCACTGCGGCTGCTCCTGCTCGATGGTCACTCGCTGGCTTACCGGGCGTTTTACGCACTGCCCGCAGAGAACTTCCGCACCACGACAGGGCAGACCACCAACGCGGTGTACGGCTTCACCTCGATGCTGATCAACCTGCTTC
The DNA here is from genome assembly GCA_036389855.1 of Pseudonocardiaceae bacterium. Classification (GTDB taxonomy): domain Bacteria; phylum Actinomycetota; class Actinomycetes; order Mycobacteriales; family Pseudonocardiaceae. The sequence goes on from DASVWA010000525.1 coordinate 3,738, forward strand.
GCGACGAGCAGCCCAGCCACGTCGGCGCGGCCTTCGACATCTCGCGCAAGACGTTCCGCGCTGAGACCTACGCACCGTACAAGACCAACCGCGCCACCACTCCCGACGAGTTCCGCGGCCAGGTCTCGCTGATCCAGGAGGTGCTTGGCACCCTCGGGATCCCGGTGCTCGTCAAGGAG
>DASVWA010000526.1:0-11389 GCA_036389855.1 Pseudonocardiaceae bacterium
TACAAGTCCGACTCGTTGCACTCCGCGGTCGTTGAGATCATCGTCAAGAAGGGCGGTCGCTGCCGCTACACCACGATCCAGAACTGGTCGAACAACGTCTACAACCTGGTCACCAAGCGGGCCACCGACTTGGACACGATCGTGCTCGATGTGTGCGGTGCGGCGTGCACCATCTTCGCCCCGGCGTCCTGGTGCTGACCCTCCCCGGCACAGGCCACTGAGAGCACTTCGCCCTTGGCGTGCTCGCCGATCAGCCACACCGACGGGTACTTCATGGTGACCTTGGAACCGAGATTGCCATCGATCCACTCCATAGTCGCGCCCTCGGCGGCGGTGGCTCGCTTGGTGACCAGGTTGTAGACGTTGTTCGACCAGTTCTGGATCGTGGTGTAGCGGCAGCGACCGCCCTTCTTGACGATGATCTCGACGACCGCGGAGTGCAACGAGTCGGACTTGTAGATCGGCGCCGTACAGCCTTCGACGTAGTGCACGTAAGCGCCCTCATCAACGATGATCAGGGTCCGCTCGAACTGGCCCATGTTCTCGGTGTTGATCCGGAAGTAGGCCTGCAGCGGGATGTCGACGTGCACGCCAGGCGGCACATAGATGAACGACCCACCGGACCACACCGCGGTGTTCAACGCGGCGAACTTGTTGTCACCGGCGGGGATCACACTGCCGAAGTACTCCTGGAACATCTCCGGCTGCTCGCGCAATGCGGTGTCGGTGTCCAGAAACTGAACACCCAGCTCCTCGAGGTCCTCGCGGATTTTGTGGTAAACGACCTCGGATTCGTACTGCGCGGCCACGCCAGCCACCAGCCGCGCCTTCTCGGCCTCGGGAATGCCCAACCGGTCGTAAGTAGCCTTGATGTCCTCGGGCAGTTCTTCCCAGGAGGTGGCCTGCTTCTCAGTGGACCGGACGAAGTACTTGATGTTGTCGAAGTCGATCCCGGATAGGTCAGCGCCCCAGTGCGGCATCGGCTTGCGCCGGAATAGGCGCAACGCCTTCAGCCGAGTTTCCAGCATCCACTCCGGCTCATTCTTCTTGGCCGAGATGTCCCGGACCACAGCTTCGGACAGGCCACGCTGCGCGCTGGAGCCGGCGGCATCAGAGTCGGCCCAGCCGTACTCGTAGCGGCCCAGGCTGGAGAGCGTTTCCTCTTGGGTCAGCGGTGCGGTCGGGATTCTCTGGGCTCGAACATCCTGCTCGGGAGCAGTTGTCATGCTTGAGAGCCTCCATCCGGGAGCGTGGTGGGAATGTTGGGGACAGTCGTGTGGGCACCGTGCGGCATCTGGGCCTCGGGAACGTGCGTCGTGCATACCGCGTCGCCGCGCGCGATGGTGGCCAGCCGCTGCACATGGACACCGAGCAGTTCGGCGAAAGCCGCTGTCTCGGCTTCGCACAGTTGCGGGAACTCCGCGGCGACATGCGAGACCGGGCAGTGGTGTTGGCACAGCTGCGTACCAGCACCGACGTGGTCAGCTGACGCAGCGTAACCCTCGGCACTCAGGGCGACCGCCAGGAGCTGGGCCCGGGTGACCGGGTCGGGCGCAGCGACCACCTTGGCCCGGTGCCGATCGACCAGGTTCGTCACTCGGCGTTCGGCGAACGAGCGGACTGCCTGCTCGCCTTCGCGCTCAGCCAGAAAGCGCAGTGCATCCACCGCCAGATCGTCATAGGTGTGCTCGAACCGTGCCCGGCCGGAGTCGGTGAGCAGGAATGACTTGGCCGGACGGCCACGCCCGCGGGGACCTCGGCGTGGTGCCGAGCGGTAGCTGGCCTGGCCGTCAGCGAGCAGCGCGTCCAGGTGGCGGCGCACCGCAGCAGGACTCAGTCCCAGCGAGTCGGCAACCTGCGCGGCTGTCACTGGGCCATGCTCCAGCAACATCCGTGCCACCGACTCGCGAGTGCGACGATCGGTCCCGACGTTTTTCACAACGTCCATGTTACGTATTTCCACGGCAGGAGCCAAGCGCCTGTGTGTCCCGTTGTGGTTGCTTCACCGGCGCTCGAGCCCGCACCGCTACCCTTCGCGGCGTGGTGGCCGGGAAGGTGCGGGGTGTCGGTGTCCGTCTTGGGGGCCCTAAAGCCGTGCCGAAGGTCCTGGACAGCGCCCACTCTGTGGACCCGGCCGGCAGCACCGGTCTGCGCCTGATCGAGAGCCGCCAGCTCGACAGTGTGCGCCGGTTCGGCACCGTCGGTGCGCTACTCATGGGACTGGGTTCGCTCGGTGCCGGCACCGCCCCGGTGCTGGGCAATCCGGTGGTCGGGCTCCCCCTGCTGGGCCTATTCACCCGGATGCCCACGGCATCGCTGGCCGTTGCCTTCACCGGCATGGCCATGGTGGTGCTGGCCTGGTTGTGGCTGGGCGCATTGGTCGCTCCCGGACGTGCCCGGCTGATCCCCCGGGCTGCGCTGAACCGCACGATGATGATGTGGGCGATCCCGCTGCTGGTCGCCCCACCGATGTTCAGCCGGGACGTCTACAGCTACCTGGCGCAGAGCGCGATGGCCAACCGCGGGCTGGACCCCTATGTGCTCGGCCCGGCCGACGCACTGGGTGTGGACCACCCCCTGGTCCGCGGCATCCCGACGATCTGGCGCAATACGCCGGCCCCCTACGGCCCGCTGTTTCTCACCCTGGGCCGGCCGATCGACTCGATCGCAAGTGACCACGTCGTACTTGGCGCGCTGCTGCACCGCAGCCTCGCGGTAGTCGGCCTGGTGATGATCGTTTGGGCGCTGCCGCGCCTTGCCCGCCGGACGGGCGTGTCACCGGTCTTCGCGCTGTGGCTCGGCGTCGCCAATCCATTGGTCTTGTTTCACCTGGTCAGCGGCGCTCACAACGACGCGTTGATGATCGGTTTGATGCTGTGGGGACTGGAACTGGCGCTGCGCCAGCCAGCGGTGAGCACCACCCTGCTCGGGGGCACGGTGCTCATCGCGGCCGCAGCGCAGGTGAAGGTCCCCGCCGCGCTGGCGCTCGGGTTCGTCACGGTATGGGTCGCCCGCCACCGTGGTGGTCGGTTGCGCGACCTGATGTCAGCAGCGGCGCTGGTCGCCGCAGTCGCGGTGGCCACCACCGTGGCAATCGGGCTGGGCACCGGGCTGGGCTTCGGCTGGGCTGGTGCGCTGGACGCGCCCACCGTGGTGCGTAGCTGGATGTCGGTGGCCACCGGACTCGGCCGGCTGGCCGGCTTGGTCGGCAGTGGACTCGGACTGGGCGACCACACCACCTCGGTGCTCATAGTGGCTCGAGCCGCCGGACTGGTCGCGGCCGTTGGAGCCTGCCTGCTGCTGCTGTGGCGCTGCTGGCGGGGAAACGTCGAGCCGCTCGCTGGGCTTGGCGTTGCGCTGGGAGCCGTGGTGTTTCTAGGCCCGGTGGTGCATCCGTGGTATCTGCTGTGGGCGGTGATCCCATTGGCGGCCTCGGCCAGCCACCCGGCTTTCCGTACCACCGCTACCGTGGCCTCCGCGGTGGTCGCAGTAGTGGTGGCACCCACCGGCTCGGACTTCTTGTTCCGGGCCTGGGTGCTGCCGTCGGCCATCGCGGCGGCAGTGGTCACCCTGATCGTGCCGATACTGCTGATTCGCCGGCGCACCCCGCCGCTGTGGGGCGTGCTGTCCGGCGTGCTGCCGGGATCGCCGCGGGCCAGTGCGGCCCGATCCGGGGTCGCGACCTAGGCTCTGTGGACGTGACTCCGCCCGCGCTATCGGCTGCTGTCGAGGTCCGCGGCCTGGTACGGAGCTTCGGTGCGATCCGGGCCGTGGACGGGCTCGACCTGCTGGTGCAGCCGGCCACGGTGCTGGCGCTGCTGGGACCTAACGGTGCCGGTAAGACCACCACGGTCGAGGTGTGCGAGGGGTTCCTGCACCCGGATGCCGGGGTAGTACGGGTGCTGGGCTTGGATCCGATCGCCGACGGTGCCGCGCTGCGCCCCCGAATCGGGGTGATGCCCCAGGGCGGTGGGGCCTACCCGGGCGTGCGGGCCGCTGAGATGCTCGGTCTGGTCGCAGTCTGCGCGGCACGCCCATTGGACGTCGGATGGCTGCTTGACGTGCTTGGGCTCACCGGCGTCGGGCGGGTGCCCTACAAGCGGCTGTCCGGCGGCCAGCAACAGCGGCTTGCGCTGGCCTGCGCCCTCGTCGGGCGGCCCGAAGTGGTATTCCTCGACGAGCCCACCGCGGGAATGGACCCGCAGGCCCGCCGGCTGGTCTGGGACATCATCTGCGGGCTGCGCGTGGACGGCGTCAGCGTGCTGTTCACCACTCACCTGATGGAGGAGGCCGAGGCACTGGCCGACCAGGTAGTGATCATCGACCATGGCCGGGTGGTGGCCCAGGGCAGCCCCGCTGAGCTGACCACCACGGGTGCGCAACGGCAACTGCGGTTCGGCGCCCGGCCCGGCCTGGATCTCCGCCCGCTGTGCACCGCGCTACCCGAAGGATGCCAAGCCAGCGAGCCGCGCCCCGGCGGATACCTCGTCGAGGGACTGATCGACCCGCAAGTGATGGCTACCGTGACGGCGTGGTGCGCCCAGCAGGGGGTGCTCGCCGAGGACCTGCGGGTCGCCAAACGCAGCCTGGAGGACGTCTTCCTCGAGCTCACCGGCCGGGAGCTACGGCCATGACCCGCTTCCCCCCCGGCACCTTCGCGCCAGCACCGGGCCGGGGCCGGCTGTCGCGGATGCTGTTCACCCAGGCGCGCACCGAGTTCGTGCTCACCCTGCGCAACGCCGAGCAGGTGCTGCTCACCCTGCTCATCCCGCTGGGGCTGCTGATCGGGCTCACTGCGCTGACCGTGCTGCCGGTACCCAACCCGCGGGTGGACAACGTCACTCCACGGATCTTGGCGCTTGCGGTGATGTCCACTGCGTTCACCGGCCAGGCCATCGCGCTGGGCTTCGACCGCCGCTACGGCGTGCTCAAACGGCTGGCTGCCACCGCACTTCCGCGCTGGTCGCTGGTCGCTGGTCGGATGCTCGCGGTGCTCGGGGTGGTCCTGGTACAGCTGGTGGTGCTCGGGGCGGTGGCCGCCGCGCTGGGCTGGCGCCCGGAGCCGGCAGGCCTAGTTCCCGCCGCGCTGCTCGTGCTCGCCGGTACTGCCGCGTTCGGTGCACTCGGGGTACTGCTGGGGGGGACGCTTCGCGCCGAGGTGGTGCTCGCAGTCGCCAACACGGTGTGGCTGCTCCTGGTCGTGGCGGGCGGTATCGCGCTGCCGGTAAAGGCCTTGCCCGGTCCGCTGTCCGTACTCGCCGCCGGGCTGCCCTCCGGCGCGCTGGCCGAGGGCCTGCACGCGTCCCTGGTCACCGGCGTCACCCCGTGGGGCGCCCTGGGGGTGCTGCTGGCGTGGGCCGCCGGCGCCGGTGTGCTGGCCGCTCGTACCCTGCGCCTGTCCTAGCATCGGCGTTGTGCCAACCGCACCCGCTCACAGCCGCGTACCTGCAAGCCTGTCACGGAGCATCGCGATCGCCGCGGTGATCACCCAAGGGGGCATCGCGGTGACCGGCTCAATGGTGCGGGTGACCGGCTCGGGTCTGGGCTGCCCGACCTGGCCGCAGTGCTTTCCGGGCAGCTTGGTGCCGCAGCCGCATCCCGAGGTCGCCGCGCTGCACCAGTGGATCGAGTTCGGCAATCGCCTGCTCACCGGCTTGGTCGGCCTCGTCGCGCTGGCCTGCCTAGTGGTCGCGTTGCTGATCCGGCCCCGGCGCCGGCGGTTGGTACTGCTGGCCGCCACGATGCCCCTCGGTGTTGTCTTGCAGGCCGTTCTCGGGGGCGTCACGGTCCTCACCGGGCTGGCCTGGTGGACCGTCGCGATGCACTTTCTCGTCTCGATGGTGTTGGTGTGGCTGGCGGTGCTGCTGGTCGGTGCCTTCGCCGAAGGTGACGCGCCACCACGTTGGCAGGTGCCTGGTCCAGTGCGCGGCTTGTTGGGCACCGCAACTGCGGTACTGGCGGCCCTGCTCGTCGCTGGAACACTGGTGACCGCGGCCGGCCCGCACGCCGGTGACGCCACCACTCCACGGCTGGGGGTCGGCGTGCCGGCCATGGCGCAACTTCACGCCGATCTGCTCGTCGGCTTTCTCGGATTGCTCGCCGGCCTGGGATTCGCGCTGCGTGCGGTAGGTGTGCCCAGCCGCACCTGGCGTTGCTACCTGGTGCTGATGTCCGTGGTGCTCGCGCAGGGCGCGTTGGGCGTCGTGCAGTACCTCACCGGGGTGCCCGAAATCCTCGTCTCGTTGCACGTGCTCGGTGCCGCCTCGGTGGTCGTGGCGATGGTTGCGCTCTGGACGAGCTGCCGCATCCGCGACCATGTAGCGGATCCCGGTGCCCGGGAAAGCCGACGGCCGCTAGCCGGTGCAGGCACCTCCTGACACGCCACCGCACTGCCATTCGGAGCCGAATGGCGAGGAGCGGCGGCAGCCGCTAGCCCGGCAGCATTGCGCTAGGTTCGGTACGTGTGATCGCCGGCTACCTCGACTGGTACTTCGACCAGCACCCGGTGCACGCCGGCGCGCTGGGAGCGCCTGGGTACTCCGACCGGCTCGGGGACTTCAGCGCCGCTGCCCTTGAGCGCCGCGAAAGGGAAGCCGCGCAGTGGCTGGTCCGGTTCGAGGCCGAGCCGGACGGGATCGATCGGGATCTCGTCGTCTCGGCGCTGCGCGGGGAGCTGCTGATGGCCGGCTGGCCTGCCTGGCGGCGGGATCCATCGGTGTATCTCAGCCCGGTGTTCGCTGGCTTGCTGCTGCCGTTCCTGCACCGGCTACACCCCGAACCGGAGTTGGTGGACGCGACAGTGTCCCGGCTCGCCGAGCTGCCCGGGGTACTGGCGTCATGCCGGGCGAATCTGGACCCCACGCTGTCCGCGCCGCGGCTGGTGCGCCGGGCTCTCGGACAGGCCACCGCCGGGCCCGCATTCCTTCGCGACTCGCTGCCCGCCGAGGTCAGCGATCCGGCGCTGCGGGCGCGTCTGGTGGACGCGGCCGGGCCTGCGGTGACGGCGTTCGAGCAGACCAGTGGTTTCCTCACCGACTTCGCCAACCGCGCGACCGGCGACTGGCGGATGGGCGAGACGCTCTACTCGGCGCTGCTGAAACAGCGTGAACTACTCGATTACGGCGCCGGTGAGCTGCACCGCCGGGGCGTCGCGGCCTGGGATGAGCTCGATGCACAGATGCGGGAGTTGGCGCCTCGGGTGCCCGGCGGCAGTTCTGACTGGCGGGCCACCATGGCAACGCTGCAGGACGATCACCCGCCCACCCTGGAGGCGATGCGCGCGGAGTACGAGGCCGAGACCGCGCGAGCGCGAGCTTTCCTGGCCGATCGGGAGCTGGTGACCTTCGCCGAAGACGAGCAGTGCCGGGTGGTGCCGGCGCCCCCCTTTCAACGCTCCATCCTCGCGGTGGCCTCTTACCTGCAGCCGCCTGCGTTGACCCGATCTCGCACCGGCCACTTCTTCGTGCCGTTCACGCCGGACGGGGCCACCGAGGAGGAGATCACCCAGCGGCTGCGCACGAATGCTCGCGCGCAGCTGCCCACCATCTCCGTGCATGAGGCCTACCCCGGGCACCACTGGCAGCTGTCCTGGTCAGCCGACCGGTCCCCGGCAGTGCGGGCGGTGCACCGCAGCAGCTACTTCGCGGAGGGCTGGGCGCTGTACGCCGAGGCCATGATGCGCCAGCAGGGTTACTACACCGATCCGGCACACGAGCTCGCGCACCTCGACTTTCGGATCTTCCGCGCGGCACGGATCGTGGTGGATACCGCCCTGCACTGCAAGGACATGGATCCCGCGCAGGCCGAGGAATTCATGGCCACCCGGGCATCGCTGACTCCCGGTACCGCCAAGGCCGAGGTCGACCGGTACTGCGCCTGGCCGACGCAGGCTCCGTCCTACCTGACCGGCTGCCTGGAGATCGAACACATGCGCGCGGAGTGGGCCGGCGATCTGCGGCAATTCCACGACACCGTGGCCGGTGCCGGGTGTTTGCCACTCGGTCTGGCCCGGCGGGCCTTGGTCAGCGGCTCGTAGGCTGCCCGCCATGCGCGCGATCCAGGTCACCGAGACCGGCGGTCCGGAAGTCCTGCGGCTGACCGAGCTACCAGACCCGAAACCCGGTCCCGGGCAGTTGCTCGTCGAGCTCGCCGCTACCGGCGTCAACTACATCGACACCTATCACCGCAGCGGCGCCTACCCGATGCCGCTGCCGTTCATCCCCGGTTCGGAAGGCGCCGGCACCGTCACCGCCGTAGGGCCCGGCACCGGAGACTTCGCGGTCGGTGACCTGGTGGCGTGGGCTACCAGTCCGGGCAGCTACGCCGAGCTTGCGGTGGTACCCGCCGAGCAGGCCATGCCGGTGCCCCAGGGCGTGGGCTCCGAGACCGCGGCGGGCAGCCTGCTCCAAGGCATGACCGCGCACTACCTCACGGCGTCCGTGCATGCCGTGCAACCCGGCGAGACCGTGCTGGTACATGCGTCGGCCGGAGGCATGGGCCTGCTGCTCACCCAACTGGCCACCGCCCGCGGCGCCCGGGTGATCGGTACGGTGTCCACCCCCGAGAAGGAGCGGCTGGCCCGAGAGGCCGGGGCCGCGGACGTGATCCGCTACGGCGAGGTTGACGACTTGGCCGGTGAGGTCCGCCGGTTGACCGGTGGTGACGGCGTCGCCGCGGTCTACGACGGGGTGGGCGCGTCGACGTTCGATGCCAGCCTCGCCTCGCTTCGTCCCCGCGGGATGCTGGCGCTCTACGGCGCGGCCAGCGGACCGGTGCCCCCGGTGGACCCCCAACGACTGAACTCAGCCGGTTCGGTGTTCCTCACCAGGCCGAAGCTGGCTGATTATGTTGCAACCCGCGATGAACTCACCTGGCGAGCAGGTGAGGTGTTCGACGCGATCCAGAACGGGTCGCTGCGGATCAGCATCAGCGGTCGTTATCCGCTGGCCGAGGCCCATCGCGCCCACCAGGACCTGCAGAGCCGTCGCACCACCGGAAAGCTCCTGTTGCTGCCACGCTGATCAGGCAGGTGATCGCTGATCCGACGGCACACCCAGGCCCGTGCGAGCGTTAGCGGTCATCGACCCCGCGGTGGACCAGGGCAGCACGCTGGTCACCGTAACGACTGGATGCGTGCCCGTTGCCTACTTCCGCGGTTGGTGCCGGCTTCGTAACGCCGGCGAATCCGCTCCGGGTCGACGCCGAGCAGGTATTGGACCTTGAGCCACTGCATCAGCACGATCATGCGCCACGGCCCCTGTGCGACCACCACGGGGGCACCGGGCCGGCCACTTCGTCGAGCTGCGGGTCCACGGCGATCAGGCGGGCACCGTGCTCGCCTGTGCCTTCTGGCAGTCTGCCGTGAACAGCTCAGACGTGTTCGCCTCGCCCCAGTACTCGACGATCCTCCCGTCCGCCAGGCGGTAGACCTCGATGCCGGTTATCGTCACGGTGCGCCCGCTGGGAGGCACGCCGAACAGCTCGCCGGCGTGCGTCGCGCGGGCCGTATAGCGGACTGCCACCCGATCCCTTTCGGCGATGAGGTCCTCGATCTCACAGTGGCAGTCGTGAAGGCCCGCGTGCATGACGGCCGCGGTGGCCTTCATGGCCGCCGCGCCAACGCCAAGCTCGGGCGGCAGCCCGTGCGCGGTGAAGTCGGCTGCGAGAAGCTCGTCCATCGCGCCCGCGTCGTTCGCGGTGAATGCGGCGAACAATCGCCGCACCGTCTCCTCGTTGCGCTGCTGGGCGGTGGTGTCCTCGTTCGTGCGCATGGTGTGCTCTCCTTACCGATGGCTGCTCGTGGAATCTGCTGCCATACCGTGGCAGCGCCTATCGGCGGGAGCATCGGGGCCGGCCCCTATTTACGGCCTGAAGGCCGGTCCGAAGACGCGACCGCGTACGCGACGGCTCGGGCTCGGCTGGGCAGTCCGAGCTTGGCGAGGATCCGGCCGACGTGATGCTCCACGGTCTTCGGGGTAATGAACAGCCGCTCGCCGATCTCGGCGTTGCTGAGGCCGCGACCGACCAGCTCGAGCACCTCGAACTCCCGCCGGGTGAGCTGGCCCGGAACGCGCACCCCAGACCGGGATGTCACGCCGAGGGAGCGCAGCACAGCGGATGCAGCATCGGCGTCTCGGTCTGCCCGCAGGCGGTGGAAGGACTCCAGGGCGGCGTTCGCGTGTGCGATGGCCACCGCCGGAGTCGTCGACGCGAGCGCTTTGGCCAGCTCGAGCTGGGTCCGGGCGGCATCGACCGGCAGCCGTGCCTGCCCGAAGTACCGCAGCGCGTCATGCAGGCAGGACCGGGCGTCGCCGGTTCCGGTCACGACGCACAGCTTGCCGCGCGCCAGCGCCGCGAGCGCGGGCAGGTAGGGCGCCGACTGGTTGAGCGCGAGCGTCGAGAGCCGATCGACCGCTTGGCGGGCGGCCTCAACGGTGCCCACGGCGAGCTCGACGTCGACAAGCACGGCGAGCAGAGCGCCCTCGCCCGCGTCCTCGACGCCGCCGGCGGCCAGGGTTCGTTCCAGAAGGTCCCGGGCCAGCTCCGGCTCCCCGCGAGCGAGGTGCAACGCCGCGAGCGGCCGCACTGCGTCCTCGTGCTGCTCGAGCCCGGCGAGCAGGTCGCCTGCCTCCTCCAACCGGCCCTGGTGCAGGCGCAGGTTCGCCAGCCGGCACAACACGTGACCCCGGATCTGGCCGTGCTCACTGGAAAACACGTTCAGCGCGCAGGTGAGCTCAGCTTCGGCTTCGGGCCACCGGCCCGCCGCGGTCAGGATGCCCCCGTAGTACGCCCGGCAGTACCCGCCAACCGCGGCGAACCTCCGCCGCCGCACGTAATCGTCCGCCGCGCGCAGCCACTGCTCAGCGCGTCCGACGTCGTTCGTGCGCTCGCAGGCATGGAACAACCCACAGAAGACACCTTCCACGACCGACAGGTCCTCAACATCACCGGCACAGATCACCGCCAGTGCCTCGTCGAGACGCGCCATTCCCTCGCTGGCGTAGCCGGAGAAGGCGAGCATGATCCCCAGGGACGCGAGCGCGTCGCACTCGAGGTCTGCATCGCCACACCGGCGCGCGGCCTCGATCGCCCTCAGGTAAAGCCGCTTCTGGTCGTCGAGGTCGCTCCCGGCCTGCGCCTGTGCGAGCAAGACCCAGCCGTGCTCGTTGGAGTGTGCACCGGCCTGCTCAAGCAGGCTCACAGCGCGGCCGATCCAGCCGCGGTAGACAGCCCACTCGCCGTACACCGAACCGTGGAACCACCCCAACGTCCGGGCCGCCCGGGCGGCGGCCAGGAGGTTGCCCTCCCGGCGGTACGCCGAGTACGCGCGCTCGTATGCCTTCATCGACCCGAGATAGTCGAACTCGAGATGCAGCGCCCTGGCCAGGTC
>DASVWA010000527.1:0-1627 GCA_036389855.1 Pseudonocardiaceae bacterium
AAGGCTGCTGACCGTGGATCCTGTTTACCTGACTACGCCACGCCTGGTCCTTGAGGTCCGTGGCAGGGGCTTTCACGGCTGTCATCGAGGATGTCCCGAGTTCCGTGGAATTGCGGCGGCGGTCCGGTGATCATCAGGCGGCGTCGACGGTCTCATCATGACGGGTCGTACCGACGGTTTCGGTGACTCGGTTCAGCGTGTCGCGTAGGGATCGTAGGTGCAGGTGGCCGTTGACCCGGCGGAACTGCTTGCCGGCCTCGACCATCCCGGCGGCGCACCAGCGCAGCGCCATCTGCCCGTCGCGCCAGCGCTTGACGTTGCTGGCGTGATCACGACAGATCGAGATCATCGACTCGATGGCGTTGGTCGAGCGGAGCGTGCGGGCAAGCGTGGGCGGGATGCCGAGCCGGAGCACGGTCAGGGTCTCGGCCATGCCCTCACGCAGGCTTGCCGCGGCGCCGGGGTGGGTGCGGTCGAGCTCGGCGGCCAGCGCGCATAGCTCAGCTTCAGCGGCCAGCGCGGAGTCGGCGTGGTAGGCCCGCCGCATCCGGTTGGCCACCACCGAGCGCAGCTTCTCCGGCAGCCGGTCCTGCACGTTGCGGATCTTGTGTAGTTGGCAGCGGCCGATCACCGGCCGGTCGACCACGTTGAGCACCGCGCGCCGCAACGCTTTGGACCCGTCGATGACCACCAGGATCGGGCCAGTCACATCCAGGCCCCGCTCGCGCAGTCCCACGATCAGGTCGGTGACCAGGGTGGCATTCTCGGTCGAGCCCTCGACTAGCGACAACGGGTGCTTGGTGCCATCGATGCCGATCCCGAGCGCGACCACGCAGGTGTGATCGCCGAAGTGCACCCCATCCACCATCAGCGCCACAAGATCCAGCGAGCTGAGGTCGGCGACCAGCAGCTGCGCGAGCGCGGTTTCGGTCTGTGCGACGAACCGACGCGACACCGCCGACTTTGAGGTGCTCGTCGCGGCCTGCTCAGTGCGCGTCCCGACCGGCTCCAACCCGACACCATAGCGCCGTGTCGACAAGCCGGCGAGCATCCGATCCAGTGCCATCCGGCCCAACACCTCGGTTTGGGAGAACAGCTCATAAGACGCCACGGCCAGCTCACCGGAGCCGTCGACTGCCCGCATCCGCGGCCGTTTAACCGGCACCCGGCGCCCACCCAGGCTCACCGAGCCGCGCTCGCGCCCGTGCCGCACCGCTACGCGCTCGGGGTCATGGCGGCCCTTGGGTCCGCACTTCGCGGTCACGTCCTCTTCCATGATCGCAGCCATCACCTGCAGACCGGTGCCAACCGCCAGGGCCAACAGCCCCTCGCGCATCTCACCGACCAACTCGGCCAGCGCCACGCTCACCGTGTCCGGCACGGCGGGCTGACTCGTGTCGATCTCCTCGTTCTGGTAACTCTTGCCCACGGCGGTCCCCTTCCTCGCGGTGTTCTTGGCGGTTCACCCGAGTACCTACCGCACGGCAGGACTCAGGCGGGGGACCACCACCTCAAGTTCCACGAGATCCGGGACAACCTCCCGGAGGCTCGCGGGGATCCGATGTCACCGTTGCGGTGGACCTCGAAGTCGACCCGCACGTTGGCCGCGGCGTTGCGCCGGGCCGGG
>DASVWA010000528.1:0-4032 GCA_036389855.1 Pseudonocardiaceae bacterium
CGGGTGGCAATCCTTGTGACGGCCCACGTCGTGACGGCCCACGTCGGCAACGAAGGCCAGCCTGACCGGGTCCCGCGCTGTGCGGTTATCGGAGCAGTCCGAGCACCTGCTCGGCAGTCAGGCACCCCGCAGTGGTGAGATCCAGGTTGGCCAGGGACGCGGAGTGAACGGTGTCGTTGGCCGCGGCGACGCAATCGCTGACCGTGTGCACCGTGAGGCCGAGGTCGGTTCCATGTCGGGCCGTCTGCTCGACGACGAGGTTGGTGGCGACGCCGGTCACGAACACGGTGTCGATCCCGCGCTTAGCCAACCAGCCGGGAAGGTCGTTACCTGCAAGTCCGGACAGTTTCTGGTTATCGACGACTCGATCGCGCTGGGACAGCGTCGACATCTCCTCGATCAACTGTGCGCCGGCGGCGTCTGGGCGGAATGCTCCCTGGGCATCGCCGACTGCCCTCATCAACTCCGTGTTTCGGACCAAGTCGCCTTCACCAGCAGGCACAGTGAACCGGGCGAAGATCACCATCACTCCGGCAGCGCGGACCGACCCGTGGGACCGCACCGCACGCTGTACTACGCCACTGCGCGCCACCGGGCCGCTGAGCATCGGACCAAAAAATCCCTCTGGCTTGATCACGTTGACCTGCCAGTGCAAAGCAAGAACCGCGGATCGTCGCGGCGCGATAGTCACGCCACGATCCTGCCGCACCTGCCATGACCCCGAGGCAGCCTCCCAGGGACCGATCATGTTTCGTTGGCGGGTGACCGGCTCGGACGCGAGCGCTACGGCATGTCCCATTTCGCAGACCCGAAGCTATCGGAACAGGCGGCAGCGAGACGGCATCGAGCAACTGCTGAGCGGTGCGCTGCGATTCTCCGTGTATGTCGGGACCGAATCGCTGACTGCGACACCATTATCTGCGAGAGCATCTCGGCTGGCCGCACCGTCCACGCTGAGGGGCAAAGACTATGCGCCGGCTGGCCGCTGAGGTCACCGGCACCCGGGAGGATCAACCGTGCGTCAGCTCTCGCTCACTCGGCCGAGGGTGAGAATGCCGTCGGGCACAAGGCTGACGCGTGAGCCGAAGTCCAGGCTCACGTGGTCGAGGACTGCTCGCAGCCATTCCGAATCTGCTAGCGAGGCGCGGTGGAGTCGCATCTTCCGGGCCTGCATAGGTACTATCCGCAGGTCGACTAGCCTGCCAGTGTCCGGTTCCACTGAGGGGAAGTACAGCAGACGCAGGTCACCCCGGTACTCGTCGTAGCCGGTGATGCCCTCATAGTCGTTGATTAGGTCACCACATCCGTAGAGGATGAGCTTGTTCCGGTACGTCTCGATCGGTCGAGGATGGTGTGAGGAATGCCCATGGACGATGTCGACACCACCGTCGATGAGGTGATGGGCGAAGCGAATTTGATCCGGCAAGACGTTGTATCCCCAGTTGGACCCCCAATGCACGGAAACCACCGCGACATCACCGGGTCGCTTCGTCGCGCGCACCCAGCCGGCGAGCTCGCTAGCGCTGGAAGGTGATAGGTCGCGGACGAAGTTGATGCCCGGCTGGTCGGGAGTCGCAGCCCAGCTTGACGGGATGCCGCTGGACGCCATACCGCACGAGAAGATCACGACATACCTGTCCCCCGCAATCTTGACGGCTGCGGGCCGTCGTGCCTCACTGGCATTTCGCCCTGCACCCACCGCGTGGAGGCCCGCGTTGGAAAGCGTATCAAGCGTGTCTTCGAGCCCTTGGCTTCCGAAGTCGAGTACATGGTTGTTCGCCAGCACGCAGGCGTCGGGTTGGGCCGCGGCCAGGCAGGGCACATTGCGTGGATGCATGCGGTAGTGCAGCGCCTTCGCTGGCGTGAAATCCTCGCTCCGGGTGACACTCGTCTCCAGGTTGATCACTCGGACATCAGGCGCAATGTCTTCGAGCGTTGGCAGGGCGTCTCCCCACGGCCAGGAGAAGTCGACAGGCCGAGGAATCCGGCCGTTCATGGCTTCCACCAATTCAACGTAGGTGCGCGCGTCTTCGACGTGAGCCTCCTGCAGTGTCGGATCACTGGGATGCGGAAGGATCTGGTCGACACCGCGGCCGGTCATCACGTCGCCACAGAGAAACAATGTCACCGGTCCATCTCTCACATCTTCCACTGTGGCACGCCGGCAGGAGAAATATCAGACACCGGTTTCGCCCTCGCGCGCTCCGGCCCCACCTACCCTGAGCTGCGGTGGATCGAGCCAGTGCTCGGCTAGCACGGAGATTCCGCGCTGTCGAAACTAGTGCCTCGGGAGAGGGGCCTGGCTGTGGGGGTTCAGGGGTTTTGGGCTTGTGAAAGAGATCGTCGCTGGAACCCGTCTCTGGGCAGGCCCGGTTGAGGGATTGGTGGCTGGCTCGGGGTGCGCGATGGCGCGTGGTCTGGGTCAGTGGAGCACCGGATGACTTTAAGCAGGGGCGGCTCCACGACGGAGCCACCCCTGACGAGTAGTAGCTGCCTCGGTCTACTTAGGAAGCCGGCAGTGAGAGCACCTGTTCGATGACGAACACGGTGGCGTTTTTGGTGAGGATGTTGCCGCACAACACCGGGGCGCCGTTGACGGTGGGTGCCGCCGCGGTGCCGCCGATCGTCAGGTTGGCGCCTTCCAGGGTATGCATTCAGCTTCCTGCGGCGCGTTGCCTGTGAGCCGGGTTGGTCTGGGTGGAGGATGCGGCTATGTCTGTTGCGACTGTGGCTGCTGTGGATCCTGATCGTCATGCGCTGGTCATGCCTGATTGTGAGTGTGGGACTTGTCCGCCTACGTGGGCGCGGCGTCGGGGGAAGTCTCGGCGGTTTTCTGAACCGGTGACGCTGGTGGCGGCGTTGGAGCGGGAGCCTGTGGTGGCGCGCCCGGGCATGGTGGAGCAGCACCGGGAGTGCCTGGAGCAGATGACGGGCGTGGCGGATGGGATGATCGCGGTGACGGCGCGGGATGATCTGGGCCGGCCCGATGCCGGGTTGGCGCTGGTGATGTTCGCTGCTGAGCTGGCGTCGGCGGTGCGGGCGGATGAATATCGTGGTGAGCTGCCGGCGGGGCTGGTGAGGTCCTGCGAGCAGGCCGTGACGGCGGCGACGCTGGCTGCGGGTGCGTGTCTGAGCGGGTTGGTGGAAACGATGCAGGTGCTGTCTGCGCTGGGAGGGTAGCGGCTGGTTGCGCTGGTGGTGTTACGGGCTTGTGGCCGTGGCGGGCAGCGGTGGTTTCCAGGGGTGGCCGGACAGCGCGCCGCGCAGGGCTGTCATGGTGTTGATGCCGCATTTGCGGGCGGTGTCGATGTAGCTGCGGATGTCCAATCGGTTTTGGGTGATGTCCTCGCTGGTCAGCCTGCCGGAGATTTTCTGTTGGGTCTTGGTGGGCCGCAGGTCCCGCTCGCTGATGTTGTTGGTCGGCCACACTTGGGTGTCGTGGCAAAATCGGGTCACGTCGGCCTGGCGGTCGCGGCAGAACTCCAGCAAGTCGCGGCCGGGGTGCTGGGCGGTGGTGGACTTGGGGCCGGGGATGCGGGGAAGCGTGGACAGCCCGGCCAGCACGGCGTGGCGGAACTCGCGCATCAGCGGGTCTCGCACTGCGGCGGGGATCTCGCCTAGTCCCTGCTCGCGGGCGGCGTGCCAGGCATGGATCAGGCCGCGCAACGCCCGCTGCGCCTGGGTCGGCCAGACCGCGTCCGGCCAGGACTCGGCGGTGTCTTCGAAGTCGCGGATCAAGTGGGCAAGGCAGACCTGGTGCCCGGTCAGCTGCGCCCAGCCCGGGTGGAAGTAGCACGCGTACCGGTCCCAACTGGACGCGGATGAACCGGATCGCGAACCGATGGCTACCACCCGCCCGCGTGAAACACCCCTTCCCCGACGCGCGCTTCAACGCCACCACCCAAGGCAGGAGCCCAGTGCGGTAGTCCCGCACGCTGGGATCTGGGCGGGGGGCCGCCCGCAAGGGCGGTCCCTACCGCGATCCTCCTCGTCATCGTGGACACCGGCGCAACCCCGGGCCACGCCGTCATT
>DASVWA010000529.1:0-4757 GCA_036389855.1 Pseudonocardiaceae bacterium
CCTGTGGGTGGCGGTGCGGCGGCGGATCCGCTGGTGAGCATCGGGCTGGTCGCCCGCCGGCCATGGTTGTCCATGAAGGCCCTGCGGCTTGATGGCCGGCTAGGTTGACCCTGGATCCACCGCAGAACGCGAGAACAAAGGATGTGCAGCTAGCTGCGGTTGGGCAGATATGTGCGGCGCAGGGCGGCCTGGTCGGGCAGATCGATGGGGGGCAAGGACTGCCCGGTGACCTTGTGCAGGATGTGATCGGCCAAGGCGGGATTGCGGGCTAGCACGGGGCCGTGCAGGTACGTGCCGACGACGCGGTCGGTGAGCACTCCTTCGGCGGGATGCCCCGTGCCGTCGCTGGTGCCATTGCCGATACCGATGACCACTCGTCCCAACGAGGTTGTGCCTGCGCCGAGGGTGGTCACACCGCGGTGGTTTTCGAACCCGGTCAGCGAGCCGACGCCGGGTATCGCACAAGTGCTCAGCACCTCGCCGACGGCGCGCTGGCGGCCGGGGGCGGTGGCGAGATCGAGCAAGCCTAGTCCCGGGTACTGATGACCGCTGGCATCGCTCAACGACCGTCCCAGGATCTGCAGCCCGGCGCACACAGCGAGGGTAATCGCACTGCTTTCCAGCGCCCGACGTAACAGGTCATGACGACGCAGCCATTCTGCGGCGAATTGTTGAGCGGCGTCCTCCCCACCACCCAAGACGTATATCGCACACGTCGTCGCCGGGACGTCGCGAGCAGTGATAGTAAGAATTTCGGCGGAAACGCCGCGCCAGTGCAGCCGTCTAGCCAATATCGTGGCATTGCCGGCATCCGAGTACGTTCCCAGGACATCGGGCAATAGCAGACCGATGGTGACCGTCGACTCTGTGCTCACCCGACTGCGTGCCGTTCCTGGCTCAACCGGTGGCGGAAGTAACGAAAGGCGGTGTAATTGGCGACCACGTCCACGGCCCCCTCCGGTAGCGTCGCAAGGGCGGCCAACGGGTCGGAGACGGTCTGGTGCTCCAGCCCGGCGTAGCTGAGCCGGACACCGAGGTCTGCGGCACGTTCTCCGCTGGCCACCACCGGACGGGAGCTGAGTCGTTCAAACGGAACGTCCCACAGCCAGGAGGTGTCTCTCCCGTCGGCCTCCCTGGCGTTGATGATCACCAGCAGCGGCGTCGGCTCACTCAGGATGGATAGCATCCCGGCCCATCCAGCCGGGTTCTTGGCTAGCAGCAAGCGCAGGTTCTGCGCTCCGCGGCGCACCGTGGCGTACCGGCCGGCCACCACCTCCACCTGGCGCAGTGCTGGGGCGGCCTGGTCGGCCGGGACACCGACGGCGCAGGCGCCGGCCAGTGCCATCACGCCGTTGCCCATATTGATCTGGCCGGGCAACCGGATTTCCAGTGGCAGCAACGTGTCCACGGTGCACGCCTTGCCGTCCTCGATCCACCAGTCGGGGGTGGGTCGGGCCAGCCCGCATTCGCACTCCCACCCCTGCTCGCCACGGCCACCACCGCCGGGGCCGATAGTGACATCGGAGTTCGTGAAAGTGAGGATGTGGCCACAGCGCGGACAGGTTGCCACGTCACCCAGCCAGCTGGCTCCCGCCGCTACCCACACGGCGCGCGGCGCCGTCCCGACCGCCGACACGACCATCGGATCATCAGCGTTGGCCACGACCACGGTGTGCGGGTGCCGGGCCAACGCACGCCGGATGGCGGCCGCGATCGCCCCTACTTCAGTCGCTCGATCCAGTTGGTCACGGGTCAGGTTCAGCAGAACAACCACCATCGGGTCGACTGCGTCGGCGATGGCAGCCAGGTGCAGCTCGTCAACCTCGATCACCGCGTAGCCGGCGTCCGGAGCATCGGCCAACGCCGCCACTACCCCGTCGGACATGTTCGAGCCGCCGGCGTTGTGCGCCAGCGGCCCCACAGTGCGCACCGCCGCCGCGATCAAATGATTAGTCGTGGTCTTACCGTTGGTTCCCGACACCAACACCACTCGCCGTCCAGCCGCCAAGCGCCGCAATGCACGGTGGTCCAGAGCCAACGTCACCCGACCACCGATGATCGACCCGGTCCCCAGCCCCAGCCGCCGGGACAACGCCGCCGCCGCCAATCCCACCTGCACGGCAACGCGGGTCCACCATCCCAACCGGTGTTTCCGGGAATGCAGCACCGCCGCCGGCTCCACCCCGGATGTCCGCGCCATCGTCGCCCCAAGCCTCTCTGCCTTCGCCGGCGGCATTGGGCGCGAGCACCACCCACTGACACGCGCTTGGCAAAGGTCCCACCGTGGCCTGATCGCCCCCGTCAGCCATAAGAGGGCTGGCCTCAGTATTCCCTACACGGGCAGTTCTGAATCAATATTCCGTGTGGTATGTCCACTCGAGGTGCCGCAGCGACGCTGGAGCGTGCACCGCGATGAGGTCGGCCGGCGGCGGGGGTGGCCCCACCCAGGTTGACCAAAACCAGATTAATTCGATGATCACTTGCCGATTTTGCGCCGCGGGGATGGGACCGAGGTTGCCCTGCGCGTCTCGATCTCTCACTACCCGCTGGCGTGATCCACGCCGATGATGCAACCGTGGTCGGTGTGTCGGTTTGCCTGCAACATGAGCCACCGCTATCGACCGTGCCGGCACTGCCAACCGATCGCTGCACTCGTACAGCAGGAGACATCGTCATGACCGCCGACTTGATCACTGACACGGTGCACGGTTGGGACTGGCCGCGGCTGCGCGAGTCGCTGCACCGGCGCGGCTACGCGGTCACCCCGCCGGTGCTGGCCGCCGAGCAGTGTGACGCGCTGGTGGAGCTTTACGACCAGCCCGAGCGCTGGCGCACCCGGGTGGACATGGCCCGGCACCGGTTCGGCTCCGGGCAGTACCAGTATTTCGATCATCCGCTGCCAGAAGTAGTGGACCGGCTGCGCCAGGCACTGTATCCACGGCTGGTTCCAGTGGCGAACACCTGGTATGAGCGGTTGCGGCTGCCTGAGCGGTTCCCCGACCAGATGGAGGACTTCCTGGATCGCTGTCACGCGGCCGGGCAGACCCGGCCGACGCCGTTGGTACTGCGCTACGGCGAGGGCGATTACAACTGCCTGCACCAGGACCTCTACGGCGAGCACGCCTTCCCGCTGCAGGCGATGGTTGCGCTGTCACAGCTGGGCACCGACTACACCGGCGGGGAGTTCCTGTTGGTGGAGAACCTACCTAGAGCACAGTCCCGCGGTACCGCGATCACCCTCGATCAGGGCCAGGCGGTGATCTGGCCCACCCGCTACCGGCCTGGGTCCGGCACCCGCGGTTACTACCGGATCACGATGCGCCATGGCGTGTCGGTCCTGCGCAGCGGCCACCGCCACACCCTAGGCATCATCTTCCACGACGCTGCTTAGCGGGCGCTCGGCGTGCGGCCAACTTGTGCCATTCGGAACCGATTGACGTGTCGGGTCATTGTCGATCAACCTGCGCAGCTCCTGGTGATCTTCTCGATCTCGGCGTCCATGTCGACTGCCGCGCCCTCGTCTCCCAGCGGCACAACTTCGATAGTGGCCTCGACGAACTGCCGCAACAGATCGCGGTCCACCTCCAGCACCGCATGCCCGTCAGGTGAACGGATCTCGACCAGCGTCACGTCCCATTGACCCATCCGAGCAGGACGCACCCGCACGTCCCCGATCCCCGCGGGAGCACTGAGCCCAGCCACCAGCAGTTCGCGGGCCAGGACCCAGTCCACGCAGCGATCGCCACGGGTCTGGATCTCAAGGGTCACCGCAAATGGATCATCCATGCAGTAAGTCCAACGGGTCACTACAGGCGCCGCAGCTTCGTGCAGCAGCGCGAACATATCGTGGGCGACCGCGTCACCGCCGTGACCGTTCATCCTGGTCCTCCCCTCCATGCTGGTTCATAGTCGATGTACTTAGTAGTGACATCGTTGGGAGGGACCCCAGACGTACCGCTTGGGGCCGACTTTCACTCTAAGTGATGCATGCCGGGTGGGCACAAGCTTGCACCGTCGTCTGAACTTGTCCTCACCGTGCGTATCAGACCGATCGGTTTGTCGTCACCTGATCTCGCATCGGTACCCGAGATTGAAGCAACGGGTGCTTCCGGTCCCAGGCAAAGGTGACGCGAAATACGGCATAAGCAGCGCTGTCGCGATTCTTGCCTGTCGGATTACAGACCAAGTGACCGGCCGATGATTTCCTTCATGATCTCTGTGGTACCACCATAAATGCGAGTGATGCGAGCATCGGCGTAGGCCCGCGCGATGGGATACTCGAGCATGTATCCGTAGCCGCCGTGCAGCTGCAGGCAGGCGTCGACCACCCGGCCCTGCAGCTCGGTGCACCACCACTTGGCCTTGGCGGCGTCGGCCACCGTCAGCTCACCGTCGTTGAGCGCCTCGATGCAGCGGTCAATGAAGGTTTGCGCAAGGTCGATCTCAGTGACCATTTCGGCCAGCCGGAACCTGGTGTTCTGAAAGGATCCGATCGGTTGGCCGAAGGCTTTGCGGTCCTTGACGTAGGCCAGTGTCAGGTCCAACGCTGCCCGTGCCCCGGCCACCCCGGAGATTGCGATCGACAGCCGTTCCTGGGGTAACCGGTCCACTAGGTCAGCGAACCCGCGGCCCGGCTCACCGAGCAGGTTGGTGATCGGCACCTTGACGTCGCGGAAGAACAATTCGGCGGTGTCCTGAGAATGCTGACCCAACTTGGCGAGGTTGCGACCGCGCTCGAAACCGTCCATTCCGCGTTC
>DASVWA010000530.1:0-3073 GCA_036389855.1 Pseudonocardiaceae bacterium
TTCAGCCGGCTGTGATCTGCTTCGATCGGGTTGTTCGTGTGCTGCTCGGTGACGTGAGCTGGAGCAGGCGATTGAGACCGCGGCTGATCTGGTCGGGTGCCCGGCTTGTGGTGCGGTCGCTGCATTGCATGACCGGCGGCCGGTGCGGGTGCGAGATCTGGCGTGTGCGGCTCAGCCGATCACGCTGATCTGGGTCGAGCGGGTCTGGCGCTGTGGGCATGAGCAGTGCGGGGTGTGACCTGGCCGGAGACGTCGGTGGCCATCGCGCCGCGGGCTTGGCTGATCCAGCGGGCGCGGGGGCGGCATGTCGGCGGGTGGGTCGGGATGGGGACTCGGTGGCCGCGGTAGCGCGGGAGTTCCGGGTCGGCTGGGGCGCGATCATGGCTGCGGTCGGTGACCATGGGCAGCCGTTGGTGGATGACCCGAGCCGGTTTGATGGGGTCGAGTCGGTCGGCGTGGACGAGACTGCGTTAGCGCCGCGACTGCCACGAAGGCCACCGGATTCGTCACCGGCATTGTCGATCTGACCCGGAGTCACCGCGGCCCGGCCCGGCTGCTTGATGTGGTCGAAGGCCGCAGCGTGGCTGCCTTGACCTGCTGGCTGGCCGGCCGGGACACTGACTGGTGGGTGGCGGTGGTGACCGCCGCGCTGGATCCCTATCGGGGATATGCCAGCGCGCTGCGCACCCAGCTACCCGGCGCAGTGCGGGTGCTGGATGCCTTTCACGCGACCCGGCTGGGGTTCGCCGCCGTGGATGAGGTGCGCCGGCGGATCCAGCGCGACTTCACAGGTCATCGGGGTCGCCGTGACGATCCGCTTTATCGGATCCGGCGGTTGCTGCGCCGCGGGGCCGACCACCACTGCGAGCACTCCTGGGCCCGGCTGCTGGCCGGGCTCGACATCGGTCACACCCACGACGAGCAGCTGGCCAAGACCTGGATCGCGGCCCAGGAATTACGGCTGCTCTACCGCTGCCCAGACCCAGCCCGTGCCCAGGCGCACTTTTACGCTGACTGGTGTACTGCGCTGATGCCGAGGCGCCCGGATCATCAGCGTGATCAGCCAGACGTATCAACCACGCCTGCTGGGCCGACAAGTCGACGCAGGCCCAGGCCGCCGCTGAACACGGCGAGCCGCTCGCGCTTGGACGGCGGAGGCGCCCGCAGTTCCGGCAAAGCAGCAGCGCCGCGGCTCCTAGCAACCCGACGACAGCAGTTCTGCCCGTACTCGACGTAACAGGTAATCGCACCATCTTTAGCTCCCTCCTACACTCCGGGTGGCGCTCCGGAGGGAGACCGATCTCTCCGTTGACGGTCCGGCGTCGGCTTCGGAACCAAGGCCGTAGGTTACGGTCAGTCACCCATCTCACTCAGCGGTAAACTCCGGTTCTCAACGCAACGTGATCCGCGGTTGGGCGCGCGGTGGCTGGGATGCCGTGCGCGGAGGTGGGCCCGGCCAGGGGACGATGCCCGAGAGGAGGCCGATGCCGCCGTGCTCACCGCTGTGCTGTTCGGGCTGGCTGCGTCCAGCGCCCTGGTGATCGGTGCCTGCTTCGGCGCGCGGTGGAGCCCGCCGAAGCAGGTGACGGGGGTGCTGCTGGCGTTTGCCAGCGGCGCACTCATCTCGGCGCTGGCGTTTGAGCTGTTCGAGGAAGCGTTCACGATGGGCGGTGGGGTGCGCGCTGGGCTCGGGCTGCTCGCGGGGGCAGCGACGTTCGTTGCCGTCGACACGGCCCTGGACCGCTACGTCAGCGGCAAGCCCGGGCCGGAGCAGCGCGAGGTCGTTGCCTCCGGCGCCCGTCGCGGGGTGGGTCTGGCGTTGCTGGCAGCGGTGACGCTGGACGGAGTGCCGGAGAACCTCGCGCTTGGGGTGTCGCTGGTTAGTGGCGCGTCACTATCCCTGCTGGTGGCAATCTTCTTCTCCAATCTGCCGGAGTCGCTGGTGGGTGCTGTTGCCATGCGTGAGTCGGGGCTGCGTTCGCGCACTGTGGTGTTGACCTGGGTTGCTTGTGCGGTGTTGTTGGCCGCGGCGGTCGTCCTGGGCCGGGGCGCGGCAAGTGGGTTTAGCGAGCATGTCCTCGCGGTGGCGCTCGCGTTCGCCGGAGGAGCGGTGCTGGCCTCGCTCGCCGACACGCTCATGCCCGAGGCGTTCGAGCACGGCCGGCCGCTCAACGCGTTCGCCACCGCCGCGGGGTTCTTCCTTTCGTTCATGCTCGCAGCCTGATCAATGCAGGGAATGGTCAGCAGGCGGAGCAGGCCGGCGGTCTAGGCCATCCCTAGGTAAAGCACGAGATGGTCGAGATCACCTCGCTGCCTCGGTGACAGCTTCCCCGAGCTTTCCGGGCAGAGACTAGCGGCGGTGGTACTGCGAACCAGATCGATGATCGCCAGCCGCGGACCAGATTGACCGTCGCGGTGGCCAGCCGGGCCGCCAAATCCTGAGATAGCACCAGCGGACGCAGCACCGCGATGACCGTGCTGCCTCACGTAGCCAACCGAGGAACCACCTCGGCCGTGGAACAACAGGAGTTGCACCGCGGCGGTCGCCAGCAGCACCGCTAGCACCGCACCACCGGCATAGCCGAACATGCTCGTGCACCACCGCGCCACCCCCAGACACCGAGGAGGGATAGCCCAGCATGCCGCGCGCCCGCACTCCGTTACCGCCCACCGGCCAGACATCGCGATTCCGTGCTAGCCATTACGTGGACCGACTAAATGCGTGAAGCTCCCTAAGTTAGGCGTGAGCTTCGCCCATCGTTCGCTCCATCGAAACAGACGAGACGCTGTTACAGAGGTCAGTCGAAGGGGCAACTGAGACCCACCAGCGGAACCCAGTGAGTCGTGATCGACTCTACCGCATTTCTGCTAGTAGATGGCGGTAGCGGTGGGATTTGAACCCACGGAGGGCGTGAACCCTCACGCGCTTTCGAGGTCCAGTCCTATCCGTTCGCGACCGTTGCAGCGGTCGCTGTACTGTGGATCTAGCGACGACCGACAGCTGGGTGGTGGGGTCGCACCGGGGTGAACTGAGACGGACGGCAAGTCGAGCGGCCAAGTTACCGATCAGTAT
>DASVWA010000531.1:0-5456 GCA_036389855.1 Pseudonocardiaceae bacterium
TGGTGAGCTCGTCGGCCACGAGCTGTCCTTCCCGATGTGACAGTAAAGCTGTCGTGACAGTGCCACTGTAACGTACGTGCCGGTGTCGAGGCACCTGCTCTTGGCGAGCGCACGCCTACTGACCTGGCGTTCCCGTATACCCCGCACTACTGTCGGTCCCCGCGCCTCACCGCCGATCTACTCGTCTTCGCCGGTACCCACTTCAAGACATCCCGGCCTAATTTCCGAGCAGCTGCCCTGTGTGCGCATCGGAGCATCACGTAGGTTCCGTGGGAATCGCATGCCGGGGCCGGCTCCTGTGGGTTGCCCGCCCAGAAGTCGGCAACCGCTGGTCGCGCGCCTAGCAGCGGTGACTGCATTACCGCCTCGAGGAAAGGACGCAGGGCTCGCTGCGCTGCCAGGGCTTGCCTGGCGATCGCCGGTTCGACCATCTCGGCCTCGCTCACGTGAAATTCGGACCATCCTCGGTGAACAGTGTCAAGCCGTGCCAGCAGTCCTGGTCTTCCTGATGAGCGCAATCACCAATCCGAGACTGCGCAGGAAACTGACCGGGGTAGATGGTGACGGCCGGGCGCGGGGAGGGGCCACGTCGCCGACGCCGACGCCGGTGTGCTCGACCACGTCGCCGACGGGTTCAGCCACGGCTGCCCGTGCACTCGACTAACGTCGCCGGTGATGCTGATCAACCTGTACTCCGACACCCAGACCCGGCCAGTCGCGGATATGCGCGCGGCGATGGCAGCTGCCGAAGTAGGCGACGAGCAGAGCGGTGAGGACCCCACCGTCAACATGCTGTGCGAGCGGGTCGCCACGCTGCTGGGCAAGCCGGCGGCGGTGTTCCTGCCGTCGGGCACGATGTGCAACGCGATCGGTTTCCGGCTGCACATCCGGCCCGGCGGCGACGCGGTACATCTCCACCCGACGTCCCATCCGATCGTCGCCGAGGCGGGCGGTCCGTCTGCACTGTCCGGGACGGTGCTCGCCCCGGTCCCGGGCGATGCCGGCATGTTCACCGCTGCGGCCCTGGAGGCCGCGTTGTTCCTGGCCGGGGACCGCTATGAGCCACGCTCTCGGCTGGTGTCCGTGGAGCAGACCACCAACCTGGCCGGTGGGCGGGTGTGGCCGCTGGCGCAGCTGCGCGCAGTGCTGGAGATCGCCGCGCGGCACCGGCTGCGCGCGCACTTGGACGGAGCGCGGCTGATGAATGCCGTGGTCGCCTCGGAAGTGCCGGCCGCGGAGTGGGCGTATGGGTTCGACACCGCCTGGATCGACTTCACCAAGGGTCTGGGCGCCCCGGTGGGTGCCGTGTTGGCCGGGTCGACCGATTTGATCGAAGAGGCCTGGCGCTACAAGCAGATGATGGGTGGTGCGCTACGCCAGGCCGGCATCGTCGCGGCCGGCTGCCTGTGGGCTTTGGACCACCACGTGGATCGGCTCGCCGACGACCACACCAACGCCCGGATCCTCGCCGCGGCGCTGGCCGAGCTACCCGGCATCACGCTCGACCCGGGCAGCGTCGAGACCAACATCGTGGTGTTCGGTCTGGCGGATGCTCCCGGATTCTGCCAGCGGTTGGAGGCCGAGCACGGGGTGCGGATGGGCGCGCTGGGACCCGATCTGGTCCGCGCGGTGACCCACCACGACGTGGACACCGCAGACATCCACAACGCAGTGCACGCAGTCGCCGCAGTACTCGACCCTGCATGACGCGGTCCACTTGAGGTCACCATTGGGAGCCGGATTGCGGTCAACATCGTGGTGGTGAACCGAGTGAGCGCATCAGGCTGGCAGGGACGATGAGGTCGGCGTGGCATCGGGTTGAGCTGATCAGGGCGGCGTTGCGTTCGTCGGTGCCGGTGGCCCAGGCGGCCGCCGCTGCGGGTTGTTTGCCGAAGTGGACGTGGCGGGTGATGAGTCGGCGCATCCGTTCGTCTGCGTCGAGCTCGACGTACCAGACCTCGTCGAGCTGGGCCCGGACCCCGCCCCAGCCGTGGTCGTCGAAGAGCAGGTAGTTGCCTTCGGTGATGATCAGCCGGGCAGTCCGGGGTACCGGGATCACACCCGCGATGGGCTGTTCGAGGGTGCGTTCGAAACCAGGGGCATAGACCACTTCGTCGCTGTCTTCGCGCAGGCGACGCAGCAGCGCGGCGTAGCCGGCCGGGTCGAAGGTGTCGGGAGCGCCTTTGCGGTCGCGGCGGTGCAGCCGGGTGAGTTCACGGTCGGCGAGGTGAAAGCCATCCATCGGAACATGAGCGATCCACTGGTGCGGGGTCAGCCTCGGCGGAGGTGCGGGAGCCAGCGTCGTGGTGAGCTGCTCAGCAAGGGTGGTCTTGCCCGCTCCCGGTGGACCAGCGATGCCCAGCACAGCCCGGTTGCCGCCCACGACGAGCAACCGGGCGCGATGCACCAGCTGGTCGAAGCTGATCACGCTGCGCCGGCCGGCGGCTCAGGCGCTGTGGTAGTGAGCGAGCGGGCTGGTCGCGGCGTCATAGCGGTCCAGTATGACGTCGGCGACCGCGGGGTCGGCGCCCAACGGTTCGGCGACCACAACTTCCGAGTGGGCGGCCAGCGCCGCAGCGCGGACCCGCTGGGGCAGCAGGCCCGGCGCCAGGAACCAGGACGCGACTGCCACCCGCCGAGCTCCGCGGGCAGCCAGCTCGGCCAGCGCCGCCCCGACCGTCGGAGACGTGGCCGCGGCGAACGCGGGCACCGCCCAACCAGCGGCGATCTCAGCGACCGCGGCGTTGGCCCTGGGGTCGGAAGAGCCAGCAGCAGCCAGCACGACGGCGTCTGCGGACGCCGCACCGGCCTCGGTCACCCGCCGCCGCGCCAGCGCCGCCAGCCGCTCGTCGGGCCCGAGCACGTCGGCGGTGCGCAGCTCAAGCGCAGGATGCCGGCGTCCCGCACGCGCCAGGGCTCCGGGCACATCCACCCGGGCGTGATAAGCCCGGCCGAGCAGCAGCGGCACGACCACGGCCCGCTGCTGACCGGTACCGGTCAGCCCGGCCAGCACGTTGGGCAGCCGAGGCGCAGACAGGTCCAGAAACGCCAGCCGCACGTCCAGGCCCGGTCGCCGCGCCCGCACCACCTCCACCAGCTCGGTGACGATGGCCGCCGAGCGGGGATCGCGGCTGCCGTGCGCCACGGCCACCAGCGCAGCACTCACGTCGCCAGCGCCAAGCCCCGCGCGCGCAGCACCCGGCGCTCGGCCGGGCGGAACGCCAGCAGCTCGATCCCGATCCCCACCGCGAGGATGAGCCCGATCGCGGCGATCACCATGGGCATGTCGTTGAGGGACTGCCCGTTGTGCAGGAACTGCCCCAGCCCCAGCCCCAGCGCCGGTGAGCTGGCGATGATCTCCGCCGCCATCAGGGACCGCCAGGAGAACGCCCAACCCTGCTTGCAGCCGGCGAGATAGCCGGGCAGCGCCGCCGGCAGCAAGATGTGCCGTGCGGTCTGCCAGCGCCCGGCGCCCATCGCGATCCCGACCCGGGGCAGCAGCGGCGGGATCGCTTCGATCCCGGCGATCAGCCCGTTGGCGATGGACGGCACCGCGCCCATCAGCACGACGAAGTAGATCGACGCGTCGGTGAGCCCGAACCACAGCACCGCGGCCGGCACCCACGCCACTGAAGGTAGGCTCTGCAGCCCGGTCAGCAGCGGTCCGATGGCCGAACGCACCACTCGCACCTTGGCCACCACCAGCCCTAGCGGGGTGGCGACCAGGACAGCGGCGGTGAACCCGAGTACCGCGCGGTGCACCGAGGTCCACAGGATCGACAGCACCTGGCCGTTGCGCACCTGCGCCCAGATCTGATCGCCGACCGCGAGCGGCGCCGGGACCTTGTACTCCGGGAACACCGCCGAGGCCCACAACGCCTGCCACGCCGCGATGAACGCCACCAGCGCGATCAGCGGCGGCCCGAGGGTCGAGATCGCCCGCCGCCACCGCGGCCGGGCGGCCAGGGTGGGGGTGTCCAGCGCGTCGAGTCCGGCCTCGACCCGCTCGTCGTCGGTCCGCAGGCTCGACACCAGGTCAGGCCCGGGCATGGCGGGAGATCGCCTTGCGCAGCTCACCGGTGATCTGCGCGGCGACCTGCTCTGGGTCCGCGCCCGTGGTGGGCCACTCACCGACGACCCGGCCCGGGCGGGAGGACAGCAACACCACCCGTTGGGCCAGCCGCACCGCCTCCCGGACGTCGTGGGTGACGAACAGCACGGCAGTGCCGGTGGCATGCCACACCCGCAGCAGCTCGCCCTGCAGCACGTCGCGCGTGATCGCGTCCAGCGCACCGAACGGCTCGTCCATCAGCAGCAGCCCAGGGGAGGCGGCGTCCCGGGCGCCGAGGCTCGCAGCCAGCGCGCGGGCCAGCGCCACCCGCTGGCGCATCCCGCCGGACAGCTCGTGTGGCCGCTTGCTGGCCGCTCCACCCAGCCGGACCAGCTCCAGCAGCTGTTCGGCCCGCTGCTGGCGCTCGGCGCGGCGCATCCCGGCGAGCCGTAGTGGCAGCTCGACGTTGCGCCCGGCGGTCAGCCACGGCAACAGCGCGGGGTCCTGGAACATCACCGCCGGCTGCACGCTGGTCGTGGTCACCTGGCCCGCGCTGGGAAGGTCGAGCCCCGCGGCGATGTTGAGCAGCGTTGTCTTGCCGCAGCCCGACGCACCGAGCAGGCAGACGAACTCGCCGGGCGCCACCTGCAGGTCGACGGCCTCCAGTGCGGTGACCGCGTCCCGACCGCGGCCGAACATCTTGGACACGCCCGAGAGCCGGACCGCCGGCGCGGCGGTCACCAGCTCCGGGAGTTCGAGGATCGCGGTCATCTCATCTCCTGTCCAGGCCAGCGGCGTCGACCGGGGGTTGACCGGCTGCGGTGCGGACCGCGTTGAGCGGCCCGAGGTCGACGAACCCGTGCAGGTCCGGCACCGAGGTAGCCACGCCAGCGGTGACGGCGTCGGCGGCGAGCCGGGGAAACCGGGCCGCCAGCGGGTCGGTGGTGATCGTGATGTTGCTCCAGGCGCGGTCGAGCACGGGTGGGGCCAGCGGCTTGCCGGCGGCCTTGCCCAGTGCGGAGTTCGCGGCGGCCTTGGCACCGGTCGGGTCGGCGCGGGCATAGTCCTCGACCTGCAGCAGGCCACGCAGCAGCGCGGCCACGGTCTGCGGATGCTGCTGCAGGTATCCGGTACGGACGATGAGCACCGTGGTGGGGAAGCGCCCGTCGGGCCACAGCGAAGCCTCGTCGACGAGCACGTGCGCGCCCTCCTCCAGCACCAGCCGGGACGCGTAGGGCTCCGGCAGCCACCCGCCATCGAGCTGCCCGGTGCGATAAGCGTTCATCGCCTGGGCGTTGTCGATGTTGACGACCTGCACATCACCGGGCCCCGTGCCGGTTGCCAGGCGCTGGCCGACCAGCCAGGTCTTGAGCGCGATGTCCTGGGTGTTCGCCAGCTGTGGGGT
>DASVWA010000532.1:0-1527 GCA_036389855.1 Pseudonocardiaceae bacterium
CTCCGCCGTCGCATCAGTGGCGCACAGCGTCTGACTCGCGGTGCTCGCAGTCTGCAGCGAGATCGCCGCACCATCGACACCCAAGCCCCCCACAAACGCCCGACAAACCTGCTCAGCCAGCGCGCGCTCATCCTCGACGTCGCCGACGATCTCCAGCAACGCCCGTGCCACCGCGCCACGCTCAGCCACCCAGACCGACCCCACCACGCAGGCACTCACCGAGCAGTCTCATGGCAGCCAGCCCTCGCCAGTCCAGATCAAGCCCCGAAACGGAGCGCGACGGGGACTCGATCGGCGCCGACGGACCAGTCCAACGCTACACCCACACCACTGGGACGCCGCCCGAGCGGCCACTGCCGCTCCACTATGGAGCGGTATGTGGAACGTTCGTGTCTCCCTCCGGTCTGAGCACAAGCGCTGTCGCCTCGACACGGAGCGCTCGCTGAGACTGCGTGTTGAGGACGCGAATAGCGACTCGGGTTTGTTCCGCCCAGCCTGCGGCTCGTCTCATGGCGAAGCCAGCCGCCAGGAACCGGCCGCCGAGCAGCAGCCAGCCGGAGCCCTCACCGGTTCAGCTGACCAGATCGGTGGCTCGTCGTTTGGGGGCCCGCCCTCAACCACCCGCACCAGGCGTGCATGGGGACGGCATGGGCCTGGAGACGGCCTAATCTTGGGACGTTGCCGGTGCCGTGGTGCCCCCGGGGCGGCGCGTGGTAGCCGGTACAATTCCGGTGCAGACCGCGCCACCCGGCACTGACCAACGTCGATAAACGTCACCCAGTGTTCCCGCAGGCCACCGCCGTCCCGACCGTCGAAGCCCTGGCCAGCGTTCTCCCAGCGGCGCTACATCAGCAAACGCAGCACGGCCCGACCACATGATTGCCCTCGCCGGGCGGGCGGGCCTCCGGGATGGCCGGGTCCGGCTCCGCTTGCTACGCGCGGCCTCCGGCCGTGCTCGCGCGGGCCGGATCCGCGGGCGGCGCTGGTCAGGCCCTTCGGCTCGAGTGTTCCCTGCACCGACGTCCGATCCTGGTCGGCAATCATCAGCGCCCGGCTTTCATCGTCTAGGACGGGACACTGGTCGTCTTCGGCCTTTCTGACAATCAGGGCTTGTCTCCTGCGGCGCACCGGCTACACCTGCCGCTCCGCTTCGTGATCGACCCGCCGGCGCGTCAGTCGAGGACGCGACAGGAGCCCCAGTTCACCGCTGGTCAGCTGCTTGGCTATGCACGGCGGGGGCGCCGAGCACGTCGGCGGCGAGGTCGGTCTCGACGACCTTGCGGGCCACCTCGGACAGCCGTGCGTTGTGGTTGCGGGCGTAGCGGCGCAGCCGGTCGAAGGCCGCAACCATGGTCAGGTTCCCGCGCTGGGCAAGCACCCCCTTGGCCTGCTCGATGATCACCCGACTGTTCAGCGCGGCCTGCGACTGCTCGGTGACCGTCTCACTGCGGCGGATGGCGCGTTCCTGCAGAATGCCGATCGTCGCGACGTCGGCCAGCGCTTGACCCATCGCCAGGTCAGCCTCGG
>DASVWA010000533.1:0-2277 GCA_036389855.1 Pseudonocardiaceae bacterium
CTACCGCGACACCTGCCGGCTGCTGCTGGCCTTCGCCTGGCGCGCCACCGGCATCCAACCGACCCGACTGGACCTCTCCCATCTCGACGCCCCGCTCATCGCAGCATTTTCTGCAGCATCTGGAGACCGAGCGGGCCAACACCGTCGCCACCCGCAACGCCCGGCTGGCCGCCCCTGCACTCCCTGTTCCGCTACGCCGCCCTACGGGCACCTGACCACGCCGAGCTGATCAGTGTCAACGGCCAAGTTGTGGTCCCCGCTGGTGGCCAACTAAAAGTCCCCACCCTTGGGGTTGTTAGGTCACATGTGAAGCCTCCGATGTTCGGCGACTCGGCAGGCTTGGCGGCAGTAGCGGCGGGGTTGTCCGGGTTGGTTGAGAGGCAGGTGGAACGTCCGGTGGCAGAGCCACCGGTTGCAGCGGAGGATGAGGCAGCCGGGGTGGTCTGGGCAGGGCCCCGGGGCCTGGGTCGGGGTGTAACGATATTCGCGGTGCTCGGTCATCGGGGCGCCTTGGTGCCGGTGCCGGCTCGGGCTTGTTTCATTCGGAACGAATCGCCGTCTGTGATCACGGTGTGGCAGTGGTGCAGCAGCCGGTCGAGCAGGCTGACTGCGGTGGTGTGTTCGGGCAGGAACCGTCCCCAGGATTCGAAGGGCCAGTGCGAGCCGATGCCCAGGGAGCGGCGTTCGTAGGCGGCGGCGACGAAACGGAATAGCAGCTGCGCGCCGGTGTCGTCCATCGGCGCGAACCCCAGCTCGTCGACGATGATCAGATCGTTGTGCAGCAGGGTGTCGATCACTCGTCCCACGCTGTTGTCGGCCAGTCCGCGGTAGAGGGTCTCGACCAGGTCCGCGGCGGTGAAGTAGCGGACCCGGTGTCCGGCATGCACGGCGGCGACACCCAGTGCCACCAGCAGGTGACTTTTTCCCGTACCGGCCGGTCCGATCAGGCAGGTGTTCTCCGCGGCCTGGATCCATTCCAGCGAGGCCAGGTAGTCGAACGTCGCGGGCGGGATCGAGGAGGACCCGACCTGGAACTGGTCGAGGGTCTTGATGACGGGGAACGCCGCGAGGCGCATGCGGGTGCGGGCGTTGGAGGCGTCGCGGGCGGTGATCTCGGCCTCGATCAGCGTGCGCAGGAACTCCTCGGGGTTCCAGCGTTGGGTTTTGGCGGTGAGCATCAGTTCCGGGGCCAGGCGGCGCATCGCGGCCATCTTCAACCGTTTGAGCCCCTGCGCCAGGTCCGGAGCCAGGGCGGGTGGGGTGGTACTCACGAGCTCACCTCGCCGCTGGAGCCGGTGGCCTCGCCGCTGCTCGCGCCGACGGCGTAGTCACTGAGCGGGCGGGTCGGGACTGTGGGCAGGGTCAACACCAGTGCCTGCCCGGCCGGGCGCGGGGTCGGGGCGGCGCCGGCGGAGGCCAGGATCGAGCGGATGTCCGCGGCCCGCCACCGCCGAAACGCCACCGCCCGCTGAAGCGCAGCCAGCAGCGCCGCGGTGCCGTGCGCGGTCTGCAGGGTCAGGATGTCGTCTAGCTCGGTGCCCAGCCGTGACACCCCGGCCGCGGCCGCGCCGGTGATGAACGCGTCAGCGATCGGGCCCAGGGCCAGGAACGCTTTCTCCGTTGCGGTCTTGGCCCGGGGTGCCCGGCGGGGCCGGTCCGGGCGGGTGCTGCCGTAGTGCTCGTCACGGATGCTGGTCTCACCTGGGGCGACCAGCGGGTGCTCGGCGAGCACCTCGCCGGTGAACGGCGCCAGCACCTGCACCGTGTCTTGGGTCACCGAGAGCATCACGCTGGTGCCGATCAGCGCCTTGGGCACTGAGTAGCGGGCCGACCCGAACCGCACACAGGAAAGCTTGTCGACCTTGCGAGTTACCGCCGCCCCGGCCAGCTGTGGTCGCAGCGACGGCAACGCACCGAGCAGGTCGCGCTCGGTGGCCAGCCGCTCGGCGGGCACCGCGCAGATCTCGGAATGGGTGACGCTGTTGACCTCGGCACACCACACCGCGGCCGCGGTGTGGGCCACGCCCAGGCCGGCCAGCGAGGGCGCCTGGGGCACGATCAGGTCCCGTTTGGCGTAGCCGACGAGGTTTTCGACCATCCCCTTCGATTCGGGGTCGGCTGCCTCGCAAAAGTCGGGGCGAAACCCATAAGCGGTGGCGAAGCGGACATAGTCGGCGGTCGGGACGACCACGTTGGCGACCACACCGGCCTTCAAACAGCCCATCCGGTCGGCCAGCACCGTGCGAGGCACCCCGCCCAGAGTCTCGAAGCACTCCG
>DASVWA010000534.1:0-2932 GCA_036389855.1 Pseudonocardiaceae bacterium
CCCAGCACCGAGCCAACGACAGGTCCGCCTTGGCCAGCAGCGTGGTCAACGTCCACAGCGGCAAGGTGTTGCGTTGTTGGGGGCCAAAGCCCAGACCGCCGTACTCCCGTGGCACGGCAGCGGCCAGCAGACCGGCGGCAACAGGTCGTCGAAGTCCTCAGCGGGAAAAGCGGCCCGGCGGTCGTAGCCGTCGGCGCGGGCGGCGAAGACATCCTCGGCTAGTTTCGCCGTCTGCTCCAAGACCGCCCGCTCGCCAGGAGCCAGACCGTGACCGAGGCATCCGATCATGGCCGTTCCACACCGTCGGGTCGGTAGAAGTGGGCCCGGTACATCACGTTCGCCCGGGTGGCGTCAGCATGGTGGAGAACGTGGACTTTGAGGAGCAGCAGGCCGCGATTGAGGTAACCACAAAGCCTGACCGTCCGGGACGATGCGGGTGGACCAAGCTCTCCGCTGGCGAGCAAGCCCATGGCCTGGTCAGAGTCGACTGCGCTGGACAACGGCGTGGCGAGCAGCGTGCCTGTCTCCTGCGTCCCGGACTCGTCAGTCTCGATAATCCAGAGCAGCAAACGCCCGTCGTGGAGGGTGGCGTCAAGGCCGACGATGCCGGTGGCCTTGGGATGGAGGATTTTCCAAGTTCCGGTCAAGGGGGTGGCATCGATGCCGATCGTTGACCGTCCCGCGGCTGACCACCGGTCGCGTTCGCGGGTGATGCCCTGTGCTGTCATGCTCTCTCCTCAGGCCCGGTGGAAGACCTCGCAGGTCCAGTAATCGGCTCGCCCACTGCCGTCGTCGACAATGTTGTCGTGGTGGCCACCAGAATCCCCTGACAAGGCCCCGATCGGGACACACCACACCCACCCGGGCGGCAGCAGCAAGCACCACCCCGAGCCACGGACGACAGAAGGTTGGGGGTGGAGACGGCGCGGGCGGCGTCAGCTCACCCCCGGTCGTCGCCGGCAGGCCAACCGAAAGCAGAGCTGGTCACCGCGCAATGATCGCAGCTGGCTTGACCCGCTAAGCCCGTTTGGTGACTTCCCATGATGGTTGAGTGTCGAGCGTCTCGGCCTCGAATCCGGCCGTCGTCCGGTACTGCAATGCGATTGAATCGAGCTCGTCGATGGTCATCACGTCTCGATTCTGGTGAAGCCGTTAGGTGCACGTTCCTCGACCAGGTGCAGCACCCGCTCGGGGCCTGCATGTCGGTTGGCTAACACCAGCGCGTTCATCCGCTCTGGGCGGGCGTCCTCGTAGGCGGCAGCCCGGCCACCGGATTATCGGCGCGAGCTAGCTAGTAACGCGTGAACCTGCGACACACTGGGCAGGAGAGCACGACACACCGGGCAGGACAGACGGACACGCGGGGTGGGGTGGGTTAGAGGCGAGATGCTGACGTTGAGCGCAGCCGGTTGCGGGTGTCCAGGACACGCTCAGCGTGTTGTTCGAAGAGCTCCCATTCGATCACGTCATGGTCGGCGAGCACGATCACCAAGTCAGCCTTGGTGACCTGACCCGGCTCACAGGGCACCATCCGGATGTAATGGGGGATCTCCTCGACGTCGATGAGTGGATCGATCGCGTGGACATCAGCCCCTAGATCGTCGAGCTGCCGGGCCACCGCGATTGCCGGTGACTGCCTGGTGTCCCGGGTGTTGCGCTTGTGGGCCAATCCCACGAGCAGGATCCGACTGCCGTTGACGGACTTGCACAGCTGGTTGAGGTGTGTGACCACACGGGATACGACGTAGTCGGGCATGTGGTCGTTGACGTCGTTGGCCATGTCGACAAGCGGTAAGCCGCGGCCCAAGCACCGTCGCGCCTGCCAGGACAGGTAACGAGGATCGATCGGCAGGCAATGCCCGCCGACCCCTGGCCCCGGCGTGAACTTCATGAATCCGAAGGGTTTCGTGCCGGCCGCGTCGACCACCGACCACACGTCGAGCCCGAGGTCATGGCAGTACCTCGCGAGCTCGTTGACCAGGGCGACGTTGACATGGCGGAAGGTGTTCTCCAGCAGCTTGGCGAGCTCAGCCTCACGAAGCCCGGGCACCGGCACCGTCTGCTCGACGAGCCGGCCGTAGAAGTCGGCCAACGCCTGCAGCGAGGCCTGGTTCACGCCAGCGATGATCTTCGGCGTGTTGTCGAGCCGCCAGGTATTGTTACCCGGGTCGATGCGCTCCGGGCTGTAGCCGACGAAAAACTGTTCCCCCGCACGCAGACCCGAGCCGGTCTCGAGAATCGGGATGAAGATCTCCTCGGTGGTGCCCGGATAGGTCGTGGACTCGAGGATGACGCAGCATCCGGGCGTGATGTGCCGGGCGATGGTGCTTGCGGCATCCTCGACGTAGCTCAGATCGGGTGCGTCGCCGCGCCAAGGAGTCGGTACGCAGACGACCGCAACATCGAACCCGGCCAGGGCCGCAGAATCGTCGGTGGGCAGATACCGGCCAGTACTTACGGCTATTAAAAGGTCACTATCTGTGATGTCGTCGATGAACGTCTCAGCTTTGCGGAGGCGATCGATACGGGCCTTGTCGATATCAAAACCGATGACGTCAAAACCGGCCTCAACGGCCCGGATGGCGACCGGCAAGCCCACGTAACCCTGCCCCACCACGACAACATGACGCGACGATGTGCCAGAAATGCCGTGCAAGGAGACCCCCGACTTGTTGTCACCATAAGCGACCACCCGAATACTAGCCGTGCCGCGATCAACCGTCATCCGCTCTTTGCAGATTCGCCACACCGGGCGCTACGGTCGAGCAGTCAAATGAACACGCGGGAGCTCGCACCGAAGCGGGCTGAGAGGGCAGCTGGGCACCGGCCCGGGGCTGTCGACCGCAGAACCTGTCCGGGTAATGCCGGCGTAGGAAGGCTGACCCATGACAGCACTGCACGATCGCACGATCAAGCCCGCCGTGACCACTGG
>DASVWA010000535.1:0-9566 GCA_036389855.1 Pseudonocardiaceae bacterium
CAGTTCGTCGCGCAGGTCAAGGAGCGGGCCAAGGGCGCCGAGGTCTCTGCCGCGCTGAACCCCGCCCAGCAGGTTATCAAGATCGTCAATGACGAGCTCATCGGCATTCTCGGCGGGCAGACCCGGCGTCTGGAACTGGCCAAGACACCCCCAACTGTGATCATGTTGGCGGGCTTGCAGGGCTCCGGGAAGACGACGCTGGCTGGCAAGCTCGCTCGCTGGCTGCGCAACCAGGGCCACACCCCGCTGCTCGTCGCCGCGGATCTGCAACGACCCAATGCGGTCACCCAGCTTCAGGTGGTGGGTGAGCAGGCCGGCGTGCCGGTCTTCGCACCCGAACCCGGCAACGGTGTCGGCGATCCGGTCGACGTCTCACGCCGCGGGCTGGCGGAGGCCCGCGCCCGCCAGCACGACATCGTGGTCGTGGACACCGCTGGACGGCTGGGCATCGATGCCGAGATGATGCGCCAGGCCGCCGACATCCGCGATGCGGTGCAGCCCGACGAGACGCTGTTCGTCGTCGACGCCATGATCGGCCAGGATGCGGTGACCACCGCCGAGGCGTTCCGCGACGGTGTCGGCTTCACCGGCGTCGTGCTCACCAAGCTCGACGGCGACGCCCGCGGTGGAGCGGCGCTGTCGGTGCGGCAGGTCACCGGTGCACCGATCATGTTCGCGTCCAACGGGGAGAAGCTGGAGGAGTTCGATGTCTTCCACCCGGACCGGATGGCCAGCCGGATCCTGGGGATGGGAGATCTGCTCACCCTGATCGAGCAGGCCGAGCAGGCCTTCGACGCCGAGCAGGCCGAGCAGGCCGCCGCCAAGATCGGCAGCGGCGAGCTGACCCTGGAGGACTTCCTGGAGCAGATGCAGGCGATCCGAAAGATGGGGCCAATCGCCAACCTGCTGGGGATGCTGCCCGGAGCGGCACAGATGAAGGAGCAGCTCGCCGAGGTCGACGACAAGCAGCTGGACCGGTTGCAAGCCATTATCCACGGCATGACCCCTGGTGAACGGGCCGACCCCAAGATCATCAATGCTTCCCGGCGGCAGCGCATCGCGCGGGGTTCGGGGGTCACCGTCAGCGAGGTCAACCAGCTGGTCGAGCGGTTCTTTGAGGCCCGCAAGATGATGCAGCAGATGGCCGGGCGTTTCGGCTTCCCCGGGGCCGGCCCCGGGCGCCGAAGCCGCAAAGGTCGCAAGGGCAAGAAGGGCAAGGGACGAGGCCCGACGATGCCGCGGGTGCGCGGTGGTTTGCCCGGGGGACTTCCCGGAGGCTTGCCCGGTGGATTGCCTGGCGGCATGCCCGATCTAT
Source organism: Pseudonocardiaceae bacterium (assembly GCA_036389855.1). Classification (GTDB taxonomy): domain Bacteria; phylum Actinomycetota; class Actinomycetes; order Mycobacteriales; family Pseudonocardiaceae. The sequence continues at coordinate 1,316 of DASVWA010000535.1, forward strand.
CCAGCCTGGACCAACTGCCGCCCGGGTTCGATCCGTCGAAGCTGAGGTTCCCCAAGAAGTGAGGGTGCCTTCTTGTGCGCCTGCGGTAGGGCGCTCCATGGCGCCCGGAACCCAGGCCATGCACCTGCGGGGGGTGCTGCTGCCAGCAGGGGAACCCGGTGAGCTGTGGGTGGTCGATGGTCTGATCTGCACCGACCCGGTGCCCGGGGCGATCACTGTCGTCGACGGCGGTTACGTGCTCCCTGGCCTGGTCGATGCGCATTGCCACGTCGGTCTCGGCCCACAGGGACCGGCGAGCCTGGCCGAAGCCGCCGAGCAGGCCGCGATCGACCGGGACGCCGGCACCCTGCTCATCCGGGACTGTGGAGCCCCGACCGACACTCGCCCGCTGCAGTCCCGCGACGACTTGCCGCGGATCATCCGGGCCGGGCGGCACCTGGCTCGCCCCAAGCGCTACATCCCGACCATCGGCGTGGAGCTCGACGATCCAAGGCTGCTCCCTCAGGCCGTCCAGGAGCAGGCGGCGACCGGTGACGGCTGGGTCAAGCTGGTCGGGGACTGGATCGACCGCTCGATCGGGGATCTGGCTCCCTTATGGCCCGATGACGTGCTGGTCGAGGCGATCGCCGCGGCCCATGCCGCCGGGGCTCGGGTCACCGCGCATGTCTTCGGCGAGGACGCGTTGCCGGGGCTGATCACCGCCGGGATCGACTGCATCGAGCATGGCACCGGCCTGTCTGCCGACACCATCACCGAGATGGCCGCGCGCGGTACCGCCCTGGTTCCCACGCTGATCAACATCGAGACGTTCCCGGCGATCGCCGACGGTGCCGGGAAATACCCGCGCTACGCCGCGCACATGCGCGCGCTGCACGCCGGGTTCCGGGACGCCATCGGTTCGGCCGTCGAGGCGGGGATCCCGGTTTACGCCGGCAGTGACGCGGGTGGTGGCATCAGGCACGGCCGTCTGGTCGATGAGATCGCTGCATTGCGCACGGTGGGGTTGGACGGTACGCGGGCTCTCGCGGCAGCGAGCTGGGCGGCCCGCGACTGGCTGGACGTGCCCGGCCTGGTGCCCGGTGCGCCCGCCGACCTGCTGGTCACTCGCACCGATCCGCGCCTGGATACCCACGCGCTGCGGGACCCGGCGTTGCTGCTGTTGCGTGGCCTGGCCTGGGCACGATGACGGTGGGCGGGCATCGGCCGACAGTTCAGCGGACAGTGGGCACCAGTGGTCCATCTCCGACAACGAGGAGAAACCGTGAGCGCCCCTGACCCGCCGCAGCACCCTGCGGTGGCCGACACGATTCCACCGCCGGAGGCGGGGCCGCCGATGCGGGACCGTCGCCGCGGCTGGCAGCTGCTGGGCTTCTTCGCCATCGGCGAGGTCACCTTCGTGGCAGCGTCGTTGCTCGTGCTGGTGCCTTACGCGCTGGCCTTTCCGGGTCAGGCTGCGGACGGGTCGTTACCGCCCGCGGCGTTGGTCGTCGCGCTGGTAGTGCCCACCGTGCTGGCCGCCTTGGTCGCGACGATCGGCGCTGCGTTGCTCGGCACGGGGAACCTGGCACAACGGTTGCGTAGCCAGCTGTCGATACGGTGGCGACTGTCCGATGTCGGCGTCGGGCTGCTGATGGGCGTCGTCGGCTTGATCATCACCGTTCCGGCGGCTGGTGTCTGGGCGCGTTGGGTCGGCACCAACCAGGCGAACTCAGCGGTGGGGGAGGCGTTCGAGGGCCTGCGGCTGCCCCTGGGAATGGCGATCACCCTGTTCCTCGCCGTCTGGCTGATTGCGCCGTTGTGCGAGGAGTTGCTTTACCGCGGCGTGCTGTGGCGAGCCATGGAGTACTGGAAGTGGAATCGTTGGGTGATCTTCGTGGTCACCACAGCGCTGTTCTCCGTCGCTCACCTGGAACTGCTGCGCACTCCGCTGCTGGTCGTGATCTCGCTGCCGATCGCGCTGGCCCGCATGCTCACCGGCAACCTGCTGGCCAGTGTTGTCGCCCACCAGGCGAATAACTTCCTGCCCGCGGTCGGGCTGCTGCTGATCACTCAAGGACTAGTGCCAGGCTGACCCGATCCCCCTTACCGGCGTGTCCTGCTTTCATGCCCACTGTGTCGAGCTCTCATGTGTGATGTGTGGGCAGGTGCCACGGATGTCCGGATGGTCTGGCACAATAAGATGCTGTTGTCACGGCGCGCCCTCTCACCGTGCTGCGGCAACGAACCTGACCTTATGGGCAGCGTCAGTCCGTGTCCCCACCATGGGCCGTGCACGCTCACCGTGACCACTCGTGCGTTTGACAGGAGTAGTTCGACCCGTGGCTGTAAAGATCAAGCTCATGCGACTTGGCAAGATTCGCCAGCCCTACTATCGGATAGTCGTCGCCGACGCCCGCACCCGCCGCAACGGCAAGGCCATCGAGACGATCGGCAAGTACCACCCCAAGGAGGAACCCAGCTTCATCGAGGTCGACTCTGCACGGGTGCAGTACTGGCTTGGTGTCGGTGCCCAACCCACCGAACCGGTACAGCACATCCTCCAGGTCACCGGCGACTGGCAGAGGTTCACCGGGCAGCCTGGTGAGGAGGGGACGCTGCGCCGCGCCGAGCCCAAGCCGGATAAGGCTGAGCTGTTCAACCAGGCGCTGGCCGAGGCGGGCGAGGTGCCGACCACCGAGGCCACCACACCGAGGAGGAAGAGCCCTCGCAAGACTGATACCGCTGCTGCGACGTCCTCGGAGCCGGCCCCGGCTACGGCGTCTGAGCCTGCCCCATCCGGAGCTGACCGCCAGGAGGACACTGCGAAGGCAGCGGATGGGCAGGTGTGAGCATGCTGGCGGATGCGCTCGAGCATCTCGTGAGGGGAATCGTCGACAACCCTGACGATGTGCGCGTCCAGCTGGTAACCACTCGGCGGGGCCGTACCCTCGAGGTGCACGTCCACCCGGATGATCTCGGCAAGGTGATAGGCCGGGGCGGACGCACCGCTACGGCGCTGCGCACCGTGATGGGTGGTATCGGCGGGCGCGGAGTGCGGGTCGACGTCGTCGACACCGACCGCTGACCTTGCTGGCAGGGAAGTCCACCGTGCAGCCGGGCAGCAACACTCACGCTGGGGACACTGACCCACAGCGGGTGGTCGGCCGGATCGGCAGGCCACACGGGGTCCGTGGAGAAGTGACGGTGCAGGTGCGCACCGACTCGCCGGAGCAGCGATTCACTGTCGGCGCGCAGCTTGGTGTTGGCGCTGGTCGCACACTCACAGTGGACGCTGTCCGCCCGCACGCGGGAAACCTGCTCGTGCGATTCGCCGGGGTCGCCGATCGCGCTGCGGCAGCGGAACTGCGCGGCGTGCTGTTGACCGTCGACACCGTCGAGTTGCCCGCCCTGGATGATCCTGACGAGTTCTACGATCACCAGCTAGAAGGCCTGGCTGCAGTCGGGAGCGACGGCGCACAGCTGGGCACGGTCCGCGAGGTCGTGCACACCCCAGCCAGCGACTTGCTGGTGGTGGAGACCGACCGCGGCGAGGCGTTAGTGCCTTTCGTCAGGGCCATTGTCCCTGAGGTGGACCTGTCTGCTGGCCGAGTGGTGCTCGATCCGCCTGCAGGGTTGCTGGACTGATCGAGGTCACCGCTGTGCTCATTGATGTCGTGACCATCTTCCCCGAGTACCTGGCTCCAGCCAGGGAGGCGCTGCTCGGGCGGGCTATCGAGCGAGATTTAATCACCTTCACGGTGCACGACTTGCGGGACTGGACTCACGATGTACATCGTGCGGTGGACGACACACCCTATGGCGGCGGGCCTGGCATGGTGATGCGCCCAGATGTCTGGGGTGAGGCGTTGGACGAGGTCCTCAGCAGCGAACCGGTGCCACGGTTGGTCGTGCCCAGTCCTGCCGGACGGCGGTTCACCCAGCAGCTGGCCACCGAGCTGGCCGGGCAGCCCCGGCTCGTTTTCGCCTGCGGCCGCTACGAGGGCATCGACCAGCGGGTGATCGATGATGCGGCGGAGCGGGTGGTCGTCGATGAGATCTCGATCGGTGACTACGTGCTCGTCGGCGGCGAGGCTGCCGTGCTGGTGATGGTCGAGGCAATCGCCCGGTTGCTGCCCGGAGTGCTGGGCAACCCCGCCTCGGCGACGCAGGACTCATTCTCCGACGGTTTGTTGGAGGGGCCCTGCTATACCCGCCCCGAGGTCTGGCGCAGCCGCGAGGTCCCGGCCGTGCTCCGTTCGGGCAACCATGCTGCGATCGCCCGCTGGCGCCGGGACCGCGCGGTGGAGCGCACCGCGAAGCGGCGTCCTGATCTGCTGGCTGCGCTGCCACCCGGTGCGTTGGATAGTGCGGACCGGGCACTGCTCGAGGGCCTGGTCAGTCGATCCGGATACCCGCCAGACAGCACCCGATAGCGACTGCCCGGTTTCGTGGTGGGCGGCAGCGTCTGGCACACTGGACCGGTTCCCGCAGCGGAAGCAGGGCAGGGACTGCCCCCACGGTGGTGAGGCTCCGCTGCCACCGACGTCGCTGGTTCGCGTCCGCCCGGGCGCCTAGACCGTGCAGAGCACACGATGACGAGGACGGATCCCCGATGAACACCCTGGACGCGCTGGATGCGATGTCGTTGCGTTCCGACATCCCCGACTTCCGGCCCGGTGACACGCTGAAGGTGCACGTCCGCGTCATCGAGGGTTCGCGACAGCGTGTGCAGGTGTTTCAGGGGGCGGTCATCCGCCGTCAGGGCGGAGGGATCCGAGAGACCTTCACCGTGCGTAAGGTGTCTTTCGGTGTGGGCGTGGAGCGCACTTTCCCACTGCACACTCCGAACATCGCCAAGATCGAGGTGGTCACCCGCGGCGATGTCCGACGCGCCAAGTTGTACTACCTTCGCGATCTCCGGGGCAAGGCAGCCAAGATCAAGGAGAAGCGTGAGACGCCGTCTGCGTCCTGAACCGCCTGCTGCGGTCGTCTGCCGATAGCCTGAGGACGTGGCCCACCTGGCTCGCTCGACCGAACCCGCTCGCGGCGGCGATCCCGAGGACTCCTGCAGCCGCCCAGTGCACCGGCACCGCCGGGCGAAGAAGAAGAAAAAGGGCTCGTTTTGGCGCGAGTTGCCGATCCTGGTGATCACCGCGCTGGTGCTCACTTTTCTGATCCAGACATTCCTGGCTCGGGTGTACGTGATCCCTTCGGCTTCGATGGAAACGACTTTGCATGGTTGTCCGGGCTGCACCAACGACAGGGTGTTGGTCGACAAGCTGACCTACCATCTGCGCGATCCGCGACCCGGTGACGTCGTGGTGTTCCGCGGTCCCGACTCCTGGGGCAGCAATGTCGAGTTCTCCAACCCGCGGTCGGACAACGTGCTCATCCGCGGACTGCAGCAGGCCGCCTCCTTGATCGGCCTCGCCCCGCCGGACGAGCGCGACTTCGTCAAGCGGGTGATCGCCGTGGAGAACCAGACCGTGCAGTGCTGTGATCAGCAGAACCGCGTCATGGTCGATGGCGCCGCGCTGACCGAGCCCTACGCTGTGTTCCTCGGCAGTGAACCCCAGGAGGAGTTCGGCCCGGTCACGGTGCCCCCAGGTGGTTTGTGGATGATGGGAGATAACCGGAACAACAGTGCGGACTCGCGCCGGCACGTCGCTGACGAGGAATTTGGCACTGTGCCGGTGGACAATGTCATCGGTAAGGCGCGCCTGATCGTGCTTCCGCTCGGTCGGTGGCAGGCCATTGCCGACCCCGATCCGCAGCAGACCACGGTGCTGGGTGCGTTGGTGCCTTCCGGGCATTCCTGGTCTGGCGGCCTTCTGCCGGGCGCCGGCCTGATGCTGAGCTGGCCCGCGCTACGGAGCGGCTACGCCCTGCCTGAGCGGGTGGTCGCCCGCGGGCTCGGCTGAGGACCATGCCTGCTGCGGCGCCCAGTACCCGCCAGGCCCTGCCGCGCCCGCCGAGGGCGGTGGTACGTAGGGACGGCGGGATGTGGACCCTGCAGGCGGTCCTGCACCGCAAGGGCCTAGGCCCGGTCGCCGGAGTGGACGAGGCTGGGCGAGGTGCGTGCGCTGGGCCGCTGGTGGTGGCAGCATGCGTACTTCGGCCGACCGACGCGGTGGCCCTGGACGGTTTGACGGACTCCAAGCTGCTCACCGCGGCGCGCCGGAACCACTATCACGACTTGATCATTGCCAGGGCGGTCGCGCGTAATCTGGTCGTGATCCCGCCCGATGTGATCGACTCGCTGGGCCTGCATGTGGCCAATCTGGAGGGCATGCGTCGTGCCGTCGCAGGGCTTCCGGTACACCCTGGTTACGTGCTCACCGACGGCTTCCGAGTGCCCGGCTTGACCGCTCCGAACATGGCGGTGATCGGTGGGGATCGGGCAGCGGCCTGTGTGGCGGCGGCATCGGTGCTCGCCAAGGTGACTCGTGACCGCATCATGTGTGACGTGCATGAACGGATGCCGTGGTATGGCTTCGACGAGCACAAGGGTTACTGCACGTCCGAGCACAACGCGTCCCTGCTGAGGCACGGACCGTCGACGGAGCATCGGTTCAGCTACATCAATGTTGCGCTGGCGGCACGCATGCACGGCTTGACCGCTCCACCGCGCCGGACGGCACGGGCCAGACCCTGGCCGGGAGTGGAGCCCATCGTCGAGCCGGTGGTGGTCCAGAATGGGGAATCGCCGACCACGTGACGGACGAGCAGGAGGGTCAGCACCCGATGAAGCGACCGATGGGCTGTCGATGAGCGCCGAGGATCTCGAGAAGTACGAGACCGAGATGGAACTGTCGTTGTACAAGGAGTACCGCGACGTCGTCAGTCAGTTCGCCTATGTCGTGGAGACCGAACGGCGCTTCTACCTGGCCAACGCGGTGGACGTGCAGGCCCGTAACGCCGACGGTGAGGTCTACTTCGAGGTGCGCATGTCCGACTCGTGGGTGTGGGACATGTACCGGCCCGCCCGGTTCGTAAAAAATGTCCGGGTAATCACCTTCAAAGACGTGAACATCGAGGAAGTGGACAAGCCCGACCTGCGGTTACCCGAAGGCGGACCGTTCGGCGGCTGAGGGCGTGACCGGCTAGGCGCAGCCAGGATCCTGTGCATCGATGGACAGCAGGGCACCGGCTGGGATCACGTAGGTGACGTAGAGCTCCACCGGTTCGGCACCGAGGTTGCGCCCTGAGTGCGCGTGACGGTCTCCGGCAGCCTCGACGAAGGACTCACCCGGCGAATTGGTCTGTACCGAGCAGTCTTCGAGGGTGCGGGTCAGCGTGCCCTTGTGGACGACGGCTATCAGCTCACCCGGATGGTAATGCCACCCGGTAGAGCCGCCTGGCTCGATGACGATATGGCGAACCACGATGTCGGTCCGGCCCTCATTCCTGACGTCGATCGTGTCGTTGGAGGTGCCCTTGCCGAGCACGGTGCCGCTCACGCCGGACCCTGGCATCGCCGACGCCGCAGTGGGCACCATGGCCACGGTCGCACCACACAGCAATACTGACAGCGTTCTGCGCATGACGACGCTCCTGGTCCGTGTGGCAATACTGCTGATCTGTCATCAAAGTGATCTGACATGGCGTTGTTGCGTTAGGGGAAGGGCGGGCACCGTCGATGGTGGCCTGTGCGCTGTTCAGATGCCCAGTGCAGTTCTGTGTAGCTGCTGGGATCCGCGCAGGTACCAGCGGACAGCCACCATGATTACGTCAGGCGGAAACCGGAACCCGGCGAGACCGGACCGTGGCGGTGCTACTCGTCCAGGGTGGCGACGCATCCTCCCACCGTGCCCGCGCCCGCCGAAGCAGGGTATGAAGGATTGGTGGGTGACGAGGGAGAGGATTGACCACGATGAGCCGGGCCTATGGCTATATCTCTTATGGCGGTCCTGAGACTGAGACCTGGTTCGATCGGCCGCAGCCGGTGCCGGGTCCACGTGAGCTTGTGATCAACGTCAGGGCTGTCGGGGTCAACCCTGCCGATTACAAGATCCGCAGTGGCGCGATGGCCAACCCGCAGGCCACCCCGAGCTTTCCCCTGGTGTTGGGTGTCGAAGCGGCCGGTGTCGTGGTGGCAGTTGGGTCTGATGTCGAGGGATTCGCCCCGGGTGATGAAGTGATGGGCCTGACCGCGCCGGGGCACGGCAGCTACGCCGAGCATGCGGTGCTGCGCGCCGAGGCCACCACGCACAAGCCCCCGCAGGTCGGCTTCGTGCAGGCAGCTGCGCTGCCGGTGGCTGGTGGGACCGCT
>DASVWA010000536.1:0-1724 GCA_036389855.1 Pseudonocardiaceae bacterium
CCGCGATATTGTCACCGATGGTCAGGTGTGGGAACAGCCCAACCTGCTGGATCACGTAGCCGATCCGTCTGCGCAGCTGGTCGGCATTGACATCGGTGACGTCTTCGCCGTCCAGCACGATCCGTCCGGTGCTGGGCTCGATGAGCCGGTTCATCATCTTCAAAGTGGTTGTCTTGCCGCAGCCCGAGGGCCCGATGAGCATCACGATGGCGCCCTCGGGAACGTCCAGAGTCAACTCGGCAACGGCAGGGTTCAGCTGCTTGGGATAGGTCTTGCTGACACCCTCGAGAACGATCATCGAGCGCTGACCGGTCCGGCGCGACGAGTCCGCCACGGGTTGCACGGTCTCAGACATTGATCCCCCTCGGGGTGGTGAAGCGCTTGATCATGATGAAGATGACTTCGAAGCCGATCGCCACCACCAGGCATCCCAACGTGCCGGTGATGACCTCGTTGAACGAATTGACAGCACCGAGCCGGGCCAGGCCGCTCTGCAACGGCCTGCCCAAGCCGGGACCATTGATGAGGGCTGCCACCACGGCGATCGAGATCGTGATCAGCACAGCGACCCGGATGCCGGAAATGATCACCGGCCAGGCCAACGGCAGCTGCACCCGCAGCATCCGGCGCACCGGGCCCATCCCGACGCCGCGCGCGGCCTCCAGCACCGCGGGGTCCACTGAGGACAGTCCGGCCACGGTGTTGCGCAGCACCGGGTAGATCGCGTACAGGGTCAGGGCCATGATGCTCGGGGTGACCCCGAGGCCCAGCAGCGGCTGCAGCAGCCCGAACAGCGCCAGCGACGGGATGGTCAGCGCTGCCGAGGCGAGTAGCAGCGCAGTCTCGCGGCTGCCTACCCGCAGGCTGCGCATCCACGACGGGGGGGGTGAGCTGGTTGGTGTGCAGCAGCAGGGGGCTCTTCGCTGTTTTCAGTGGGTTACTCAGCGTGAGGATATGTAGACGGGGATTGGGCTGGTGAGGGTGGGTAGTTGGAGTTTGGCCGCGGTGAGGTAGACGATAGTGATCATCTTGGTTTTGTTGCGGTAGCCCCGGGCGCGGGCCTTGGCTGCCTGGACCAGAGAGTTGATCCCTTCGAGCAGGCCATTGCTCAGGTGGTTTTTGTGCCAGGCGATGATGCCGTCCCCGTGGTTCTCGACCAGGGTGACGAAGTCCTTGATCGGTTGCAGGCGGGAGCGTTTCGCGCCGTAGCACCAGCGCCGCAGGTACTCGGGTGCGTAGCTGGGGTGCTGGTCATAGAAGGCTTGGAAGTCCTCCCGCCAGCGCAGCGCCCGGGCGGTCGCGAGCTGGGCCGAGGGGCGCATTAGCTGGTGGAGTTCGCCTCGCTGCTTCGCTGAGAGGTTCGAAAAGTTCTTCAGCCATAGCCAGCGGGTGTGCTTGAGCTCCGGGCGGGTCTTGACCTCGGTTCGGCGTACCTCGTCGACTGCTTCGCCCAGCTTGGCGGCCAGGTGGAACTTGTCAAAGGTCATCGTCGCGTTCGGCAGGTGCGCCCTGATTCCGGAGATGAACGCTGTGCTCATGTCGGAGCTGGTGTCGGTGATGTTGCGCGGGTCGCCGCCGTGTTCGGTCAGGTCAGCGGCGAAGCGAGCCACCGTGTCCGCGCTTCGCCCGTCGGTGGCGAAGATCACCCGGCGGGCGTCGAGGTCGGCGAAGATGCTCACATAGTCTTGGCCCTTGGCCGCGGAGGTCTCGTCCATCCCGACTCG
>DASVWA010000537.1:0-2486 GCA_036389855.1 Pseudonocardiaceae bacterium
TGATGGAAGGCCTCGACCACCCATTTGTATCGGTCTATCCACAAGCGGGTCCATTTTCCGTCTCTTGTAGCAATGGATTGGTCTGGATCGGTCGGACCGCGAGCCTCTAAGCTGCGGGCAGCGCCGTGGTACGGATCAATCCTGCGGCTAGCAATTCCCAAAGCCAGCACCGGACGGTGCTGAGGCCGGCCTGTTGGCGGGGACGTCGGCAGCGGGTTCACCGGTGACTGAGCGGGGTGGCTGTTCAGGGACTCTGTCTTTTGTCCGGATCAAGGTGATGAGGGCCAGGTTCCGAATCGGCGCGCGCTCGGGGGTTCGAGGTCGTTTGCTGTCAGTGGCGGGTTGCGGTGACGAGAAGGCTTTTTGAATGTTCTCCAGGGCTAGTGTCTGCTCCCCACACACCGGGCACGGCCTATCGGTTCGCGAGACCGCGCACTTGAGGCAGTACTCCACTATCCACGCCATGTGACCAATGATTGATCGCGGGCATGACGAGGCAAGAGCCGAACAGCTAACCGCTGGCAAACAATGAGTGAACGATGCCCTGAGGCGCCGGCCGCCTACCGACGCAAACCGTTGCCAGGGCGGGACTGTCAGGGACGTCGGCCAGGGAGCGGGCATCTTGGGCTATCTCCCCAATCGGCGCGCAATAGCGACCGCCTTCTTCACTGAGCGATGAGCGATAGAGTGCTCTACGGCGGCCCGAATTTTGCTGAGAGCGGTGTTGAACTCGACCTGGCTGGGATAGAGGTCACTACCGGGAGGTCGTTTGACGGCACGGTGTCGATGCCGTCGGCGCCGACGTAGTCCAGATCGGTGATGGTCGGACAGTCGGCGAGAAGGTCGGCCAGACCCGACGCGGCGAAGGCGTGGCGTCGTGCCGGGCGCCGTGCACCGAAATCGGGCCCACGGCGGCCAGGCAACCGCCTAGCGTGGCGGCGATCTGGAGGGTCATCCCGGCGTATCCGGCCTGTCGAATACAGGTCAGGGATGTGCTTGCAATCCCAGCAGAGCAGATCGTGCCGCCTATCAGGGCGGTTCCGTTGCCGATGATCTACTCGGGGCGGGGCACGCGCGGGGCGAGGACCTGCTCGATCACCGGGCGCAGCAGGTCCATCGTCAGCCCACGGTGGCCCGACTGACGCCGAAGATCACAGCGGCGAACTCCTGGGTCATGGAAGCAGCTGACCGCGGTCAGCCCCAATACCCTCGGGCCATGCGGGAGACCTTCCACGCCGAACTGGCCGCCGTGGTGGGCGATCTGGCCAGGACCGTTCGGGTGGCTGGACAGATGATGACCAACGCCTCGGTCTCGCTTCATCAGGCCGACCTGAGGCTCGCTGAGTTGGTCATTTCCCGCGCGGACGAGATGCAGGCAGTGTGCGACGACATGGACCAGCGCTGTCTCAACCTGCTCGTCCTGCAAGCACCGCTGGCCACCGACCTGCGGGCGGTGGTAGCGGCCATGCATGCGATGCGTGACCTGAAGAGGATGGGCAACCTGGCTCAGCACATTGCGGAGATCGCGCGATTGAAGCACCCGATGGCGTCGATTCCGGCTGGCGTCCGCCCGGTGTTAGCGCGGATGGGCGTGCTGGCCTCCCGCCTGGCACAGGACGCCGCGGCAGCGATCGAGAGTCAAGACCCGATGTTCGGTAACCGCCTGGCCGAGGCCGACGACGAGGTGAACGCCCTGCGCCGTCGGGTTTTCCAGATCTTGTTCTCCGAGAACTGGTCGCACGGGGTGGAACCAGCGGTGGACGCCGCGCTGATTAGCCGCTACTACGAGCGCTTCGGCGACCATGCGGTCGCGATCGCGCGCCAGGCCAGCTTTCTCGTCACCGGACTGCCACCTCAACCGTGATGCGGTGACGCAAGACTCCACACGTGTGTGGTGTCGCCCGCCGCAGCGGGGCAGCCCCACTTGCGCTGCGGCACGGCACGGATCCTGGCCTAATATCTGTCCAGAAATCCGCACGAACGCGGTTGGCAGCTGCGCCGAACAATACTGCAGTATGGCGAAGACTGTTCCGCAGTGCGGGATGTAGACATAAGTTAGGGGCGGCCGTCTCGCATCATCTTCATTCATTGTTTGCCGGTGGTTAACTGTTCGGCCCTTTTCATGTCATGTCCGAGTCGAACCATCGGCACATGGCGCGGGTGGAGTACTACCATGATGTGGCCGCACCTCAGGCCCTCGAACTGTGCCCTGCGGCGTTCGCGATCGTGCGCAACGGCTTGGGCCAAGTCCTGTTGGTGCGCTGCTATCCCTCGCCGCTGGCGGATCCCTGCCTGCGAGTCCCCGCCCGCCGAACCGCCGAGACCTCAGAGCGGGGTACCCCGCTCTCGCGGCCTGAACTTCGGACCCGTGTCGCCCAATAGAGAAGACACACTGCGGGTACCGCAGGGTTACTCGCACGGCGTGGTCGTGCGGTGGGGTGATCCGATCATGCCCGGCGGGCTGGCGTTCGACTTCAACAACCAAA
>DASVWA010000538.1:0-2742 GCA_036389855.1 Pseudonocardiaceae bacterium
GCGGCGGACCCGCTGGTGGCATGGTGCGTCGGTGGAGGTGGCGGCGGTGGGGGTGGCTTTTGGGCGGGCGGCGTAGGCCGCAGCGGGGGTGCGCCGGCCGAGGGAACGGTGCGGGCGGTGGGTGTTGTAGTCGGTGGCGAATCGGTCGAGTAGCGCCTGCAGCTCGGCGACCGTGCCCGGCTGGGTCGGCTGGGCGGCCAGCCACCGCTTCAGGGTCTGGGTGGGCTCGGCCGAGCGGCGAGGTACCAGCGTTGTGCTAGCCCTTTTCCGCTCGGCCTGCCCCCGAACCGACCATGCCCGTTTCCGAGCAGCCGGCTCTCCAGTGATTACTGCGTGAGCGGAGTGGCAGATTGCCGGTGGATCAGGTCATGGCAGTCGCCGCAGATCACCAGGGATTTGCGGCGGCGTGTCGCCATGACCTGCACCCAGTCCGGCTGCGGGTGTGCGAACCGGTTGAGCTCGGCGAGCGCGCGGACGTGGTGAACCTGGATGTTGTCCGATCGCTGGCAGAGCTCGCATCTGCCCTTGAGCAGTCTGGTGACCAGCTGCTTGTTCGGATAGACGGGTCCGGTGTGCTGGCGGTCGGTGAGGACCGCGCCTTTCTGCCGCTTGAGTGGAATGCCGCCGAACCATGCGACCAGTGGTGTCCTGCCCGCGCGCTCGACGCTGACCTGGAACCGCGTGCGCGGCCCGTGCGGAGTCTGGACTTTGGCTTTGTAGCGGACCGCCATCTTCGATACCGACGAGCGGTGCTTGCGTGCCAGGGTCTTGAGCATGGAGGTTTCCATGACCCAGCGCAGCCGGTGGAGCCGGAAGACGTCACCGGCGAGCAGGTAGTACTGGACGATGCCCCGGTACTCGGCCCCGAATCGAGCGACGATGTTGTAGTCGGCCTCGTTGATCATCGGGTTCCGGCACGCGGGTTTGCCGCGTGACAAGTAACCGGCGCTCGTGGCCTTCACCGCCGCCGCGGGCACGTGCAGGACGACCGTTCCGTTGATCGATCGGCGGTTGCGCCGGTCGGTCCCAGAGGGTCGTCGTGTTCTGCGGTCGCTGCGTGCGACGGAGATTTCATAGCCGAGGTACTTGGCCCGTTGGCTGCGGGCATGGGTGATCAATGTTTTATCCGGCGACAGTTCAGCTTGAGGTCGTCACGCAGGAACGTCGTCAGACGATGTTTGATCTGCTCGGCTTCGGCCTTGGGTCCAGCGAACCCGAGAAGGGTATCGTCTGCGTATCGACAGTAGCGCAGCCTCCGGTAGTCAGAATCGAGAGGATCCTGGCTGGGCAGGCTATGCAGCCGCCGATAAAGTGACCGCACCTCGGCACGGTCGCCTTGTCGGCGAGCTCGTACGATCGCATTCTCCACCACGCGATACTCCGGATTGCGCGCCCGGAGCCTTCCTCGGGTGTACTCCGGGATTAAAACTGTCTCGACAAAACCGTCCAACTTGTGCAGATAGATATTGGATAAGACCGGGGAGACGATACCACCTTGAGGGACGCCGCTGAGCGTTGCACCCCAGTTCCAGTCTTCCAAGTATCCGGCTGTCAGCATGTTATTCATCAGCCGCAGGAACCGGTTATCGTTAATTCTCTCACCGAGCGTTCGGAGAAGGACCGAGTGGTCGAAACTGCCGAAACAGTCAGCGATGTCTCCTTCGATGAACCAGGTCGTACCCGTCCAGGTATTGGTCACTTCCCGCAGCGCGGTGTGACACCCCCGACCGGGTCTAAACCCGTGGGATCGGTCGGAGAACGTCGGCTCGTAGTACGCCTCCAACAGCAGACGCGCCACTTCCCCGACGAGCTTGTCCGACCAGGTCGGCAGGCCCAACGGCCGAGTCTTCCCGTTCTTCTTCGGGATGTGAACCCGGCGTGCTGGGGAAAATCGGTAGCGCTCGTGGCGCATCGCATCGATGATGCGGCCGATCTTCCGCAGGGACATGCCATCCACGGTTTCCTGCGTGGCCCCCGGGGTCATCGCGCCCTTGTTCGCATAAATTCGCCCATAGGCCAGCAGATACAACTGCGGGTTGAACATCTGTCGATACAGCTGACTCAGCGGCAGGCCGCGCCTGCCGCGCTCACGCAGGACACCCAGCACCGTTTCGGCGTTCTGCATTACGCATCCTCCCGGTCCTCGACTGTCCGATCACCTGGCCCCCTTCGCCCATGCGGACGGCTTTCCCGTCCCCCTTGGCCGGGCGTGACTCCGGCGACTACTACGAGGCCTCCGTCGCCTTAGGGCTCGCGCCCGTTAGGCGATCCCACGTTCGTCGCTGCCGCACGAAATAGCGTGACGTAGGCGTCTCACTCATCTCCTTGAATGCCCTCACTGGGCATCGCTCCTGGCTCCGGAGGTTGCGCGAACGTTTTTCCACAGACGTCGCAAAGCCGGCGCCGGTTTCGGGCGTCTTTCCGGCGGATGTGAACTTCCATCTTCTGGAGATTGGGATTCAAGCAGTCAAGCCTTCGCCATATCACGCGGGTCTCCCAGAGCACCGTCCCCAACGCCTGGACCCAGCCTCTGGTTAGCTGGCATGCTCTTGTCCCCTTAACCTTTCAGCGCCAGGTAAGCCATCAGACCCAAGAACCTCCCTCCGAGTTCTTCCCGGCTGCGCCGGGGATGCGACAACGCGCCTCGTGGCGCACTGCAGCCGCTCGATCTTGCCGCAGGTCTGCGGATGGTTCGGGGAGGAGTTTTTCTGCACCACGCCGAGGCGGGCCAGCTCGGTCTGG
>DASVWA010000539.1:0-6739 GCA_036389855.1 Pseudonocardiaceae bacterium
CCTTGCCCAGCCCAATCACCATGGGGTGCTGCTCACGGCTGGACGCCGACGAGCGCAGCACATCACCCAGCCGCACCATCTCCCGGTCGCTGTTGGGAACCTCGATGCCGACCGCGGACTTGCCTGGGATCGGAGCCAGCAACCGCAGGTTGTCGGTGGCTACAGCGTAGGCGATGTTGCGGGTCAGTTGAGTGATCTTCTCAACCTTGACCCCGGGCCCGACCTCGACCTCGTAGCGCGTGACGGTCGGGCCTCGGGTGAACCCGGTGACCTGGGCGTCCACCGAGAACTGGGCGAGCACCCCGTTGATGGCCTCGATCATCGCGTCGGTGGCCTTGCTGCGGGCTTTGGGCGGATCGCCTTTGAGCAGCAGGTTGGGCGGGGGCAGCCGGTAATCACCCTCGATTACCCGGTGGCTGGCGCTGGGTTTGCCCTCGACCGGCCCCTCGGCCGGCACTGCGGCGGGCTTGGTTGGCGCCGCGGCCTGCGCCGGCGGCTCGACGGGGGCGTCCTCCTCCGCAAAGACCTTCGCCGTCTGCGCGGCTTGCCGGCGCCGGGATGGCCGGCGCAACCGGGTGTTGGCCGGATCGGCGCCGGTCACCTCGTCAGCAGTGTCCTGCTGGGCATCCTGGCCAGGGTCCTGATCCGGTGACGCGGTCCACAACGTGCGGATCCGGCCGGGTACCGCACGTACCGGGGTCCCGGTCAGCACCAGGAGCCCGTAGCCGGTCAGCAACGCCAATAACGGCGCCGCCACCCAGACGGTGAAGCCATCGACCAGGGGATCAGCGACCAGGAATCCGATGGCGCCGGCGGCGTGAGCCCGTCCCACCGCGTCGGTGGGTGCCCCGACCGCCAGGTGCCACAGGCCGAGCATCCCCAAGGCCAACAACAGGGTGCCGACAGTACGACGGGGGCGAGCCGCCGGGTCGGCTTCGGTACGCATTAAGGCCACTGCGACCGCGGCGAGCACCAACGGTAGTGCGAGAGATGCGGTGCCGAACGTCGCCTGCAAGGCATGCCGGATCCCGTCACCGACCGGCCCGCCAGCGGTCCACCACACCGCGGCGGCGGTCACCACAGCGAGCGCGACCAAGCCCAGGGCCAGCCCGTCGCGGCGGTGCGCGGGCTCGAGCCCACGGGCCCGGCCCAACGCACGGACGAGCCCGCCGGCGCCCCGGGCGAGCAGGGGCCATACGCCCGCCAGGCTCCGCCCCATGCGGCCTGGGTTTCGGCGGGGCGATGGACGGCGGACCGGTCGCTGTGCCGTGGACCGTGCGCGCGGCCTATTGACCGAGCTCTTACTCCGCGACCTCTGAGACCTCTGAGGCCGCCGGTTCGTCGTATTCGTGGTCGTCCCTCCCCGGGGCATGCCATGCTGCTTGGTCATGGTCGCCTGGAAGGGGGTCCCGGCAGCCGCGACACGCCGCAGCACGGCACAGCCACGTGTCCCGGTGGCGGCCCGGTTACTGATGGTGACTGGCCGCCTGGTTACTGCCATGACCGGCCGCCTGGACGTGTCGGGGACGCTGCCCGAGGCGCTGCGCAACCGCCCGTGCCTGCTCGCTGCCAACCACATCGGCGTGTTCGACGCGGCGGTGCTGCTGGCAGCCTGCCACCGGATCGGCATCGCGCCCCGGTTCGTCACCAACGGTGGGCTGTTCGACACCCCGGTCGTGGGATGGCTGCTGCGCCGGGCCGGACAGCTGCGGGTCGAGCCACTTGCCGCCGGCTGCGCGGTACGGGGGACGGCGCTGCTGCCGCACCTCGACTCCGGCGGGCCGGTACTGATCTACCCCGAGGGCCGGATCAGCGCCGACCCCGACTTGTGGCCAGATCGCGGTCAGACTGGGCTTGCCCGGCTCGCCTTGGCGACCGAACTGCCGGTGCTACCACTGTCCCAATGGGGAGCGCATGAGGTGCTCCCGGCAGCTACCCCGCCGGTGCGCAGCCTCTGGGCGCTGATCAGGTTGGCCGGGGTCTGGCTGAGTGCTGTGCGCCTTCGGCACCGGCTTCGCTTCCGGGTGCACATCGGCCCTCCGATCGACTTGACCGGGCTGCGCCCTGGGCGGCCCGGTGATGCGATGCGGGCGCACGCCAGGATCATGCTGGCGATCACTGCGGGACTGGCGCCACTGCGGGCGGACCAGCCTGGCATGCCGCACCACGGTGACCCGACCCGCCCGCTGGGCCGCCCTAGCCCGTGGCGCCCCCCGGTATGAGCGGTGAATTTCAACCGACGGGCAACACCGTTGGCACGATCATCGGACGACGCCGGTAGGTATCGGCAACCCACCGACCCACCACCCGCCGCACCGCCTGGGCGATCCGATGGGTGTCGGTGATTCCCTCCGCTTCGGTGCGGGCCAGCTCCATTTCCACCAGGGACACAACGTCGTCGAGGGCCTTGGGATCATCGGAGAATCCGCGACCCGAGATCGTGGGGGGAGCCACCGCCCGGCCAGTGGCCGACGCCACCATCACGGTGATTGCGATGAACCCGCCCTCGCCGAGGACCAGCCGATCAGACAGCGTCGATTCCCCCACGTCACCGACCGAGAGCCCGTCCACATAAACCTGCCCCACCTCGACCCGTCCGGTGATCTCCGCGTGGCCGTCCACCAGATCCACGACCACGCCGTCCTCGGCGATCACCACCCGTTCCGGCGGCACCCCGGTACGGACCGCAAGGGCAGCGTTGGCCCGCAGGTGCCGCCACTCGCCGTGCACCGGCATGACGTTGGAGGGCCGGATCGCGTTGTAGAGGAACAGCAACTCCCCGGCCGGTGCATGCCCGGACACGTGCACCTTCGCCGTGCCCTGGTGCACGACCGCAGCACCCAGCCGGGTCAGCCCGTTGACTACCCGGAACACCGCTGTCTCGTTGCCGGGGATGAGCGAACTGGCCAGCACAACGGTGTCCCCGGAACGGATCCGGATCTGCCGGTGCTCGCCGCGAGCCATCCGGGACAGTGCCGACAGCGGCTCACCCTGCGAGCCGGTGGACACGAACAGCACCCGGTGCTCGGGCATCGCCAGTGCCTCGTCGAGATCCACCAGCAGACCCGGAGGGACCTGTAGCAGCCCGAGATCGACCGCGACGCCCATGTTGCGCACCATCGACCTGCCCACCAGTGCCACCTTGCGTCCATGCCCGGTGGCGACATCCAGCACCTGCTGCACTCGGTGCACATGGCTGGCGAAGCAGGCGACGATGACCCGCTGGGTGGCCTTCCCGATCACCGAGTCCAGCACTGGACCGATATCACGCTCCGGGGTGACAAAGCCCGGCACCTCGGCGTTGGTGGAGTCGATCAGTAGCAGGTCCACCCCCTCATCGCCGAGCCGGGAGAACCCGGCGAGATCGGTCAGCCGACCATCCAGCGGTAGCTGGTCGAGCTTGACGTCGCCGGTGTGCAGTACCAGACCGGCCGGGGTGCGGATGGCGACCGCCAGCGCGTCCGGGATCGAGTGGTTCACCGCGAAGAATTCGCAGTCGAACGGCCCGCAGCGGTGCCGGACGCCCTCGGTGACCTGCATCAGCTGCGGCTTCTGGTGATGCTCCCGGCACTTCTCGGCGACCAGCGCGAGGGTGAACTCCGATCCCACCACCGGCAGGTCAGGACGTAACCGCAGGAGGAAGGGCACGGCGCCGATGTGGTCTTCGTGCCCATGGGTGAGCACCAGCGCCTCGATATCGTCCAACCGATGCTCGATTGCCCGGAAGTCGGGCAGGATCAGGTCAACCCCGGGCGCGTCGTCCTCGGGGAACAACACCCCGCAGTCCACCACGAGCAACCGGCCGGCGTGCTCGAAGACGGTCATGTTGCGGCCGATCTCCCCGATGCCCCCGAGGGCCACCGTGCGCAGGCCGCCGTCGATCAGCGGCGGTGGGGCGGTCCTGGGCACGCCAGGGACCGGTAGCGGGGTGCCGGTGGGCACGGCTGTCACGCGAGGGCTCCCATCTTGACAAGGGCAGTGGCGATCGCGGTGACCTGGTCGGGCTCGGCGGCGACCTGCGGTAACCGTGGATCACCGACGTCGAACCCGGTCAGGCGCAGTGCCGCCTTGCCGAACGCCACCCCGCCGGCCATACAGAAGGTCCGGATCAGTTCGAGGGTGCCGGCGTGCAGGCTCCGCGCGGCGCGCACCTCACCGGCCTCGAACGCGGTGACCATGGCCCGCAGCCGGTCGGCCACCACGTTGCCGATCACGCTGACGAATCCCACCGCACCCACCGACAGCCACGGCAAGTTGAGCACGTCGTCCCCGCAGTAGTAGGCCAGGTCGGTGTTGGCGATGACCTCGGCGCCGCAGCCGAAATCTCCCTTGGCGTCCTTGACCGCGACGATCCGCGAGTGCGCAGCGAGCTGGTAGAGGCTCTCGGTGGCGATCGGCACCTGAGAGCGCGAGGGGATGTCATAGAGCATCACTGGCAGCTCGGTGGCATCGGCGACCGCAGTGAAGTGCGCAACCAGCCCGGTCTGCGGCGGTCGGGAGTAGTACGGGGTCACCACCAGCAGGCCGTGCGCGCCCGCCTGCGCAGCCTGCCGGGCCAGCTGCACGCTGTGCGCGGTGTCGTAGGTTCCCGCGCCGGCCACCACGGCCGCTCGGTCCCCAATCGCTTGCACCACCGCCCGCACCAGGTCCGCCTTCTCGGTGTCAGTGGTGGTTGGCGACTCGCCGGTGGTGCCGTTAACGACCAGGCCGTCGCAACCTTTCTCCACCAACTGGTGAGCGAGCTTCTGAGCGGTATCGAGATCCAACTGTCCCTGGGCCGTGAAAGGGGTGACCATGGCGGTGAGCACCCGGCCGAAGGGTCGCCCTGACGTCGAGGTCGGCGCAGTACTCATGTGCGCAGACGCTACCGGTCGGTGCCACAACCCTCGTTCGCCGCGGTGGGTGGGTTCGCTACAACCCTCGCTGGCTGCTCTGCACAGCGGCTACGGCCACCTGATCACCTTCGATGTCGACGATCGCATGATCGCGGCCGAAGGCGTGCAACGTCAACTCCTCGGGGCAGCCGACCACGGTGACCGAGGGTTCACCGCGCCGGGCGGTGCGCTCGGACCCGTCCGGCATCCGCAGCACCACGCCCACCGGCGAGTTGCGGTACAGCACCCGGGCCACCCGGAGCAGGCCCCAGAGCAATCCGGCACGGCGGGAGTCGGCCGGTCGCGGCTCCCATCCCATTCGGGCCCGCCGTACGTCCTCGTGATGAACGAAGAGCTCCATGGTGTTGCCCATGTCACCCACCCAGGGCGAGCTCCACGGCGACCCGCTAAGCGGCGACAGTGCTGCCCCCATCGTCGCCTCACCCTTCCCGGTCGGGCCCAGCGGAGATGAGCTCAATCTGTAGGAGCACCCGCTGGTCACGCTCCATCGCCGCGCGATAGTCGTGCCAATCCGGATGCTCGCCGGAGACTCTCCGGTAGTAGTCCACCAGGGGCTCCATCGCCTCAGGCAGCTCCACGATCCGCACCGAGCCACCCACCTGGATCCAGCGGCCGTGGAACCCGTCAGGCAGCACGCAGAGCCACGCGCGGGGATCTCGACGCAGGTTACGGACCTTGAACGCGGTCTGCCGGGTACTCACGACCACCCGTCCCTGGCCATCGACCGTCGCTAACACCGGGGACATCTGCGGTGTTCCGTCCCGGCGCAGGGTGGCCAGCACCGCGTGGTGCTGCTCGGAGACGACGGCCCGCGCCTCGTCTAAATCCATGCGTGCACGCTACGCGGTCCTTGACCAGTCAGCCCTCCGCCACGAACGGGCTGGAAGCGATCTCCGTTCCATCTGGAAGAGCGGAGATTTCAAAGTCGCTAAACGCATTGGGTGCCGCCTTGTGCAGCTGGCGCAAACACTCCACCGCCAACGCGCGGATCTCCACGTCGGCGTGCTCGGTGGCCCGCATCGCGATGAAGTGTCGCCAGGCCCGGTAGTTGCCGGTGACCACGATGCGGGTCTCGGTGGCGTTGGGCAGCACCGAGCGAGCCGCCTGACGGGCTTGCTTGCGGCGCTGGGTAGCGTTCGACTCGCCGGCGAAGTGCTCTTCCAGCCCGGCCAGCAGGTCGTTGTAGGCCTGCTGGCTAGCCCGGACCGCAACCTGGAACCGCTCATGCAGCTCCGGGTCCTCGGCAATGACCTGCGGCTCCACCATGTCAGCGTCGCGTTCGGGAAAATAGCGCTGGGACAGCTGCGAGTACGACAGGTGCCGGTGCCGGATCAGTTCATGGGTCAGCGATCGGGAAACTCCGGTGATGTAGAAGCTGACCGTGCCGTGTTCGAGGACCGAGAGGTGGCCAACCTCCATGATGTGCCGCAGGTAGCCGGCGTTCGTGGCGGTCGCCGGGTTGGGCTTGCGCCAAGATTGGTAGCAGGCTCGGCCGGCGAACTCGGCCAGTGCCTGCCCACCGTCGGCGTCGGTAGACCAGGGCACATCGGCCGGCGGGAAGAACTCGGTCTTGGCCACCAGCGCAACTCGCAACCCCACGGTGCTCATGGCTGCGGCTGGGTCGACTCCGTCAGGCCGGCTCACGACGTAACCACTCCTCTCGAACGGGCCCAGCTACGAGCGCCCGCAGCCTACTGCGACACCGGTGACGCCTTGACTGACATCACCTCTGACGTCATAGTTGACGTCATGGATTTGACACCTTACCTCCGTCAACTGCGTGAAGACCTCACTGCCGCGGCGTCGGCAGGCGACGAGCAGACCCGCCGTACTGCGGCCGTTCT
>DASVWA010000540.1:0-1818 GCA_036389855.1 Pseudonocardiaceae bacterium
GCGTGCCCTGAGCCGCGTCACCGTCTGCCCTCAGCGCATAAGCGCGATTGCCGCCGCCGCGCTCGTCTTACTAAGCCGATTGCTGCTTGGTTGACCGGCGATTCGATGCGGATGACGATGGACCATGCGCGAGGACGACGGCCGGAAGCTGGACCACCACACCCTTGAGGTGCTGCGGCTGCGGGCGGTCGATCAGGTGGCCCGGGGCGTGCCGGCGGCCGAGGTGGGCGCCGGGCTGACCGCGGTGGGCATCCATCCCAAGACGATCTACACCTGGCTGGCCAAGGCCCGGGCGGGGGGTCGCCAGGCGTTGCTGTCGCGATCGGCGCCGGGCCCGCGGCGCAAGCTGTCCGACACCCAGCTGCGCGAGCTGGCCGATCTGATCATCACCACCGATCCGCGCGATCACGGATTTCCGGTCGCGCTGTGGACCCGCGAGATCGTCCGGCAGCTGATCGAGGCGCGGTTCGGCGTGCCGTTGACCGTGGCCAGCGTCGGGCGCACCCTGCACGACCTGGGTTTCTCCGCCCAGCGTCCGCTCTGGCGCGCCGAGCAGGCCGACCCGGCCGCGGTGGCCCGGTGGAAGCAGACCGAGTACCCGCGCATCGCCGCGCAGGCCAAGGCCGCCGGCGGCACGGTCTACTTCATCGACGAGGCCGGCGTGCGCAGCGACTATCACGCCGGCACCACCTGGGCCCCGGTCGCCAAGACGCCAGCGGTGCGCACTACCGGCGCCCGGTTCGGGCTGAACATGATCTCGGCGATCAGCGCGAAGGGCGCGCTGCGGTTCTCGGTGCTGCCCGGCACGCTGACCGGCGCCCGGTTCATCGCCTTCCTCCAGCGGCTGATCCACGACGCCCAGCGCGCCGGTACCGGACCGGTGTTCTGCATCGTCGACAACCACCCGGTGCACCGCGCGAAGACCGTCGACCGGTTCGTCGCCTCCACCCACGGCGCCCTGCGGCTGCACCGGCTGCCGGCGTACTCCCCACAGCTCAATCCGGACGAGTGGGTGTGGAAGAACGTCAAGCACGACGGGGTGGCCCCGGCGGCTCCCAAGGGACCCCAGCAGATGAAGGCGGTCATCACCGCCCGGCTACGCCGGCTGCAGCGCCTGCCGCACATCGTCCGCGGCTTCTTCGGCGACCCAGAACTTGCCTACATCACCGCGGTCGCCTGACGTCATCCATCCTGCAATCCCATTGGTAACTTCAGGCGGCGGCCTTGTGGATGGCGGGATGGCGTGGTGCTGGTCCTCGTCGGCTGCCTTTGGGGCGCCCGGGTGAGCGTCCGCAGGGTTTCGGTGGGCTGGCCGGGGTGTCCAGGATCGGCAGCAGTCGAGGGAAATCACGTCGGATCCGGGCCGGGGTCAGCCGGTGGGCTGGCAGTCGTCGTTCCCAGGGCAGTCGTGTGTCGATGGCGATGGGCCGTGCCAGGCGCAGCTGGGTGTAGGCCAGGAGCACCAGCCAGGTCCAGCGGTCGGCCTGCTGGGGCGTGCGCACTCGCGGGGTGGTCCAGCCCAGGGCCTGTTTGCAGAAGCGGAAGGTGTGCTCGAGGTCGAAGCGGCGGATGTAGGACCGCCAGCACCGGTCCAGGTCCGGGCGGCCGGGGCCGGCCCACCACAGCCACAGCGTCTTGACCGCCCGGGCGGTGGGTCGGGGCAGGTGTTCGACCTGGACCCGGATCACCGTGCCGGTCACGATCGGCGGCTCGGGGTAGTTGGTCCAGCGGCCGCGGCCGGCCAGCTTGGGATGCAGCCCTGCCCAGGACCTCACCTGCACCCGGCCGTACTGCTCATCGTCGATCTGCAGGGTCTGC
>DASVWA010000541.1:0-4974 GCA_036389855.1 Pseudonocardiaceae bacterium
GTCGGAATTGTCTCGAGAATCGCAGCTATGGCGCCTTGTGCCCCGAACCCAGCGTCGAGCCAGGTCTCGGTGGCCAGCAGCAGCACCGGCGTCTCCAGTGCGCGGTAAGCGCGTAACTCGTACGGCGCGGTCATTATCGGAAGGTGGGGATCTGCACCGGGATGCTCATAGCGACCAGTCTCCCGCTCAGGCGAGCCAGGCGACAGAGATGCAGGCGGGCACGACTATCACCGCGCAATCGCGATGCTGCACGAGGGCGCGAAGGTCGGCGGTCCAGGGCGATGAGCGCGCCCGCGTCGAGGACGAGGTTCAGGCCGCGACGGCCACGCGCGAGGTAAGCAGCGTCGACCGCCCACGATAAGGGTGGTTTGCCCGACATCATTCCAATGATCGGTGCACCCGTGGTTACGATGCCTTGAAAGCCACCGAGGGGAGACCGTCGTGTCGGCAATGGAACGCCTCGTGCACGAGGTCTGCTCCGTCGAGATCGGCGGCACCACCCGATACGAGCAGCACCATCTGGTGGTAGGCGGGGACCAGGCAGAGGCATTGTTCGCCGATCCTGCCCTGGCGTCGGTGCGCGCGCACACCGCGGCGCCGGGAGACCAGGTTCGGAACATCGCGCCGCTGGACGTGGTGGAGCCGCGATGCAAGGGATCGGGCGGAGGAACCTTTCCCGGCTGGCTAGCGCCGGTCAACCGCAAGCGTGGCGGCGACACCCACGTGCTGCGCGGGGCCGCGGTGCTGGCCGCCGGGCACCTGCCGCGCAATCAGGAAGGCCTGATCGACATGTCCGGTCCGGCCGCCGAGCTGTCCCCGTTCGGCCGGACGAACAACGTCGTGATCGAGTTCGATCGCGCGGACGGTGCCTCCTGGCACGAGGCTGAGGTCGCGCTGCGCCGCGGGCTGCTGCGGCTCGCGGTGCACCTTGCAGATGCCGCCGTCAACGCCGCACCGGACGCCGTGGAAGAGCTGGCCCCACCGCACCAGCCCGGCACGTCCACCGGCGAACTGCCCCGAGTCGGAGTGATCACCAACCTGCAAACCCAGGGCGCGTTCAAGGACGTCTTCGTCTACGGACGCAGTATGGCGGGCTGCCTGCCGACCTTGTTCGATCCCGCGGAGGTCGAGGACGGGGCCGTGGTCAGCGGCCAGTACGGGCATCCGGCCCTGCGCAACCCGACCTACCTACACCAAAACCACCCGGTGATCGCCGAGTTGCGAGCCCGGGATGGGCGGGACTTGCACTTCGCCGGGTTGGTGCTGTGCCCCGAGCCGGTGGAGCAAGGCGACAAGGAGCTGGTGTCCACGCACGCTGCCTGGTTGTGCCGCGCCGCCGGCTTCGACGCCGCCATCGTGACCAAGGAGGGCGCGGGCAACGCCGACAACGACCTGATGTTGAAAATTGATGCCTTGGAGGCCGACGGCCTGACTGCGGTGGCCCTGTACGCCGAGATGTCCGGCGCCGACGGCACCGGACCACCGCTGGTAGCCGGCCCACGGCGAGGTGCAGTAGTCAGTACCGGTAACTACGATCAGCGGGTGCAGCTGCCAGTGGTCGAGCGGGCATTCGGAGGCACCCGGCTGCGCATCGCCGATGCCCCGGCGACTGCCGCGGTGGAGGTGCCGACCGCGGCGGTCCTGTGCGCCCTGAGCCCGTTGGGCGCCGGGCGCCTGACCTGCCGTTCTGAGCAGCAGTGGGCCGGCCAGCAGTTGGTCGGCCAGCAGTCGGGAGGCACAGCCTGATGCGCATCGTGCACTACATCAACCAGTTCTATGCCGGGCTCGGTGGCGAGGATGCTGCGGGGATCGGCCCCCGGGTGCTCGACGGAGCGGTCGGCCCCGGGCGGCTGCTGGCCCAGTTACTGGGTGACGGGCACCAGATCGTGGCCACGCTCGTGTGTGGTGACGACTACGCGGCCTCGCAGGCGGCCGCCGCTGACGAACTGCTCACGATGGCCCGCAGCGCCGGTGCCGAGCTGCTCATTGCCGGACCTGCCTTCGGTAGCGGGCGCTACGGGCTGGCATGCGCCCGGCTGGTCGCCGCCGCCCACGCCGCGGGATTACCGGCGTTGGCGACGATGCACCCTGACAACCCTGGCGTCCCCGACGCTGGAGCCGCGCCGGTCGTGGCAGCGAGTGCGACCGCCCGCGAGATGCGCCCGACCCTGCACACCGTCGCCGCCGCGATCGCGAAGCTGAGCACCGGTGCAACGTTGACCGTGGCGGACGGCCGGGTCGCCCGGGCCGCGCGGATCGGCCGGCTGGTCGAGCACCGTGCCGCTGCGCGTGCGGTCGAGCTCGTGTTGCGCCGGCTCGGCGGCGATCGGGAATCCACCGAGGTTCCCGTTGGCGGGTTCGACGCAGTCGAGCCGGCGGCACCGGTCGACAAGGCGGCCGGCGTGACCGTGGCGCTGGTGACCGAGGGTGCCGTGGTGCCCGCCGGCAACCCGGACCGGCTCGAGTCGGCTCGTGCTACCCGCTGGCTGCGCTACCGGATCGAGGGCCTCGACGGCCTTAGCACCGGTGACTGGGAATCGGTGGCCGGTGGCTTTGCCACGACGGCCGCCAATGCCGACCCGAACCGGCTGCTGCCACTGGACACCGCCCGCGCCCTGGAGCGTGCGGGCGCGATCGGCCGGCTGCACGACGAGTTCCTGGTCACGGTGGGTAACGGCACGTCGGTAGCCACCGCGCGTCGCTTCGGCGTCGAGTGGGCCGCCGAGCTTCGCAAGGCGGGTGTGCAGGCGGCTATCCTGACCGCCACTTGAGGCACCGGAACGCGTTGCGGGTCAACGCTTGCCAAGGAACTGGAGCGGGCCGGTATCCCGACCGCGCTGATCACCAACCTGGTGACGATCGCCGAGCAGGTCGGCGCGCCGCGCATCGTGCCCGGTCGGGGAATCCCCTACCCCTCGGGGGACCCGAACCTGCCGCTGCCGGCCGAGCAGGCGTGGCGGCGGCAGTTGGTGGTGCGCGCACTGGACGCGGTCGCAACCGCGGTGGAACGCCCGACGATCTTTGAGGTCGACGTCGCGGAGGAGATCGATGCCTGAAGCAGCGGTCGTCCGAGCCGCCAGCCTCGTGCTGGCCCACACCCCGGGCCTGGCCCGGCACGGATCCAAGCCGATGCGAACCCTGGCCGGTGACGAGCAGTTGACGGCCAGCTTCCTGACCAACTTGCGCAGTTTCGACGATGCCGTCGGCTACCCACCGCACCAGGCGTTCCTGGGCGCCTGCCATCCCCGCGAGCTGCCGTCGCGCCCATGGGTCGGGGCTGGGTTTGCCGGCGCGGAACGTTTCGGGCCGTTCGGGGAGTTGATGCCCGAGCTGGAGTTCCTCGGGC
Organism: Pseudonocardiaceae bacterium; assembly: GCA_036389855.1. Taxonomy (GTDB): domain Bacteria; phylum Actinomycetota; class Actinomycetes; order Mycobacteriales; family Pseudonocardiaceae. The sequence goes on from DASVWA010000541.1 coordinate 3,347, forward strand.
TGATGGCCGCCGTCGACGAGTTCGATCTGCTGGTGCTGCGTCCGGAGATCGCAGAGCAGGCCGCCAAGCGGCTGGCTGAGCATCCGCTGGCGGCGCACCTGGACCTGAGCCGGATCTCCGCGGCGGCCGGTGACGCCACCGCTGCCGTCGCTAGCGGCGCCCTGCCCGTGCACCTGGCTGAGCTACCTGATGGGGCCGAGCTGGCGGGGGCACTGCGCGGTGCGCACGCCGAGGACGAGTCGTTGGTGGCGCACGTGCTGCTGGAGAACCTGGCCTGCAAGGCCACCGGCGTCCTGGCGACGCTGCACCTGCTGCACGATCACGACCTCGACCCCGCGGCCGTCGGCTACACGATCTCCTGCTCCGAGGAAGCCGTCGGCGACCGCTACCAGCGCGGCGGGGGCAACATGGGCAAGACGATCGCGGCCGTCGCCGGCCTGGCCGAGTCATCCGGTGCCGACGTCAAGAACTTCTGCGCGGCGCCGATCCCCGCGCTGGTGATCGCCGCCAGCCTCGTGGTGGCAGGTGTGGTCGAGCAGGTCGCCGTGGTCGCCGGAGGTTCGCAACCCAAGCTCGGAATGAAGTTCGAAGGCCACCTGCGCCATGACCTGCCCGTGCTCGAAGACGTGCTCGGCGGGGTGGCCATGTTGGTGACCGCCGACGACGGCGTCTCGCCACGGATCCGGCTCGACGCCGTCGGGCGCCACCGGGTCTCCTCAGGTGGCTCCGGTGCGCAGATATTGCACGATCTGGCCGTGCAACCGCTGGAGGCGATCGGCGCCCGGATGCTCGACGTCGACGACTACGCCACCGAGCTGCACAACCCGGAGATCACCGAGCCGCAGGGCTCCGGGGACGTCGCGGCGCGCAACTACCGGACGATCGCGGCGCTGGCCGCCCGCCGGGGGGAGATCGACCGCGAGGGGATCAACCCGTTCGTCTCCGAGCATGGCATGCCCGGTTACGCCCCCACCCAGGGCCACCTGGCTTCGGCGGTGTGTTACCTGCCGCATGCCCTGCGGCGGCTGACGACCGGATCGGCCAGCCGGGTGTTGCTGCTGGCCAAGGGCAGCCTGTTCCTGGGACGGATGAGCCAGCGGTCCGACGGCATGAGCATCTTGCTGGAACGCAACGGAGGGTGAACTCATGGGCCAGGTGATGGACGCGACGAAGGAGAACTTCGACGAGCTCGTCGGATCGGGCCTCGTGCTCGTCGACGTGTGGGCCGAAAGTTGCCACCCGTGCGTGGCATTGGCCCCGCACATGGCGAGCATCGCCGCCTCGATCCCGGACCTGACCGTGGTCAAGCTGGATGCGAGCAAGGCGCGGCGGCTGTGCATGTCGCTACAGGTACGGGGACTTCCCACCATCCTGCTGCTGTCCGATGGCCAGGAGGTGGACCGGATCTGTGACCCCAACCTCGTGGCGGATCAAGTCGATACGTGGCTGGCCACAGCGCTCACCCGGTTACCAGCAAAGGAGGCATGATGTTCGACGGCAAGCAGGTCATTGTCATCGGTGAACGCGACGGGATTGCGGGACCTGCAATTGCGGCCTGTGTCCAGGCGGCAGGGGCCCCGGTCGCCTACGTCGCGACCGAATGCTTCGTTTGAACGGCTGCCGGAGCC
>DASVWA010000542.1:0-3430 GCA_036389855.1 Pseudonocardiaceae bacterium
GTGCCAGATGGTGGCTACCGATCGCGGTTCGCCTAATTTCTCGAAGGTGTCGCGTGCTTGGGTGTAGCTGTGCAGCGCTTCCTCGTACCGGCGCTGCAGGAGTCGTACTGCAGCGAGCTGGCCTTTTGCGACAGCGGCGCCGCGGACATCGCCTAGGCTAGACGCGCGTCTGATCGACTCCTCGTAGGCTTGCGCTGCACTGTCCAAGCGCCCGAGAGCGAGTAGGCAATGACCGGTCTCGGTGAAGGTCACACTGACCATGTGCTCGGCGTTTGTGTTTCTGAGTGTGGTCATCTGATATGGCCCCGGCGTAGGCCTGAATCGGCGTGAAGTTTGGCCCCACCGGGTGGGTGCGCTGCCGGGTGGTGGGGTCGGCGTGTCTGCACGAATGTTGGCCCCACCTTGTTTGTGATCTTCCTGTCCGTTTTGGTCGGCAGGAGGGTTGGCAGGGGTGCGATCACGGGTGGAGCTGTTTGAGCGGATCCGGCGTGATCGCCGGGTGGAGGGGTTGTCGATCCGGGAGCTGGCGGAGCGGCATCGGGTGCATCGTCGGGCGGTGCGTCAGGCGTTGGCGAGCGCGGTGCCGCCGCCTCGTAAGCCCTACCGGCGCCGGTTGCGGCCGGCGCTCGACGCGTGGGCGGAGGTGATCGACGGTTGGCTGATCGCCGATCGGGAGGCGCCGCGCAAGCAGCGGCATACGGCGCGACGGATCTGGCAGCGGTTGGTCGCCGAGCACGGCGCGCAGCTGGCCGAGGTGACGGTGTCGCGGTATGTGGCCCGCCGACGGGTCGAGCTGGGCGGCGACGGGGTCGAGGTGATGGTGCCCCAGACCCACCCGCCCGGCGCTGAGGCTGAGGTCGACTTCGGGGAGTTTCAGGCGTTGCTCGCCGGGGTGCTCACGACGTGCTGGCTGTTCGTGATGCGCTTGTCGTGTTCGGGGCGGGCGTTTCATGTCGCGTTCGTGACCCAGGCGCAGGAGGCGTTTTTGGAAGGGCACGTGCTGGCCTTGCAGCGTTTCGGTGCTGTGCCGGGGCGGATCCGCTACGACAACCTGAAACCGGCGGTGATCCGCGTGTGCAAGGGCCGAGATCGCCAGGAGTCGGAGCGGTTTGTCGCGCTGAGATCCCATTACGGCTTCGACAGTTTCTTTTGCCGCCCGGGCAAGGACGGCAGCCACGAGAAGGGCGGCGTGGAGGGCGAGATTGGCCGGTTCCGCCGCCGGCACCTGGTGCCGATCCCCAGGGTCGCCTCGCTGACCGAGCTGAACGAGCTGATCGCCGCCGCAGACGCCCTCGACGACGCGCGGGTGATCACCGGCCGCACTGTCACGGTCAGCGCGGCGTTCGCTACCGAAGGGCCCGCCCTGGCGCCGCTGCCCGCCGAGGAGGTGTTCGACACCACGCGGCTGCTGCGCCCGCGGGTGGACACCAAGGCGCGGATCTGTGTCCGGCAGCGGTTCTATTCGGTCCCGGCCCGCTACGTCGGCCGCCGGCTGCCCACCCGCCTGGGCGCGACCACCGTCGAGGTCATGGACGGGGCGACCGTGGTGGCCCGGCACGAGCGGGCGGTCGCCAAGTACGCCGAGGTCCTCGTGCTGGATCACTACCTCGAGGTGTTGACAACCAAGCCCGGCGCCCTGCCGGGGGCGACCGCGCTGGCCCAAGCCACGGCGGCAGGGGTGTTCACCGCGACCCATCAGCGATATTGGGACGCTACCCGGCAGGCCCACGGCGACGCCGCCGGGACCAAAGCGCTGATCGAGGTGCTGCTCGCGCATCGCACTGTGCCTGCCGAGGCGCTGATCACCGCGATGAGCACCGCGGTCGACAAAGACCTGCTCGACCCGCACGTCGTGCTGATCGAGGCCCGCCGCCACGCAGCAAAAACGGTCGCACCAGTGATCCCGATCGGGGCACTGGCCCGCTATGACCGGCCCACCCCATCGCTGGCCGACTACGACAAACTATTGACCGCAGCGACGCATGAGCATGTCTGACACCGCCGCGCAGGCCGCCATCGGCGCCGCCGCCCGCGAACTGCACCTGCCCACCGTCCGCGACGAAGCCGCGCGGCTGGCCCAGATCGCGGTCCGGGAACGGCAGACCTATCTCGGTTTCCTCGCCGAAGTACTCGCCGCCGAAGTCGACGAACGGGCCACCCGCCGGCGCACCCGCCGCATCACCGAGGCCCGATTCCCCCGCCTGAAACGGTTGGCTGACTTCGATGTCAGCGCAGCCCCAACGATCCAGCCAGCCCAGCTCGCCGCGTTGGCATCAGGGACCTATCTCGACGCCGGCGAGCCCGTCGTCCTACTCGGTGACCCCGGCACCGGCAAGTCACATCTGTTGATCGGTCTGGGCCTCGCGGCCTGCGAGCAGGGCCGCCGGGTCCGCTACGTCACCACCGCCAAGCTAGTCAACGAGCTCGTCGAGGCCGCCGACGAACGCGTCCTGTCCCGCGTCGTCGGCCGCTACGGCCGCCTCGATCTCCTGCTGCTAGACGAACTCGGCTACGTCCACATCGACCCCCGCGGCGCCGAACTGCTGTTCCAGATCATCACCGACAGGGAGGAAAGAGCCTCCATCGGGATCGGGAGCAACCTCCCGTTCAGCGAGTGGGGCTCCGTCTTTCCCGACCCCCGCCTCGTCGCCGCGATCGTCGACCGAGTCACCTTCAACGCCCACATCATCGAAACCGGCACCGAGTCCTACCGCCTGCGCACCAGCAAAACCACCGCCCGCCGCAAACGCGCCAACTGACCCGCGCCAGCGGCACACCTCAAGGCCACCGATGACCAACCAGCATGAATATCGTTACAGCCCACCCCGGGCACCGGGGCCATGCCCCGAGCACACCGGCTGCGTCCTGCTGCGCTGTGCCCGCTGGCTCTGCCCCCACATGATCCACCGGCTGCACCAACGCGGACAACCCCGCCGCTACTGCTCCGCCGCCTGCCGAGTCGCCGAACACCGCAGGCTCACCATGTGATCAAAAACCAACAGGAGCGCGGACTCTCAGGCGGCCACCAACCGAAAACCACAACCCCAGCCACTGACAACTGGGGCCAACATTCATGACGACCGGTGGGGCCAGATCACTTGACGAGACCCAATCAATCCCACCACCGGCGAAATCCTGTCCTCACGCACCACCGAAACCCTGCCCGACGGCGTGATCTATGTACCCTGTGGGGACCGCCGCGCCAGTGTGTGCCCGACGTGCGCTGAGACCTACCGCGCCGACACCTACCAGCTCATCCGCGCTGGCCTGGTCGGCGGCAAAGGTGTCCCCGACACTGTCGCCCAACATCCGGTGATCTTCGCTACCTTTACCGCCCCCACCTTCGGCCCTGTGCACAGCCGAGTCGTCGACCGCACTACCGGCAAGGTCAAGCCCTGCCGGATACGTCGGTCCATCCAACGTTGCCGCC
>DASVWA010000543.1:0-3284 GCA_036389855.1 Pseudonocardiaceae bacterium
TCCTGCGTCACGCCCAGATCGCCGTGACGATGGAGATCTACGCGCAAGCCTCCTCCAAGGCCACTCGGGCTGCGCTCAAGAGGCTAGGAGACAGTCTCCATGGGTGACCGGCTACTGCAGTACTTTGCTGCAGTACACCACCAAAAACCGAGCCTGAAGATCGGTTACGAAAGCTTCGATGAAGCTCTGAGCTGGGCTTTAGGAGTGGGCGATACTGGGATCGAACCAGTGACCTCTTCGGTGTGAACGAAGCGCTCTCCCGCTGAGCTAATCGCCCCTCGCTGGCCTGCGGTGCGACTACCCTACCGGATCAGGCAAACGGTGAACGCACCCAATCCCAGTCCAGCCCGACCCAACCTGCAACCAGACCAAAGGCGTCCACTAGCCACAGTGTCACCAGGACGACGACGCCGGTCAGAGCCACCGCCGCCAGACGAACCAGGGGTGACTGCTGGCGCGTCCAGTCCATCCAGGAGTCGTAGCGATCCCGGACCCACTGCAGCACACGCTGAGCCCAGTGAAATTCGGTTCCCAGGATTGCCAGGCCGGCGAATAGGATCAACCAACCCGGACCCGGGTAAGGGATGGCGATGACACCTACGACGAACACCGCGGCGCCGACCACACCGACCATGATCCGGTAAGCAAGATCGATACCTGACCGGCGGCGTACCCGCTCTCGAAACCGGGTGTACCAGTGATCGTGCCCAACCCGGTCGTTCAACCGCGGGCCGGGCTTCTCCTCGACCGTCAGCTTCTCACCTGCCCACTCGCAAGGACTTTCGTTGGCGCAGCGGGGGTGCGCCTACCCGGTTCAAGCGAGACAGCGTAACCGGTGAAGTTCTGGGTTCCCGCCGCAGTGGGTACAGCGTGCAGCCGGGGCGTCTCTGGCGTCACGTCGAAGGCCGCCAGCGCGGTCGGTACTTGACCGGCGAGCCCCCACAGGACGTACGTCTGGTCTGTCACCCGGTTGCCGGGCAGCCCGGTGGCCACGACCGCGACACGATCCCGACTCGCGAGCACCATGCCTGCCGCGCCACCGTCGCTGGCCACCAGCGGCACCCGGACCGCCGCCGGGTCCGCCGCTGCCTGTATCGCCTCCGACACTGCCGTGACCTGGTGTTCCGCTTGATTGCGCTCATCGCTGAGCTGCGCTACCCGCACACCGAGCCCCACTATGGCGGCTACCAAGACTACGGCCGCGGCCGCGGCGAGCAGACCAGTACCGGATCGTCGCGCCGGTTGTCGATCAGGTCGCGCCGGCTGCGTCGGAGGTGGCAACGGCTCAACCGGCGATGCCCGCCGGTCGATCGTGACCGCGAGCACGCGCTCCTCCAGCTCGGCGCTGGGGATCAGTTCCGGCACCGAAAGGCCCAACGTCGCGCCGATCTGCTCGGTCTGAGCTACGGTACGGGTGCATGATGGGCAGTCTGGCATGTGCGCGGCGAGCAGTGCTTCTTCGGCAGGCTCCAGAGCGTGCAAGGCCCACCCGACGGCCAGATCCCGGTGCGGGCAGTCTGCAATACGGTGCTGGGTGTTCACCTGCTCGCCTCCCTCGTCACGTATGCCTCGGTGACCAGAGCGTCCGGGCCCAACTGATCGGTGAGCAGTACGCGTAGCCGCTGCACCGCGGTGAACATGCGGGACTTCACCGTGCCCAGCGGCACACCGGTCAGAACGGCGATCTCACGCTGAGTGTGCCCGCCGAAATAGGCCAAGGCCAGCACCTGCCGCTGCTCGACCGGTAAACGATGTAACGCCGCGCGCACCTGACCCGCCGCGACTCGGGCCATCGCCGCCTGGTCGGCGCCCGGTACCGGCGTGGGCGACCAGTCCTCGCCCGCCTCGGGGGCCGCCACCGTCCGACGACGGATGGTGCTCTCTCTCCGTACCGCATCCACGGCCTTGTGGTGGATCAACGTGAGCAGCCAGGTGGCGAACCCACCGCGTGATGGGTCGAATCGGTTCGGATCCCGCCACAGCGTTAGGAACACTTCTTGCACCACATCCTCGGCCAGCCCTTCATCTGCACAGATTCGACGAGCCAACGAGTAACAGGGCCGGCCAAAACGCCGATAAAGCTGCGATAGTGCCGCCCCGTCGGCATTGCATAGCCTGCGCACAAGCTCAGCATCGGAAGGTCCCTCAGCCGGGCTGGGAGCCGATGGCGCGGATTCTGCCGCGTCCGGTGCCCGGTCAGGCCGCGGAAGGCCCGATCGTGCTTCATCGGCCACCAGAGTGATCCTCACGTCGTACCTACGCCGCCACTACCTACCCGGTTCAGGTTAGTTGTGTCGCATATCTCCGCATACAGCGGTGGGCAGGCACGTTGAGCGACCATCATGCCGCTCGACTGATAATCCCTGCCCCGTCCGAGTGGTCGTCTTAGGCATCCGGGCGTAGCTCAGTCCCCCCAGCGTCACAGGAGCGAGAGTCAGTCGTTTCAGGGCCCGAAGGCACAGAAAGGGCGAATACGATGCGTAACGACCATGTGACTCTGCGTTCATCAGCGGTCTTCGATCTGTTGGCGCCGCGTACACCCGCGGTGCCTGTTCAAGTGGAGCTCCGCTACGACACCCGTGACCCGTACGCCATCATCGCGGCCTTTCGCACCGGACGGGCCGGCTGGGTCGAGTGGGTGTTCTCCCGCGATCTGCTCGCAGATGGTCTACTCGCCCGCGCCGGAGACGGCGATGTGCGCATCCGCCCCGGCTCCGGCGACCCGGAGATCGTTGTGGTTGAGCTCAACTCGCCGTCGGGCCACGCCGTGTTCGAGGCCAGTGCGCAGCGGCTCGCCGAGTTCTTGGACGCCAGCTACGACATCATCCTGCCCGGGAACGAGACCCTGTGGATGAATGTCGATGATGCGCTCGATCAGATGATCGCCAACGATCTGCCCTGAGCCCGGTTGATCCGGACTTCCCGGGTCGGCTACAGTTCTGGACGCACCAGGGCGGGGGCCGGGCCAGTCCCGTCGGGAGCATGCGGACGTAGCGCAGCTGGTAGCGCATCACCTTGCCAAGGTGAGGGTCGCGGGTTCGAATCCCGTCGTCCGCTCTGCGCGGCCCGTCGTGTCGGGTCGCCCCAATGGAGCGTCTTCAGCCGCTCTTTCGGGGCGACAACGTCAGACCGTCGGCCGTGGGAACCGCTCCGATGTGAGGCGCGGCGGAGTGGCCGAGTGGCTTAGGCAAGGGCCTGCAAAGCCCTGTACGCGGGTTCGATTCCCGCCTCCGCCTCGGGCGATTAGCTCAGTGGGAGAGCGCTACCTTGACACGGTAGAGGCC